>DATFAZ010000189.1:0-13231 GCA_035254105.1 Noviherbaspirillum sp. | reverse complement strand
GCCGTGCGGGATTTGAGTGGGGGCAAGAATATGAGTGGGGCCACGCTCCGATACACTGCCACGTTTTGACGTCGATTCCTGTCAGGCATGGCAGTGCACTGGCAGTCATGCCATGGGCGGCGCGTCCTAGACGCCCGCTTCGGGTCGAGACTATGTGAGAACGTGAAAATCGAACGACACGACCATAACATGCACGAGGCGCTTTTCTTTTATTCCGCTATTTCGTGCTGGTCTAGCGGCAAAACCAGGTTTTTACACACCCTCGGTCGGCAGCTCCACATCGCCCCATCCTGGCTATCGTCTGAAAGACATTTAATACCGGTCGGTCCAGTAGGCCAGAAAAACAGACAAGAGCCGACCTAAGCTGCCCTTCGTAGTTGCTATGCTATTTTAATTGCCTCACGAGTGTGTCGTGTCTACTGCTTACCTCTATATTTGGCTAATCCAATGGGAACATTGATTAATGAGAGCAAGACGAGTTGCTATTCGTGCATGCTTTGCCATGCTAGCTGCTCTTCTTTCTGCATGCGGTGCGACGGAAAAAATACTTTCAGAGCATAGGAAACCGCACGATGAGCAAATTAGTGCATTTTTGTTCTCAGCGGACTATAAAAAATCATTGCCCTTGGACACGACTATCACTATGTCGTAGACATTAATCCGCAAATGGAAGGTATTCTGAAGGCAACGTGGCGCTCGTCTGTCGTACTGAGGACTATAGAGATTGATGCCTCCGATGATCCGAGGGTATGGGTAACCGCGTATTTAATGATTCCCACAAGCCTAGATTCCGAACAGGATAGACGGCAGGCGGCTACATTAGGCTTTGTTTCTGCGGTGGAAGGAAGAAGTCTATGGCTTCATAAAATTTCCCTAAAGGGAACTAGGTATTCTGCTGCTAATCTCAAGACAATTCCTGAAATGAAGTCCGTTTCAGTTTCCTATACTGCCAAGGTTTCTGAGGGGCTGTCGACACAAGCAAAAGCTCTTCTAACGCCACTTACTGTGGCTAGGGATGGCGCTCTATTGATTGTTGGGGTACCAGTTCTGGCGGCTTGGGGCATATGTGGCGATAAGGGCTGCATTAAATAGCGCCGTGCGTCCGGTATTGTCACAATACAGTGTCCGTTAGGGACGAGGCCGCGTGAAAACAGCGCCAATGAATTACGCCTTGAATACTCTGCTTCAGTGTCTCTATCGGCGTGAAAGGGCGTACGGCTGAAATTCGACCTTGGTTAGGTCGGCTTTCGGCTAATGCTCGCTGAAATGTCTGCGGTCACCGCGAGATCTTCAGGAAAAGGCGATAGCCGTGCCTAATTCCCAAACTACGCACCGCATGGCAGCAGAAAATACACCGATCACCGGTGTCGTGATGCCGGTCTCGGCCAGATCGAGAGACGTTGCTTCCTCTTTCCATGGCTGACATCGTGGCAGATTGGCCGTACTAGGACAACAGGCGAATAAGCGACGTCGGATGAATCGACCAGCCTAACAAACCGGCGAGGCCCATGAGTATGCCGAACCCTGTTGGCACCATCGCCACCGCAAACAGCCAGCGCTTGTGGGTGAGCGAGGTCACGGCCAACAGCGAAATCGCAATCGCCAGCAGCGCATCGGAAAGATCGAACTGGTCGTCACGGAAATTGGCGTCGTCATAGGCCTTCTGATCCTGATCAGCCAACGCCTTCAGTTCATTCTTCTTGCGGTTTTGCTCCTCGGCGAGCTTTTAGTATTGCTGATCGTTTCGTCGTAGCGGGACCGGTCGGTGCCGCCGGCGGCCGCAAGCTGCAGTTGCACCACGGTCGCTTTAGCGACCTCCTCGCGAATATTGCGTGCCTGATAGAACGCCCAATGGTCGATCTTGTTTGCCTGGGCCTGCTGCATCGACTGCACGATGTTGTCATCCTTGACCTTGCATACGCCCATGAATGTAGCCAGTAAGGATACCGTGATCGCGACCAGGGTGTTCAACCGTGAGTTCGCCCGATCTTGCGCGGCCTGTTAGGCGCTGCGCTCGTTCGCTTGTACGATGACGTCAAGGGGATCCACTTCCATAGCTTTTCCCGATGCAAGAAGGCGCAGAAATCATACTCAGAAATGCACAGGCCGTCACGCGCGCGGCGCGCTTCGCCGATGCCCTGATCAGGCTCAGCATGGGCAGGGCGCACCGGGGTAGGGGAAAGGTCGGCAAGGCAGGGGAGGGGACGCGCCGGGCGCCGGTCGTCGTCTGCAGAGACGTACGGAAAGGCTCGCGGCAGCAGCTGGGCCGCTCTGTTTCTTGCGGGAAGTCTACCGCACGGCGTATTCGCGCCTGGCAAACGACCAGCCCGCCGCTGTCCTGACGCAGCGACAACCCGCAACAAGGACTGCTTTCGTGGCAGCGGTACAGCGCTCCCCCCAGTCCCGCCGTTGTCCCGGCCCGACGCTGCAGCGGCCAGACCAGAGGCCCTACCAGCGGCAACAGCAGCAGTCAGCCCCATGGCCGCGTTCCGCAAGAACGACAGGTGTGCCCGCGTCTGGCCCAATGACACCAACGGCGGTCGGTACCACTGCAGCAGGCCTGGCTGTTTAGCGCGCAACCGCCTGCCATGAAATTAATTCATGGCGCTCGAATACCGCATCACGCCAGGCTGTCGTTACCGCAGAGCGGTATCAAGATGCGGAAAAAATTTCCCTATTACTCTTAACGAATATGTACTGACCGAAAGTGACATTAGTGCGTCAGGCATCAGCCCCATGTCAACTTGGCCGGCGCTGTCAAGAATGGCCGCTGGAGAGGGGACGTCCTCGTGAGGCACCGAGCGGCGTAGGCGAGAATGCGGTGGCGAGCGACGACGTCAATGTTGCCAGCTGTTGCGCCTCCCGGACCAGGTATTCGATGCGTCGATCTATCGGCGCCCAGCCCGGCCATATCGGGGTGATGTGTGGCCCGCCCGCCAGCACGATCGGTGCCTTCGATGGTAATGTCGGCGACTGTCCGGCACCTACTGTTCCGGAACCGTTTTTCGCGGTGCGCAACGCCTCCTGGGCCGACTGTAAATAGGCATCGGCGATGCGCCACGCCTGCCCAATCCGGTCGCCGACTTCTCCGGCTGAGGCGTCTTGCCGATAGCGCGCCACCTGCGCGCGGATCGCGGCACAATGGGCGACCAGCAAATAGCTCTGGACCGCAAACCAGTTGATTTCCTTTGGCGTCATCCGCTTGTCCGCTGGCTCGTCCTGCATGCGTTCGATGGCGCCGGAGAGGGCAGCGATGCTGTCCAGGAAGTGCTTGCGCGCGACCCGGTAGCGCAAGTCGCCGGACTCTTTTTCTTGCAGCAGGTCGCGCCATGCGACGAGATATGCGCGGTTCGCGCGTAGCAGTTGTGCTACCAGACGTGGGATCGTCTGGAATTCCCAGGAAGGCAGCACATAACTGAAGATCGTTGCAATGGCCGCGCCGACCAGGGTATCGAGCAGCCGTTCGTTGACTGCATGCGCGACCGAGGGCGAGGTCAGGCCGATCAGAATCAGCACCTGCACTGTCGCGGCAATTGCCGTATAGCGGTATTTGACATACAGGAAGGTGGGGCCGGCGACAGTGGCAACAAACAGCAGCGCCAGCAGGATCGTTGGCGAGTGTACGAAGTGCAAGACCGCCGCCGTCAGGATGCAGCCGAGGAAGGTGCCGACAACGCGATCTGCCCGGCGTCGGCGAGTCATGCTGAAATTCGGCTTCATGATCACTGCGACGGTGAGGGCGATCCAATAACCGTACGCGGCGTACGGCATGATCCTGCCTGCGAAAAATCCCGTCGTCACCGCGAGTGCAACGCGTACCGCGTAACGGAAGGTAGGCGATCTCCAGCGCAATTCAGACGCGATGACGCCCAGCCCATAGCGTTGACGCGTCAGGGACGGTGCCACCCGGGGAGTGTGCGCAGCCGGCGGCGACAGGTTGCTGGCGAACGTTGCCGCGTGCAGACGCTGCAGTAGATGTAGCATGTCGTGCACTTTCCCAATGGTGTCATGCAGGAGCGCATGCGATCCATCTGGTCTTGCGTCTTGCTGTAGCCCCCCTTCCAGAATCTGCAGCTCGGCGCGCCACTCCAATTGGGATCGGATCGGCCGGTTGCGTGCCATTGCATACGCGACCGACTCCACGTCGGACGCGATCGCCGCCGCCAGCCGCTGTAGCGAGGACAACACTTCGCCGCCATCGAATGCCGTGCGAAGCGCATCGACATCGGCATGCATCGATAGCACGCACTCATACAGGTCCAGCATCGCGTATTGGACCTGCAGCAAATTTCCCCGCGACTGGCGCACGCTGCCACGCAATACCAGTTCGCGCGCAGCCTGTTGCTTCTCCGCCAACACGGTCTGCTGCCGCACCAGCTGTTGGAACTGTTGCTGCAGGGCTGTCTCGGGAGCATAGAACCCGGCCCTGATCTTGAGGTAGCGCGCAAGCTCGACCAGTGCCTCCGCCAACACTTGCTGCTTGATGCGATCGCGCAGAATCCAGGTCACCGCCAGTGCGTAGCCAAGATAGGCCATGCCGCCCGCGAAGAACAAGACGGTATTGATAGCAGCGTGGCCGGGGCCGGTCGGAGTGTTTTCGGACAACAACATGGCAAACAACGCCGCAAACTGCAGCGGCATCGCCTTCCTGCCGAAGGCGACCAGCATACTGGCAGCAAAGCTCACGCCGCCAATGACAAGGCCCAATAGCTGGTGGGCTGGCGCGCACAATTCGACGATAAGCGATATCAGAGAACAGACCAGCACGCTTGAGAGCATCTCGACGAACTTATGGCGCAGCGGGCTAGGGAGATCCATCAGGCTTGCGCACAGCGCGCCTGTCGCGACCGTCACGCCGACAGTTGTGTCGGTGAACCATGTGACAATTGCAGCCAGGCCCACAATCCCGGCGCCGATGCGCAGGCCGGTATAAAAATAATGACTGAAGAAGAACGTGCGTGGGGATAAGGCGTAATGCATTCTTAGGGTATGAGGCTGGGGTCGGGACCGATGATATACCCCAGTATCACGCATATTATATGGAACCGCGCCGTGGCAGCATATCGCTGTCGACGATGCAAAAATCTGTCTCTCATTCAGTTCCGCGCAGAGGGGCTAGGCTCGGGGAAGTCTTCCCGTTGTGCCCAACGGAAAGGAAATGGAGCACCACCTACCATATCGCCTTCCAAAAAGATAACGCCCTATCCGAGATCCTGGCTCGCCGTCTGGCTGTCAGCGTGATCTGCTCGATAGGGCGCCACATCGGCCGCAATGCATATCGGTTGCATTTGCAGCAGATAGGCGGATCTTACCGTGCCTTTGTGACCGCGATGTGACGGAAATCAGATTCCCGATTGGCATGGGCATCGCTTTCCTGACGGCGTCTGTCTATGCGTAGCGCCGCCGCTTCGGTAAGGAATAATGGCCAGAATGTTCGCTCCAGTCGCGTGTCGCGGTTCCTCGTTACAAGTTGCATTCGCCTGTGGCACTTACCGATCGCACGTGTAATGTGAAGTTTGGCGTGGCAATTGGTTCCCGACAATTAAGTTGGAAAATTTCGAGGCGCTAAGCCATTGAATTTTAAGAGCATCGAATTTTGGACAATTCGTCAATAAGATGGAAAATCTTTGGTGCCGGTGGGAGGCGGATTTCTCACCCGCATTCTTTGCCAAAAGGAGCGCTTAGTGAATGTCTATGCTTCACAAAGCCGGATGGCCAAGAACATCGACATTATGAGCATAATGTCTTCGAATGAAGATGCGTTTGCCGCGTAGAGCTGAGGGACAGCAGGAAGTATTTCCGGTACACGCCTTCACCGGCAGCTTTATTCCGAGAATCGGGCAGTGGCGCGAAGCTCGCTAGGGGCAACAATCGGCCAATAACCGTCGATGCTGACAATCGGTATGGCTTTTTCACCAAGGTATGCATCGCAGTCGCTGGCGCCCGTTGAAGCACTAGTACGTCAACTAGTACGTCATCATGTCACTGGAAGACTTTTGTATTAGTACCCCAATTTGACGTATCTCCAGCGCTTTCCAGCGACCCGGATCAAAATCAGTCACCCACTTGTTGCTACGAAGAAACAGATGGACTATCCTGATTTCTGTAGGTAAATTCTTATGACATTCAGAAAATCCGTACAGCGGATGATAAGGAGATACGGTAAGCGAAATTGCAGAAACCGGTAAGGGCGACGAATTCCTTGCCTTTACTCTGGGCGAGGAGGAGTACGGAGTCGTCATCCTGAATGTGCAGGAAATCCGCGGCTATGAAACCGTCACCCGCATCGCCAACGCGCCCGAATTCATCAAGGGCGTGGTGAACCTGCGCGGCATCATCGTGCCGGTCGTCGACATGCGCATCAAGTTCAATCTTGGCACGCCGACCTATGACCAGTTCACCGTGGTGATCATCCTGAATATCGGCGGGCGCGTGGTCGGCATGGTGGTCGACAGCGTGTCGGACGTGATTTCCCTGGCGCCCGAGCAGATCAAGCCGGCACCCGAGGTCGGCTCCGCGCTCAATACCGAGTACCTGATCGGCTTGGGCACGCTAGACCAGCGCATGCTGATCCTGGTCGATATCGACAAGCTGATGTCGAGCGCAGAAATGGGATTGATCGAACAATTGGCCGCTTGAGCCGAGCATCATAAATCAAAAAATTCAGGGAAAAAGAAAATGGCATCAACAAATGCGGACGCCCGTCATGGGCAGGACCTTGGCATGTTACGGGGATTACGAATCAGCACGAGCTTGACGGTTGTATTGGTTCTGTTTGTCGCGTTCATGACGATCAGTAACTTTGTAGCTTGGAATGGCGTGCGGGACACGGCCGATTCCGTTCAGCGTCTGAGTGCAGTGACGGGTGAGGTACAGGCGGTCAATGGCGCCTTTGCCGCAACGCAGCGCGCCCGCGTTTCGCTAGCTGGTACACAGAGCGCCGCGCGCGCAGGCAACGAGGAGGTGGCCAAAGACTTGATGAAGACGGTCGGCACGCGCCTGGAGCAAGGGCAAAAGCTGATCGACACCTTTGCGAAGATGCATCGGAAGGATCTGGAAGATCAGGAGCTGGCAAAAAAACTGGTATCGACCTATGAGGCTCTGAATGAAAGCGTCAGAGCCGAGCAGAAAGCCGTTGTCGCCGGCGACACTGCCGCCTACGATCGGATCAGCTCCGTCCAGAGCATCGCCGCTTCGCGCGTATTCAATACGGAATTGGAGAAATTTTCCAAGCGTGCGACAGCACGCGGCGATGAGGCCGAAGCTGGCGCCGGCAATACCTTTACGCGCCTGCAGGTAGTGATCGTCACCAGCATGGTGCTTGCGCTGTTGGTCGCAGTGCTGGCGCGCTGGGCACTGAGCCATATCGTGCAACAGCCATTGCAAGAGATAGGCGAGCATCTGAACCGGCTGGCGCGCGGCGACCTGACGGCGCGAATTGACTGGAATTCAAGTACCGAAATCGGGACGCTGTTCGAGGCAACGAAACGAGTCCAGCAAAACCTGACACAAGTGATTGGCACGGTACACACCTCGGCCGAATCAGTGAGCGCCGCGTCGAAACAGATTGCGACGGGCAACGCCGATCTTTCGGCGCGCACGGAATCGCAGGCCAGCTCGCTGGAGGAAACCGCCTCGTCGATGGAAGAGCTGACCTCGACCGTGAAGCAGAATGCCGACAATGCAAGACAGGCCAACCAGCTGGCGGCCACCGCATCCGAAGTGGCAGTCAAGGGCGGCCAAGTGGTATCCCAGGTGGTCGAGACGATGGGTTCTATCAATGAATCGGCGAAGAAAATAGTCGATATCATCAGCGTGATCGACGGTATCGCGTTTCAGACCAACATTCTCGCCCTGAACGCGGCGGTAGAAGCGGCACGCGCCGGCGAACAGGGGCGCGGCTTTGCAGTTGTCGCGGCCGAAGTGCGCAACTTGGCGCAACGCTCGGCTTCCGCCGCCAAGGAAATCAAGAAATTGATCAACGATTCGGTCGGCAAGGTGGATACGGGCTCGAAGCTGGTCGATCATGCCGGCACGACGATGGGTGAGATTGTTCAAAGTATCCAGCGTGTAACCGATATCATGGCGGAAATCACCGCTGCCAGCGCCGAGCAGGGCGCAGGAATCGAACAGGTGAACCAGGCAATTGCCGAGATGGACAACGCAACACAGCAGAATGCTGCACTGGTGGAAGAAGCGGCAGCCGCAGCACAATCGATGCAAGATCAGGCTGAAAAGCTGGTACAAGCGGTCAACGTATTCAAGCTGGACAATGTGGCGCATTCGATGACGAATCCTGTTGCGCGCCAATCGACGAAAGTGGCAGTGGTTCCCGTTACGAGGAAGATCGCATCCGCCAAGGTTGCTGCTCCTGCCGGAGCGCTGCCTGCCGCTGCCGCAGCCCGCAGCGACCAGTGGGAAGAGTTCTGATTAAGTTTGGCAACAACGATCGTCCGCCTTGGCGCAAGGCGGCGGCCCGTTCTGGGTCGGGTGTTCTCCTTCATCTCGCCCTTGTGATCTTCTGAAACGCAGCCGATAGCGGCCGACGCCTCAAGGATACAAACCAAGCACTACCGGCCAGAAGCGGGCTGGTGACACTTAGCTCGCCGCTTGAACGTCAACCTTCAGGAATCGAAGAAGACGGGACATTGTGGCCCGCGTCGCTTCGCGGGCTAGTCGTAGGTTTTCATATACGACACGACTTTAACTGCGTGAGTCGGAGATGGTCGCCACTTGGTTTGACTGTTAAACAAGAAGCATAGCTTCAATAGAGGCAAGTGATGGCTACTTTGACAGAAAGATGAGAAAGAGGGCTAGTCAGGCAGAATAGCCTGGCTACGAAATGTTTCATTGAAAAGCAAAACAGAATCAATGAAAACTTGGAAAGGGGAAATTCACCAAAGGATTTTCTTTACATTAGGTTGCATTTGAGTTTTTACCATTAGGAAGAACTTTTGCTCATTGCTTTTGTTTTAAAACCAATGTTCGCGGCAACGGAGTAACAAAACAAAATGGCTTCCGGTAATAAGGAAGCAAGCGACAAATAGGTCGGAAGAAATTTGATGCCAATTGATATGTTGGATCCGGTCTGCTGCGCTTCATGCGCTGAACGGTGCATTGTTACGCATTTCACGGCGGATCAGCCACAAGCCGGGGAGCATCGGAAGCCACACGGTCAGGCCGCGCAGCAGAACGACCGCCGCCAGGCCGGCCTCTAATCCGATGCCAGACACATGCAGCATCGCAACACAGGTGGCTTCAAAGGTCCCCAATCCCAGCGGGATCGGACTCAGTGAAACCACCACCGAGGCGGTGACGAAGCTGGAGAATGCAAATGGAAACGCCAAATGTTGTCCTATCCCGCGCAGCATCATCCATAGGCTTCCTGCATCAAGAAACACGATTATGGCGTGAAGAGCGAGCTGCTGCGCGAACATTCCTGGCTGCAGGAGAAGCGATACCGGCACTTTCCGCAGCGTTTGCACCCATGCATAGAGGCGAGGGAATTTCCGAAGCAAGGACTCGCCGGGTAACGTCCCATGTAGATGGAGGTGCCAGACTGCGAGCGGAACGCTCGCCTGAATCGCAACGAATATCGTCGTTAGCGTAAGAAGCCATCGGTTGGCTTCATTGTGCCCGGCCAGCACCAGTAGGCTTACCACGGCCATTAAGGCATAGGAAGAAAAATACGTGACTAGGTCAACCAGCATGCACGATGTGGCCAATGTTTTCTCAATACCGCGATGACGCAATGCAGTGAGAAGGAAGGCGTTGCCGCTTATCCCGACGCTTGGCATGGCTTGGTCGGAAAAGAGCTTGGCAATACTGAGCGGAATGAGTTCCGATAAGGGGCGTGGGCACGCCAACCTACGTAATACCAACTTCCAGGATAAGGCCTCGCACAGGTAAGTTCCGGATTGCAGCACAAGGCCGGAGATCAGCCAGAACGGCTCGACATGGCGTGCCAGGTTCAGAAATTGCTCCAGCTCACCGAACCGCAATATGGTACCGACCAGTCCCGATAACAGGAGCAGACCGAGCAGGTAGAACACCAATGTGGATCGCTGCACTGTGCGAAAAATACTAAAGCAAAAGAGGGATGAGCCCCCTGCAATGAAACATCAAATAATGACGCTGGTGTTTGATGTAGACATGGCCGATGCATTATTTCGTAGGTTACAGTGGCCTATTCTTCTGGTGGCTTGCGGACCATTTCTGGTGTAACAGGCAACATTCGCACAAGTGGAACGATAACGTCAGGCGGAAGGACGAAATGCGTTTGATCTGACTCCCTCAGGGCGGGAGGACACTATGGCAGCGCAACTGATATCTGAAGTGGATGAGCTGGCTGAGATCAGCAAGCTGGCTCCGGAAGCCTCTTGCACGCGCATTGCGTCGACCATCGCTGGCCTTGATGCGGAGGAAGCAGCACGGCGCCTCGCCACAGTCGGCCCCAATATCATCACGCGCCAGCAGAAGCCGACGGTCCTGGTTGAACTGTGGGGGCGTGCGCGCAATCCATTGAACGCGCTGCTGCTGGCGCTGGCGGCGACTTCGGCGCTAATGGGGGATGTGCGTGCGGCAATCGTGATTGCCGTGATGATTGTGCTGGCCGTCCTGACCGGTTTCGTGCAGGAGCATCGGTCCAACAATGCCGCCGCGCGTCTGCAGGCCATGGTGAAGACGACTGCCAGCGTGCGCCGGCGGCTAGCAGCATCAGCGGGAGACTTCCAGGAAGTGCCGATCGAAACCCTGGTTCCCGGCGACGTCGTGCGGGTATCGGCGGGCGACATGATTCCCGCCGATATGCGGCTATTGGATGCGAAGGATTTGTTCATCAACCAGTCTGCGCTGACCGGGGAAGCGATGCCGGCGGAGAAGTTCGCAGAGCCGAGCAGCACGCCTTTGGAGAATCCATTCGACTTGCCCAACATGTGCTTCATGGGCGCGAACGTCGTCAGCGGCTACGGCACTGGCGTGCTGATTCGCACCGGTCAGCAGACCTACTTCGGCAAGCTGGCGGACGCGATCGCAGGACAGCGTGTACCGACTGCGTTCGATCGCGGGATCGAACGCTTCACATGGCTGATGATCCGGTTTATCGCCGTGATGGTGCCGTTGGTGTTTCTGATTAACGGCATGACCAAGCACGACTGGCTGCAAGCGCTCTTTTTTGCGCTCGCAGTCGCCGTTGGCCTCACGCCCGAAATGCTGCCGATGATCGTGACCGTCAATCTGGCCAAGGGCGCGATCGCCATGTCTCAGGTCAACGTGATCGTCAAGCGCTTGCATGCGATCCAGAATTTCGGCGCGATGGATGTGCTCTGCACCGACAAGACCGGCACCTTGACGCAGGACCGCATCATCCTGAAGCGGCATCTGGACATTCGTGGAAAGGATTCGGAGCGCGTATTGCGGTACGCGTATCTCAACAGTCATTTCCAATCCGGCTTGAAAAATCTGCTTGATGTTGCGGTGCTCGAGCATGCCGATTTGCATGGCACCCTCGGGATCGATCGCGGCTATGGGAAGATCGACGAAATCCCGTTCGATTTTGCGCGCCGGCGCATGTCGGTTGTGGTCGCGCAGCCGGACGGCACGCATATTCTCATCTGCAAGGGGGCCGTGGAAGAAGTGTTTGCGGTATGTACCCGCTATGAAATCGATGGCGCCGGCGGCGTACTAGATGCGAGCCACTTCACGGTGGCGCAGCAGGAGACGAATGCATTGAATGCCGATGGCTTTCGCGTCGTTGCGGTCGCTTACAAGGAACTGGATGCGTCGCAGCCTGCATATACGATTGTGGATGAACGTGAGCTTACGCTGGTCGGCTATATTGCCTTCCTGGATCCACCTAAGGAAAGTGCAAGGAAGGCAATTGCTGCGCTTGCCGTCAAGGGCATCACACTGAAGGTTTTAACTGGCGACAATGACATCATTGCCCGCAAGATTTGCCATGACGTTGGTCTGCAGTGCAAGGATATTCTGCTCGGTTCTGAGATCGAGACGATGAGCGAGGCGGAGCTCGGCGATACTGCCGACCGTACGACCGTGTTCGCCAAACTGTCGCCGACCCAGAAGGAGCGCATTATCCGCGTGCTGCAGCAAAAGGGGCACGTGGTGGGCTTCCTTGGCGACGGTATCAACGACAGTCCGGCGCTGAAGGCTGCCGATGTCGGTATTTCAGTTGACAACGCGGTCGATATTGCGAAGGAGTCGGCGGATATCATCCTGCTCGAGAAGAGCCTGCTGGTGCTGCAGCAGGGCGTGGTCGAAGGGCGCAAAGTCTTTGGCAACATCACGAAGTACATCAAGATGGGCGCCAGTTCGAACTTCGGCAACATGTTCAGCGTGCTCGGCGCGAGCGTGTTCCTGCCGTTCCTGCCGATGACGCCGATCCAGGTCCTGACCAACAATCTGCTGTACGATTTTTCGCAGACGACGATTCCGACCGACCATGTCGACGATGATTATCTTGCGCAGCCGCGGCGCTGGGATATCGACAACATCTTCAAGTTCATGATGTTCATCGGGCCGGTCAGCTCGGTCTTCGATTACCTGACCTACGCGATGATGCTGTTCATCTTTCATGCGTGGAGCAATCCTGCGCTATTCCAGACAGGCTGGTTCGTTGAGTCGCTGCTCACACAAACCCTGATCATCCATATCATCCGCACGTCGAAAATCCCATTTTTCGAAAGCTGGGCGAGCCCGGCGCTGATTACCACGTCGATCATTATTTGCGTCATTGGCGTGGTGCTGCCTTACTCTTGGGCGGCTCCAGCCCTCGGCTTAACGCCATTGCCCTGGCTGTACTGGCCGCTTGTTCTGCTCATGCTGCTGACGTACGCGATCTTGGCGCATCACGTCACGGTCTGGTTCGTGCATCGATGGGGCATGTGACGGGAGCCGGCGCGGATATTATTTCGGATAACCGACCGACTGCGCGAGTACGATTCGTTGCTGCGCGTTGAGGCCCAGCGCTTTTGCCAGGAGCGGCTTGTCGATGTAGGCGCAGACCATGACGGCCAGGTTTTCCGAGGCGCCGTACAGATAGACGTTTTCACTGATGTGGCCCGCATCCGCAGCCGAATAAAAGGTTTTGTTCACTTCGTCATCTTGGGAAAATCGCGAAAAATCGGAGACGTACAACAGATTGACCGGCGCGTCTTTCACAAACCCCTGGACGCCAGTCAGTGCACGCAAGTCGCCCGTGCGCACGCCGATCAAA
>DATFAZ010000188.1:0-67017 GCA_035254105.1 Noviherbaspirillum sp. | reverse complement strand
TTTTCGGAGCGTTTGCTATGTGCGGCATGGCATACGCCTACACCAAGAACAAGGGATTGCTGAACGCCGGATTAGCATTCGGCATGATTGCTTGCACTTACCTAATCATGGACAAGATGGCGCAGCAAGCAGCTCAACCGCTTCCCCTCCCTGAATTTCTCGTCGCATTCGTGCAGTCGCCTATCCTGGTCGCGATCTCGGCGTTACTGGTGATGATCTATTCGGCGGTAGTTGGAATATTCGGGCCTTTGGAGGGCTATCCAACTGATATGAACGGGGTGATTCGCAAAATTCAGGATCACGCAAAGAACAACCGTGATTCTTCCAACTGAATCCGAGGAAAAAGTGCCGCAGCCGGCGCAATGTATTGGAGAAGAAATTGACCGGAGAAGAGTTCAAGCGACTGGTGGAGTTGTTCGGGACACAGGCTGCTGTAGCGCGTGCGCTAGGTGTGGAGGCCGACACGATCCGCGCCCGTTACCGAGACGAGACCGTTCCGCCGCTGTATGAGCATGCGATCGTCGGCCTGGTGGTGAGAGCGAAGCTGCCGCCATTGTTAGAGATAGCCGAGCTGGTCGGCAAAAAGCCTGATAAATGACCGAAAGAATCGGTGGAAAGTTCTTGCTATAGCCGGCTCGTTCGGCTATAGTGGTATGTAAGGACCGAATGTATCGGTTAAGGCACCGCGAAAGGGGAGTTGAGATGAAACAGTTCATGTTAGTTATTGCGCTCCAGATTGTTATGTTCTTGTCTGGTTGTGGTCAGTCGGTTCAGGAGAAGGAAGCGCAGGAACGTTTAAAGGTAATGGAGCAACAAAAAGAGTTGGTGAAGGGCTTTCAAGATGCAGCAGTAAAGGCAAGAGCTGACGCAGCCGCTGCAATGGCGAAAGAAAAGAACGGGCGATAACTTCCAAAACTAAATCGCATTCGAGCATTAAGTTTGTTCAGATTGAGGGGGAGAGCATGAATTGTGATGCCGCAGAACGTGTCGCTCGACATATTTGCGAGACACCGAAGCTGTTGGAAATCGCCGAACGCTGTATTCGGCAAACCTACACTCGTACTGCTGCAGCGCGCCAGTTCGTTGAGATCATGTCCCAAAATCTCGACCAGCCCGCGACGCCAGTCGGCGATCGATATTCACAACAAGCCTTCAAACTCGCTATGAGAGGGTCGGCGGCACAGTTGGCGTTCGATCTGACTGAGGAAAAACCCCATGATTGAATTTTTACTCGGCTATGTAATAGGCAGTGCTTCTTGCTCGTCAGGCGGCGGGACAACATCGGTGAGCGTAAGGAGATTTGCGAAAGGAATGCTCCTATTCGGTGGCGCATGCTCTCTGATTATCACAATTGTCCTATTCATGATGCCAACAGAGTGCGCAGTGTCAGCAGGCTACGGAGCATTTGGAGCATCTATGGAACAGTTTTCTGAACTCTTCTGCCTCCATAACACTAGCCTCCGAATCTACTTTGCTGTGAGCGCAATTGTGTCACCAATCCTGGTGGCCCTGATGTCGCTTTACGAAAGACGCAAAGAGGCATGAATCTGACAAGAGCTAACTTGCTGAAGATCGCCGGGGCCGCAATCGCATTGATCGCTCTGCTCATTACATTCGGATACCGCATTGGGCGCGCCGATGCAAAGCAGGATATAGAGCATATTCAGCTTCTTTGGCCTGATGTGCTGACGTTGAATGTTGATGATCGCAAGGTGTTGGCTGAAGCAGCGTATCGCTGCAAGCTACGGAATGAGTCGTTTTTGCCGGAGGCGACTAAAAGCTGCTTGAGGGATGGCGCGAGTTCAATTGACGCTGAGCATCCTGAAATACAGGCAAGCAAGCGGCTGGAGTCTTTGATTGCTGTAGCAAGGCAATAACCAAAGGAAATACGATATGGACGATTTTGAACGAGACATTAGTACGGCTGCGGAGATGGTGGAGCTGCTGGCATCCTTGCCGAAAGATGTTCGCATCGTCTCGGATGTTGGCATGTCCATGTTTTCCGGTTGGGGTGATCTGAAGCGGGTGAGGTATATCGCCAAATACAACGCCGTCGAACTGGAATTCAATTAAGAGGAAAAACTCGATGAACTCCATGAATGTAAATCGTCCGCTTCCGGCTGGCTCAGTGATTGATTTTTGCGGCGAATCAGCGACAGTGGTACATGACAACGGCGGTCACAAATTGACGGTCAATGCCAGCGGATTTGTCACAGATTGGTATTGGACGTTTGAAGGCGAAAGCTGCAAGGTCGTCTCTGTCCCTGCCGTCCACTAACCCAAGGAAGAAATCATGCGTGCCTATTCGAAGCGGTCTTGCATCATCTGTGGTAAAGAGATTACGGCGGCAGGCGCGGCGTTTACGTCGCACATGAGGATGCATGTCCGTCAAAGCCGGTGCATCGAAACCAAGGGCCGCGACGGCATATTGCGCTTTACTCGCATCGGCAATTCAGCCGTCGCCACAAAGTAAGGGAAAACGATGAGCGGCTTTTCAGCAATGAATGTCTATCAGATGTACGTAGCGTCTAAAGACGCACCTGGTGGTGTCTGGATACGTCGCACTACCTGGGCGAATTTTTGCGCAAAGATCGAGACTGTTGGCGTGTTTAATGGACCGGAACCGTATTACGGAAATCCCGAGGTTCGCGCCGACATCTATACGCTTAACGGAGTCTTGCATCAAGCGAATGCCATCATCCCAGCTCCGGGCACGTACAAAACGTGGAGGAAAATCGAAACTCCAATCTGGTGGAAGGAATAGAGGATGGAAGAAGTCGTCCTTCAGATTTGGAAAGCAGACAGCGGTCAGTACGGTGGTCGAATCCTTCGCGGCGGTGTCGAAGATGGTCGTGTTGCCGGTTGCACGTCTAAAGCCGATGTGGAGTGCCAAGCGATAGAAGCTGGAATCGAGTTTGATCGCGTCGAGGTGTTAGACGCGATGCCTCCAGTTCAATAAGAAGAATTGGGGTTGACTGAAGTGAAGAAGAAGGCCGGCAGAGGCCGACCGTCCACTGGTAATGCCAAGACGCCAACCGAGTGCGTAAAAACGCTGGATGCGGCGCTTTTGGCTTCTGGAGGGCGAATATTGAACAAACTGCGACTGTCGGCGGAAGCGGTTGCCGCCCTGGCGACGCTGGCCGAGCTGGACGGCAGCGAGCGGGCGGCGGTTGAAGCCAGTTTGATCGATCTGCTGAAGCCGCTCAAGCGGTACTTGCGAATTGCACGATGCGAATCATTCTGAATCCATCGATTTAACCTGGAAATCATGACGAACAAGGTCACTCAAGAGGATTTAAAAGCGGCGTTAGGCGCGTGGAATGAGGCGCGTGAAAAAGCGGCCCAAGAACATGCCGCATGGGGCAGGCTTTTGCAGAGTCACGGCGCACTGATTCGTTCAATGGTTGAAAATGGCTGGACTTTCGCTAAAGCGAAGCAGGACGTTGATGGCTTCTCCAATGCTCATAACGAAAAACTCCTGGCTGCGCTCGGCGACATGGATGAAAAGTACCGGCTGTATCAAGACCTAGAAGCGGCATATAACGAACAGAACTCCGAGCTTCAGAAAATGGCGCGGAAATATCCGTGACGTAACGATAATTGGCGGAATGAATATTCTGCTTTGGATTATTGTCGCAATGTCCTTGTGCCTGGTTCGCCGACTTCTGGTATTAGCGAATAGGTTGCGAAATATCCATGACACTCGATTTAAGCGAACATCTCAACGCACTTCTAGCTGACATCATGGCGACTGCAAATGAGGCAGGTTATGCCGACGCAATAACTCATATTGCAAGCAACAATACGGTACGTTCCGGCTTCATTGAGTTTTGTCAGGAGCTTCGAGAGGCCGTCGCATCGGAACTTGCGCTAGTCGAATTTGGCCCGGTGAAGGGGAGCTTCGGAAGGTGCTGACAAATCCTGATGAGCGCGAGAATTGGCCGGTGTGGAATATCCTGGTTTCGGCAGACAGCTCTAAGGAGCGCTGAACGAGAAGTAAAGCAAACTACCTTGCAAAAAAATCGCGCCCTTGTTCATCGGGCGCGAAGTCTTCAGCAACGGTTAATGCAGGGAGATTTACGTGCCGCTTAGCTGCCGGTCGTGAAGCTCCAAGTCTTGCTAGTCACTGCACCGTTGATCGTGCCGCTGAAGCTGACGTTATACACCGTGTTCGGCTTAAATGCAGTTTTTGCAACCAAGAACGCTACGTTAGAACCAAGGTAAGCATTCGTGTCAGCATTCGTGCCTTTAACAAGAAGACGCGAATCGAGCGGTGTAGATTGGCCGTTTTCCGTGACGGTAAAACTGGTAACGCTTAACGTTGTGGATGCTTCACTGCTAATGCTAATCGGAGCGCTCGTTTTGGTCGAGTAGTCGGCAGCCGTAATGTCCGGATAAGGATTTGGCGTCTCCAATGCGGCATAGAGCGGGACGCCGGTCTGATTGTTGGCGGGATACACCCCAATATAGTTGGCGTCATTCTTCTGGACCGTCGAAAGGACACCGGATTCAACGACCATAGTCTGTGCTGCGTCGCCGCCAACGGCAATACCGATATCACGGACACCTTGAGTCATAAGACCAACCCGGTGAAAAACAGTATTAATCAGCAGATTCAACGCATTCACGCTCCCCTGCCCGAGTCCGTAGGAACCAAGTTCGCCAACATACACACCATTGTATCCTGCATAGGTGGCGCGGTCTTTTTCTTGAATGCCCGTGAATCCCGCCTTTGTCGAATCTTCGATGTGGAAACGAGGGCGACCAGTTGCCGGGTCGATCGATGCCATATCGACGGTGCCGCCGTCCACAGTGCTGTAGGTCATCACATAAGCCAAATGGTTTTGTGCCGCCGAATCGAGTTTGGTGTTTTGGGCCAGCAGGCCGAGGCCGAGCTTCCCACGGAAATCATTGAGCGCTGCGAAGAACGTGCTTTCTTGCGATGCGCTCGCATACGTCGGCGCTGCAACGCTGGTTTGCAATTGCGTGGACGTGTCAACGGAAGGGGATTGCGAGGGCGCTTGAGTATTCGATGTGGTGGTGCTCGATCCGCCGCCTCCGCATCCGACGAGTACAAAGGACGCCGCAACTGCGGTCAGCGCGAGTTTTAAATTTGTTTTCATTTTCTTCTCCCACGAAGTTTAAAAAGTGCCCTACTAGACTCTAGTATAGCATTAGTGTTGACAGTGTCAAATTAATTTACGGCGTATTTTTTCTGCTAGTACAAGAGCATCGATCACCTCACCTTGTGTCTTCAGCTCCATGAGATTTTTTAACGTTTCAATATCACCTGGAATGCCGGAAGATACGAAGGCTTGAAGTCGTTCTTTTCCTTTACTCTTAAGATTCACAATTCTCGTTGCGGTCGCCTTTCGTTGAACCTCTTTCAGATGTTTTTCCGCTTCGGAAGGCGGTAAATTCAACGACTTGCGGCCTCGTTTCTTTGGTGCTGAAGGTTTTTTGTCCATAGCATATCAATTTTATTTGACAGTGTTTATTGTAATATAAAAGCGTATCAAGATAGGATAATGAAAAACCGCCCTTTATGGGCGGTATACATGGAAACGACTACATCACAGGCAATACGAACCGGGGACTGTTGTTACAAGGGTCCAATCGATTGATGTTGATTGCCCCGCCGAGTCTCGTACCGTAACTCTCACATAATGAGTGGCTGTTGTAGACTTACGGTACATGAAACCGGCGTACAGATGGAATATTCCAGTCTGACTATTCGGGTTATCAATTCCAACGGTGCCACCAGTTCCACCTGTAATGGTCCAGGAATAGCTATACGGAGGAGTTCCACCAGAAGGACTTGCGGGCAAATGGTAATAAACTGTTATTGTGGGATACCCTGTTCCTGATGGTACGCCATCATTTGTTACATCGGACGTTCCATTGCTGGCATAGTAATGGGCGAAATTTCCCGTGTACGGACAATAAAGCATTGTTCCCATTGGGGAATAGTTGATGGTCGTCGATCCTGTTGACGTAACAGGTGTGATTGTCAACGGCGGTGGCGGCGGAACATATATGACGCATGACGCACCGTTCCAAACATACCCAGATGCACAGGCACACGAAACGCCATCAGCCTGTAACTGCTGATTCGAAGGGCACGTATTTTGTGTGCAATAGGCATTGCCGAGCGAGTCGTGTTGCAAGGTATAGCCCCAGCCACAGTTATAGTCTGCCTTTGCGCAATGGGCAACGCTTGATCCCGTCGTCTTCCATACATAATTCGTCGGGCAGTTCGAAAGCGTCAACACCCCGGCACAGGCAGGCGTACCAACTGGGCATTGTGTATCTGACACCGGTGTCGCATGTCCCAGTATGCTGACCACCATGAGTATTGCCGCCACCACTAATTTCTTCATTTATATTCTCCCTTAAGCACTAATACCTACACTCAGCACGAAATCCTTCTTTTATCCCATAGACGTTACCCGAAGCGGTTCCGCCAAAGTTATCCTTTAATAGAATAGAGACAATCCATGAGCCGCCGCTCACACTGGCAGTCAGTTGCATCCCCTGCTTTGGCGGACTCACTGCAACATCGACCGCTGTTGCTGTCGTAATGAACGAGAACGAGGGCGTACCGCCCGCGTCGCAGGTCGGCATCGGAACAACGTCGCCGTCCTGTACCGTGTACCGAGCCACCTCCACATACTTGGCCAACAGGTTCACCATGCGGACATAGACGGAGTTTTTACACACCAGTTGTTCTGTGGTCGCAGTTGATATGGCCGGTTTCCCATCCGGCGAACACGCCGCGCCCGGATTTGCCCGATCAATGGCTATCTGCCAAGTGCCATTTGAGCAAACCATCACGACGCCATTGCCGCTCGTGCCACTCGCCATTGCGCCATTGTTGGTGCAGGCTGTTCCTACTGTTTTTGGCGATGTATAAAACTCGCCACCTTGTACCGTACTTGAGGCAGTAATTTTTTGGGCATTGGTAATGTTATTGGTGCCCATGTCGAGCGATGTGTTCATTTGATTCAACTGCGGCTGACCTGGTACAGCATTACGGTAAAGATAGTTGCTAACCAACTGCCCATTGTTAAACGTGATCAGGGCGGCAGGGTGCCCGCCTGTAACCGATGTATAGTTGGCAGTCGGTATAGTCCATCCGCCAGATGTGCCAAAGGCATTTGCCGCGCCTCCAGCATAAATGCCGCTGTCATTCTTTGGAATTAATCCACCCTGCGCGCCAACGATAGAGGCAATCTTTGCACCTTGAGTGTCAGAGAGTGCTGTGCCGCCAGTTGACATGACAAGAGCTTGCAAATTGCCTGCTGAAGGTTGCAAGACCTCGATTTGCCACGTTTGGCCGTAAGGATTGGTAGCGCTGTATGAGGCATCCAGCAAATTAACGGCGGGAGCCTGGAGCATCGGAACCGTAATGATCGCTGGTGCGGTGGCTGTAGCAGTAGTTTGGATCGTAGTTGCATATTGTTTGATGTAAGCGGTTCCTGCCTCAATCAGCGTCTTTTGTTGCTGAGCCGTGGTGCTAGCAATAAGGTTGTCGTTAGTTACCCGTTGATATTGCGCGAACCTGGGAAAAATCATCGTCCCAATTAGTACGGCAAACAACACACCTAGAATTTCACTCATAAGAGATTCCCAAAAAAAGGGTCAAAAACATATAAGGCTGCTATGTGCCAACTTGGATTACCGAAACTACGGCTCCATTCGGTACGGTTGTTGTGAGCGGTTGAGCTGTTGCACCTGGCGCAATACTTGTCCAGTTCGTTCCCGATGCAGTGCCATATGCCGCATCGTTTCCGATTGCCGACGTGATGGCAGTGATTGCGCCGGTAGGTAACGAGGCATAGCAGGTAATCACATGGCCGCTGGTGCCGCTTGCTGTAATAGCATTGCCAGCGATCGCGAGGAAGTCCGAAGGAAAAGGTGTACCTTGGGCGGCGAGGGCAGTGCCGGAGACTGTGCCGTTGAATGTTGGATTGTTCTTCTGATAGAGAGCAACGGCATTGCTGTACGCAATAAAGGTTTGGCCGTTAGAAGTTGCTTGCGTCACGCTAGTCGAGGGCAGTACGTCTGTTGCGCGCCCGTATTCGATCGCCATGATGCTCAGGAAGAAGGTCAAAACCATGACAGGGATAAGTGCGAAGCTCATAATGGTTCACCGTTTAAGGCAATCTGCCCATTAAGAAACTTCTTCGTTGGCGTTCCACTTCGCTCTTTAAGAGGTGAAAGTCGCCGTCGCGAACAATCGATCGCACTGCATCGCCAACTTCCCCTGATATCCATAAAGGCTCAACTGACAAAACGCGAGGCGGCGTCCCGGTTCCCTTCGCCTCTGGAAGAGTGATGCCGCTACCGGGCAATTTCGCGCCTGGTTCAGCATTGTGGAGTGATAAGTGAATTGCGACGCGCAGGCTTTCCGCGATCGCATCGCCTCCAAATTCATCACCAGCAAAGCGGGCAAGGCGTGCAAGTCCAGACAACAGATCAGAGGAATGGAATGTCGCGACGACCAAATGTCCGCTTGTTGCCGCCTTGATTGCCTCTCGTACGGCTAATCCGTCGCGCAGTTCACCGATAAAAATGATGTTTGGGGTGGCTCGCATTAATGGACGAACTGCCGGCCCGATTTGAGCGTCGTTTGAGGCTTCGGTTTGATAGCACCACCCGCGACCATGCTTGCCTTGTAATGGAAGCTCAATCGGATTTTCAATCGTCCAGCATACTCCGCCATGGCGGCTGAGTCGTTCGATGATGAATGAGCCAGCGGTCGTTGTCTTGCCAGCGCCGGCTTTACCTAGAAACACAACAAGGCCGTCCCGCAGTTGTGGAACCATGAGCTTATCGGCGACGTTAGCAGGCATCCCAAGCGCTGCAAGGGTGTTGACGACGAGACGGTATCGCCGGCAGACATACATGACCTTGGATTCGCTTATGGAAATTCGTTCGACTCGCAAACGCAATCCGCCAACTGCCGGCCAGTCGATCCGAAAGGAGGGAGGGCCTTTTCGCTCGTCCAAGAGTTTGCGCATTGCTATTAGCTCCGGTCCACATTCGGCTGGAATCGAATTGACGGTAAGCGAATCTGGTGTCGCTTTAAACCAACTTGTCGCGGCATCTTCTGCCACGAACAAGTCGGAAAAAACGAGATCGTTCAGCAGCATACGTTTAGTGCGAGAACGTGAAAATCATCGTGTTGCCGGCAGCCGTAGTGACGTTGCAGGCGTTAACCGCTGCCCCTGCTTCCATCGGTAAGGTTTGCGCCGTGCCGTTGATCTTCAAACCAACAACACTGTTCATGCTCGTCGCCATCGTTGCACAGTCCTTTGATGGTACAGCCGGCTCGGTGACGTCGAATTGACCAGCGTTGGCGCTTACTTTCACAGTAATTGCACCGCCCCATGGGTTTTGAAGTGCGCCGCCCTGGATCATGCTATCCGGCGCTAACTTGCCGTTGATGGCTACGGTGTTTGTCAGAGAAGTGAACGTACTCTGTCCGCTGTAAAGCGTCTGCGCATTGGTCTGCAAGATCGTGAGGTCGGAAAGAGCCGTTTGCGCTTTGTTCGCACCAAAAACTTGATACAAGATCAGCACGACTGCGCCAACACCCAGCAGCGATACGAGGTACTTAAATAATGTGCCGAGAATTTCACTCATTTTGATAGCCCTTCAGTTTAGGTAAAAAAAGTTTTACAACAAAGCCGGATTACATACCGGGAACACTGCCAACTTGCGTAGACATCGAATTAATAGCGAGCATCAGAACACCCATGAGCATGTACATAAAAATTTCCATGAAAAAACCGAATGCCTTTGCGCGAGCAAGCGTTTTCGTTTCCAGCTCGTCGGCCCATTGCATCGCGAGGGTGGCAATGCGGTCGGGAAAATCCGCAAAGCCCGCCATAGAGGTGATATCGTCCACGATGTCGGGATTGGGAAAACCGAACGCAGGCATATTGTTCTTGCCTTTCGCAAGCAGCGCCTTTGGCAAGCTAGCTCCGTTGTCCATGCGCCACCAAATCGCATGCAAGCGTTCCTTCAGCCATGGCGTTGCCGTTTTGACTTGTCGTTTGAGAATTTCAACGTCGGCGACACCGGAGCGCAGCAGAGCTGTAAAACTCATGAGCCACGTATAGCCTTGGATATCTCGATAGAAGGAGTAGGGGAATATTCCCTCCGCCTTGATCCGCAATGCGCCTGTCCAGCGCGACAATGACCACGCAACTCCGGCGATAATCCCGCCAAACGTAATGAGCGGTGCAAGCATCCACCAACTGTTTGCGAGATCGCCAGCAACGTACAGCCCGTACACCAGTCCGCGCGCTTTTTCTCGCGACAGTGCTTGTGCAAACCCTGGAGTTACGTACTTACCGATCGCCCACAGCATGCCGTAGACCGCAAGTGTGTAAATTGCGGGTGTTGTCATTGCCGATTTCAACGCGGCGTTGACACGCGAAATGCGGCGCTTCGATTCGATGAGAAGATCAAGTGCGCGAGGAATGTTACCTGCAAGTTCGCCGCTACTGATGACGCCGAGTTCTTCATTTGGCAGCCACGCAGAGAGAGCATCTGCGAGGGTTGCTCCATCACGCATGCGCCTAGCAACATCGCCAACGATCTTATCTGCGGTGACTTTTTTGCGACGCTTTAAACGGCTCCTGAAATTGTCCAGTGCTGCTTCGACGGCAATACCATTGAAAATCTGTGCTGACAAATGGCGGTAAAGCGCTTCGCGAACAGGCCATGAAAACATGGCACGGTCCCCAGCCTCCATCAAGCGAGCCTTGAAGCTTTTCGCGTTGCGTCGGCTCGTTTGGCGCGTGTACGTTTGCCCCTTCTTGCTTCTTGCTTTCAAGCTGAACAGAGATTTGATTAACGATGCCATGGGATTTTCGAATTCAATTGAAATGAAAGAAGCGGTTACGAAGTCCTTGCCGCTCTCTCAGGATGCAAGGGGACAAGAACCGGATTTGCTATTGCTCCATCCTTTGGTTCAATCAAATCAATGCAATCTTCGATCGCTCGCGGGTCTAATAAGCCCTTCAACGCAAGCGAAATTGCTGATTCAAGCATTGATGGATCGGCGTCGGGCGAAGCGCGGTAATTGTCGCGGGCCTTTTCCGATCCTTGGTTAATAAAGTCGCTCATAACGGCAGCATTCATTACAACTACCTCCGCGACGGCAAATCGATCGACAGTGCCATCACCCGCGCACACATCGCAACCTGGACCTTGAACGCGCACATGTGCGATATCGCCCCATGTTTGGAGTGCTTTCACGATTCGCATTGAAAGTGCGCTGGGATGCTTATGAAATGGCTCGCTGCATTTCGGGCAGAGTTTTGGAAGCAGTCGCTGAGCAATGACGCCACGGACGATTTTGTGATCACAAAATGCGCGGCGGTGCAGACGCTTGCTGTCCATTAACTCCAAACGTTCCACAAACAGGAACGGGTCCGTGACGTGCATCGTTGTCCATACCTGGTGGCCTGTCACTGCGGCCTCCAGCGCAGATACAGCGACTTCGGAATCACGCAATTCGCTAAGCAGAATGATATTTGGGGCCATGCGCAATGCAGCGCGCAAGCGTTCTCCAACAGCAATGCCCGTTTCCGCTCCCGTCCGCGTATCGGTAACAGACAGTTGAACTGCCCAATCCATCGGGTATTCAACCGGGTCTTCAATCGTGACCAACCGTCGTTGCGCCTTCTTTCGAGCGGTTTCCTTAAGTGCCTCGTACATGGATGTGGTTTTCCCTGATCCAGTTGGGCCAGTCACGATAATGATTCCATTTGGTGCATCCATCAGCCGTTGGATTTTATCGAGCTGCTTGGCTGTATAACCCATTCGCCCTAGTTGAAAACTTCCTTCCGGGCTGCGGGGAAGGGGGAGAGATGGCAAAGACTCCTGTTTGAAATTAGGCTTGGCCGTTCCGTATTGGAGGCGCATCGTCATGAATGAGCCGTTGTGCGCTTGTGGATAGCACGGTCCGCGAATAATACGAATCGATGTCAAATTCGTATCTGGAGGCATTACATCACCGGGTATTTGAGCGTTCTGGAATTCCAGTGCGTTAAAGCTGGAATCACGCGTTTTAGCGATGCCCTGATAAATCGCTCGCGCAAGTGCGTCGCCTTCCTCATGAGTCATCGACGCCAATGCACGTAGTTGCCCCTTGACTACAATTTGAATGTCAGTGTGTTCACCGCGCATCATCAGGTGAATATCAGAGGCACGGTAGGAGGCGGCTTTACGGATAATGTCCATGGCTTGCCCGCGCACCACCATGTCGATGTCCATCTCTTCGGTGTCTCGCATGCCACGCGCCCGAAGCTTTGCGATATCTGCCATATCAGCTTTTTCAAGCTTGAACTCGATACCGGAAGCTTTGTTTCGTTCAACCCATGTGAGCAGGAGTGGATCACCTATGCAGCGCTGGTCCACATAAACGATCTTGGTCAGACGATCGATCGCAACGCGTTCATCGAACGTGGAAGGTAGAGGAATGTAATTATTTTCCATAGAGAGTTCCTTCCAAATGCCAACCACCGGAATCGGTCATGGAAAGCCGAGTGAGCCGTAATCCCGGAATCGAAGAAAAATCGATCTTGAATGGGGAAGCCAGAATATCGAGGCCGATCGAAGCACTCGGCTGCGCAGGAGGCATTCGTGCTGGCGTTGCGCCTTGTGCGGCAGCCGATCCCGGCAGTGTTGGCGGAGCGGCGGGGGCATCCGTCATGGACCACGCGGCGTTCACCGTCTGAGCCCATATCTTGAGCGCCGTTTTTGCGTCGGCTAACGCAACCGCATCGTTGGTGGTGGATGCGTTGAGATCGGTTAGCGGAATGCTTTGGTCGATACTATTGCCATCGGTCGAAATAACGCCGTCTGGTGTGTTTTTAACCGTCGCGCCGTCCGCACGAGTCCAATGGACAGTTGCTGCCGCTTCGGCGCAAGAGACTTTTTCAAGTGCCCATCCATATTGCGAAAGTGGTTGAGGCCAAAGAACGGATGCACATGCTGCCAGCCAATCGTTAGGAGTAGGCTTACCGACTAAGGGCGATGGCGCAGCGGATGCCGGAGGCTGGTTGTGGGTCAGTTGCTCGCGCATGCGTGCCATCGCCGCCTGGCGTTCTTGTTCCTTGACCGCTTGTTGGTGTAGCCAAAAATACCCTCCTGCTGCTGCGGCGGCAACCAATCCGATTCCGGCGATCGCGAGCGGAATGACTGATGAGGTCGCAACCAAGGATCGTACTGGCGTCGGTTTCTTTTCGACTTCACCAATGAACTCGGTGAGAACGTCGATGCCACCCTCGATATATTTCCAATCGGTGTAGCCAGAATGACGATCACGCGCTTCGAGAATTGTTTGCTCATCGCCGATAACATCGCCATCCGGTAGGATGGCATGGCCGTCGCGCACGGCGATGTACCACCACAATCCTTCCGAAATTTTGAAAATGCCAAGCCAAGGCTGTTCGCGCGAATCGGCGAGCATTGCAGCGAGGCTGTATAGGCGCGTGGGCTTCTTGATGTTCTCGACCGGCGCGCAGAATCCTGCCTGAATGGCGGATTCACCAATGCGAACGCAGGTCCAAGAACCACCTAATCGCTCTGCATCTTGCTTAAGCTCATCTTTAGACGGTGCGTCCTCGAATGAACTCCATGTCATCCCGAGAAGCCAATCGCGCTTTCCGATGCGAACGATACGTGCCATGTTAGCGGCCTCCGGCCATATATGATCCGGCCTCTGCGGCGAAAGGCAATGAAATCAGCTCTTTTCCACTTGCGACGATGACCTCGTTAGCGGAGATGGACTGAACCACGCCGACACCGGGGATATTGGTTCCGACTTTCGCCTTCACTCGCCCGCCGTCCATGGTCGCGACCAAAGCGCTCAGTTGATTCAGATTGCTGGAAACCAGCAGTACGGTTGCCGTGCCTGGCACTCGGAGATTTTGTCCGTTCGAATTACCTCCGGGGTTCTGACCATTTGGCGTCATGCCGGAATTTTTGCCGTAGGCCGCGCCGGCTGGATTTTGCCCGGTGAGAGAGTTGTTCCCGCCATTGATTTCGAGCTTGTGACGAAGCTCGGCATTTTTGACTGCCTCGGCAAGCAAAGCATTCTGTGAGCGCAATTCGTCCAGTTGGCGAAACGTTGCTATTCCTTGGTATCCCGATGTGCTTTCCTTCGTGCTGTTTGCATCCGCAGCATGCGAGCGTAGTGCGATCGTGCTGACGGAAAGTGCAAACAAGCAAACTTGCATCAAGTATTTCGAGTTCATCAGAGTACCTTTGCGCTAATAACGATTGCGATTAATTGTTTGCCGGTCGTGTTGTCGAAGCCGCCGCCGAGCATGTAATTGTTCGGGCTACCGACGCCATTCTGGTTGGACGTACCCTTATCCTGCTGTAAGCCCGTGAGCATCAAGGAATCGCCCGGCGTTAAGCTCACGCTCTGTTGAAAGGTGCTGATATCGATGTTTGGCGTTTGAATGGTTGCGCCGCCCGACGACACGGAACCGAGAGATAGCAGATTGCTGCTGGTTAGATTCATCGTCAGGTAAATCTTGCCGTTGACGATACGAGGCACGAACATTGCGGTGAAACCGGTCGTAACCGTACCTGGTTGAAGCGATGTCGTTGCGCCAGCACCTTGCGAGACATTCGTTTGCGACGATTTGAGGTAGGAGAGCTGATTCGCAATCTGCATCGGTGCAGGCTGACCGTTGAGCGTCAAGACAGTTTGATGAAACGTCTCGGAAACGCGTCCAAGAGTGGATAACGCCTGATATGCCATCTTCGAACCGGTAAATTCAGCCGCCTTGCCGGTAGCCGTGCTCAATACACTTGCAGTGAGATTGAGTGGATTTGCACCGGAGATGACAGGTGGGGCATCGGGGCCGGTCAAAGCGACACCGTAGCGAGCTGCCGCGTTGTTAAAGATGAGAGTCGGATTCCAGTTGTAATTCGACTCGTTGCTAATTTTGACCTTATAAACATTAACCGTAAGCGCGACTTGCTGGCTCAGATTGTGCGAGAGGCTATTCACCCATTCCTCAACGTTGCGCACTTGGGCCGGCGTGCCCATGACAGTAATGCTACCAACGCTCATGTTGCCGACCACTATTGCGCCTAAGCCGACAGCCTTAGCAGTTTTTTCAAGCTCGGCCCAAACGTCTACGTCGTAATCGCTGGAAGAATTTGCGGCACTTGAACTTGTACCACCATTCGTGTTTGCGTCGGAGCTGGCACCATCACCAGAACCGGCGTTTGCGGAGATTGTGCTTTTGTTTTTGGATTTTCGAGCGATTGCAGGCACGTAGAAGGTCTTGGACTCGGTGCGGTAGAACATCAAGCGACCGTCTGCAAATTTCCACCAGCCGCCCGCATTGTTTGCGGCAACGTCCATCAAACCTGAGACAGCTCCGGCGTAGTTGATGAACATCGTCGGCAAGACAGATGATTGAGACGCTGTGTATTGCTTAAAAGACGCTCCACCAGCGACAGCGGAAATGGCGGGCACGGTCGGTGCATTAGTGGACATTGCGCTTGGCGCAGCGCCTGGTGCTCCCGCAGCGGAAGGCGCTAATGCTGGGTCGTATTGCATTTCGGATGTATCGACAATCAGCCCGGTTTCTTGGCTGATGTAATTGGCGATATCCGCGAGCGTAACGCGCGTTGCCGGGTGATAGGTGACGAATTTCGATAGTAGGGGTGACGCTGCCGGCTTTACCTGAACGGTCTCGCCTAATAGCCACGAATCAGCCGTTGTAGTGACAATCGGCGTGGCTTTTTCGCGTTCAACGGCAATGCGCTGCGTTGCATCGTCTTCGATGCGTTTGATTTCAGGTTGAAGCGTACTGCAACCGAGCAGCGCACTGCTCGTGAAAATTGTTGTGACGGCAGAAGCGATGGCTTTTGTATTGAACTGGCGCATGAGATATATCCTTTTTATCGGGACGTGACGCCGGGGCCGACGACAACGAGAGTTTTGTTCCCGCTATAGAACTGAGCACGGATAAGCGCGCCGTTCGATGCCATAGTGTTGATTACAGTGGTAGCGGCAGTTTGGAAATCGCCCGTGAAGTTAGTCGTTGCGGGAACTGCCCAATCCTGGTTCATGTTCCAGATGAGTTTCCAACCTGCTTTCGAGGCCCACGCCTGCATGTCTTGGTTAATTGTGTGGCCGGAGGTCAGCGTCCAGATAGGTTGAATTGCGATCGGTGCGGGCGACGGTTGAGGGACAATATTCAAATTTGATTTCGCGCCATTCTCTTTAGCTTCCTGTTGTTCGGTCGGAATCGGCTTGATGGAGATGGTCGGTTCGTCCTGCTCAATAAAGTGGTTACTCTGCACTGAAGAGTTGATATTGGGCGAATGCGAAGCGCAGCCTCCAATGGCAAATAAGAACAGGACTGTGAAGATCGATTTGACTGTGTTCATAAATGTGCCTTCTTATTTGCAGGAGACGGTGGAATCGGTGACGCGGACGTACTTCTCACGTTTTTTGGCGCAAATGTTGAGCCCGGTTGCATCCGCAATCTGGCGCAGAACATCGGGGAATGCGCCATCCAAGGTGGTCGTAACCGTCACTTGATAGGCGTTGGATGCGTCCCATTGCGATGGCTGCCAGCCGGCTAACTTCGACCACGCATCTATGTTCTCGCGCAGTGTCAATGCCTTGTCGAGCGTCCATGGTTGAGCCGAGACTTCAGGCCGAACCTGTGTTGTAGGTTGATAGACTGCGGGTCGTGCCAAAACGGCGTTACCCGGCTTGCTGTCCATGATGTACTGGATCAGCTTTACTGCCACTGCCGGCGACATTTGACCGGATTGAACCGCCTGATTGATATATTGAATAGTCCGTGCGTCATTGCCAGAAGCCGAGACTTGTTGCTGCGGCGCTGTTTGGTATTTCGACGGAAGCGCGTACGACGAAGCTTCACTAGACTGATTTGCGTAGCGATCAGCGCGCGAAATATAGAGATCGCTGGGGTAGGTGGTCCCGTTAGGTTGTGGATTGGGGTTCGCATCTACCTCCATCGTAATATCGCTGGCCGGTATGCCGTTTTTCATGAGGTAGGCACGAATCATGTTCGCACGGTTATAGGCCAGCATTTCCAGCTTCCCGCTTGTATATGCCATTGCATCGAAGCGGCCAACAACGCGGACACGCGCGCCTTTCATTGCAGGGATAAGTTCGTCCAGCTTTGCGCGCCCGGCAGCGGTGAGCGGGCTACGATATTTGGCGAAGGGGATCGAATATCGCTGTTCATCCCCTGTACGCACAGGCATGAGGTTCGGTTCTGCGCGGCTCAGTTCTGCGCTTCGGAGGTCGAAGCGATTGGACGGTGCAGCCGAGGTCGGAAACAAGTCATCCTCGATGACTGTGTAGCCGGCATTGGCGACGGGCATAGATGTTCCAAATAACGCTGCAATGCATAACGCAGTCAAGAGTCGCTTCGTCTGCATAATCTTTATTCCCCGCTGGCGTTGATTAAATAATGCGTTAATGATACATTGCCGCATATCACTCTGCAACAATGAATGTGCAATTTAATGTATGCTGATTTTTGAGTTTTGCTGCAAAAGAATGAGGGCGTGGTGACGGACGAACTGCAAGAGCGGCGACTGGATGGCTTGCGCTATGCGCTCGGAGGCGTGGTTCTGAAAGCGCTAAGCGATCCGGATGTCGTTGAAATTATGCTGAACGACGATGGCGGTCTATGGATTGAATCCTTGGGCTGTATGCGGCGTGCGGGCGAGATTTCGACCAGTGATGGGATGGCGATCTTAAATCAGGTCTCGTCTGCACTCGATGGAGAGTTGAGTAAGCAAAACCCATTTGTGGAAGGGGAGTTGCCGTTAAACGGGGAGCGTTTTGAGGGGGTGGCCCCTCCGGTTGTGGAACGACCGATTTTCGCCATACGCAAGAAATCGACGCGCATATTTACGCTGAATGATTATGTGCGCAATCGTGTTCTGAGCTTTGCGCAGGCGGAAATGTTGCGCGCTGCTATCCGGGATCGCAAGAACATCCTGGTGATTGGCGGCACGGGAAGCGGTAAGACGACCTTTTGCAATGCGCTGCTAAATGAGGTGTCGTTGCTGCGTCCTGAATGTCGCATGTTGATATTGGAAGACACGCGTGAATTGCAATGTACGCTTGCCAATCGCGTTTTTTTGCGGGCAACCGAATGGACCGACATGGCGCGCATTTCGATGGCGGTGAATCGTCTACGCCCTGACAGTGTATCTGTAGGCGAAGTGCGGGCGGGTGGGCCGGCGCTGGCCCTGCTTAAGCTTTGGAACACAGGCCATCCTGGCGGATTTGCGACGGTGCATGCGAATAGCGCATATGGCGGATTGACCCGAATGGATCAGCTAATTCAGGAGGTGTCGGCAAATCCACAACGGATATTGATCGCGGAGGCAGTCAACGTCGCCGTCTATTTAGAGCGAACGCCAGACGGACGCAAGATCAAGCAAATCTTGCGCGTCGATGGATATGACCCTAATGAGCAAGGGTTCGTCACAAGTCCGATCCACTAGCAATGTCGTAGTTGTTTTCGAAAGGAGTACGAATGGGAGAAGTGATCAACGCTATCGGCAGCATTTTCTATAGCGCAAACGCGCACCAATGCAGCGCGACTTCATATGCACTGATGTATTCCATCCTGGCGGAGGCGCTCATCGTTTCCGCGATCGGCGTCTATTGGTGGCGTCGAATGTTTGCTGTTCAGGGAGCTAAATCTCAGAGCTGCAAGCCGCTGATCGGGTTTTCGCAAGTCGGTTCAAAAAGTGGTCGTTGATTTTTTATTTAAGGGAGTGTTCGAGCATGAATAACCAATACCAGAGTTCTAAGCAAACCGCCGTATCGGTCGGTAAAGCTGCACTGATTGTCGGCGTCAGTTTGTTGATGGTCTCGACTGGCGCTTTTGCGCAAACCGCTGACCCGATGGGAGACGGCATCTGCAAACTCGTCAACCTTTTGACTGGCAAATGGCTGTTCGGCTTCACTATCCTCGCAACACTCGGTGCGGGATCGGCGCTGCTGTTCGGTGCGGAAATCAGCGATGGCCTGAAAAAGCTAGCGACGATCATCACGATCGTCGGCATCATTCTGGCCATGTCCAGCTTGCTGGCAATGGCATTCGCGAAATTTGGTGGTGTCAGTTGCTAAGCCATGTTGCGCGCACCTGTACGTAAATCGCTGATACGGAAGATTACTTGGTTTGGAGGTGATCGACGGCTTGTCGGCTTTGCTGGCCTGCTGTTGTTTTGCCTTGGTATGACCTTGTTTATTTCGTACGGAATCTTTTGGGGACTTCCGATCATTCTCCCGATATTCCTCTTCATGATCGTCGTATGGGTGGCGCGCGAAGCGAATAAAGCTGATCCGTGGATGATCGATATCGTGATTCGTCAGTTCCGGTATCGCAAATACTACGCGCCGAAGTCGGACTTAGGCGTGGAGCATCCACAGATCAAAGACTACTGCTAGCAAGATGTCATTTTCTTTTGCTGCAAAAGGAAGGGGTAGGGGGCGTAATGGGGGCCGTTGATTTCTTTCATCCGGAATTTCGGACTAAGCGAGTGGGATTCCCTGATCTCCTTCGGTATGCATCTGTATTTCGCTCTGGTGTTGTCTTAGGCAAGGGTGGCGAACTCATGGCGACCTTTCAGTATCGAGGTCCAGACATGCAGTGTGCCTCGGAAGCAGAGCTGAATGCGTTGCGCGTGCGAGTGTCGGGATTGATGAAGCGCCTTACGGGCGGCTGGATGTTGCATTCCACGACTTTGCGAAAAGAGTCACTGTCATATCCTGATGATGGCGCTTTCCCCGATCCAGTAACGAGTGCAATTGAACGCGAGCGGCAGGGGCAATACCGCTCCGAAGGCTCGCATTACGAAAACGAATATTTCCTGACCTTCACATACTTGCCTGACCCACTATTGGTCAGTAAGGTCAAAGAATTCGCCTATGAATCCGACGATAAAGGTCGGACGAGGCCGGAGCGCATGGCGGCGAAGGCGGTAGAATACTTTGAAAGGCAATTGATTGAGTATGTCGGCATACTCGAATCATGCCTATCGAACAAGCTCATTCGGTTGCAGTCTAAGAAGGTAAGAGACCCGAATACTCATCGATTCGTTTGGTATGACGATCATCTGGCGTTCATCCACGAATGCATCACTGGCGTTGAGCAACCCATTCGCCTGCCGACAAAAGCAATTCCCATGGGGGTAGATTACCTGCTGGGTAGTTATGGCTTCGCCTCGGGAATTCGACCGACTCTGAATGGCCGACACATTCGCGTCGTCGCCATTGAGAGTTTGCCTGACGAAGGGACGCAATTCGGCGTGTTGGAAGTGCTGAATCAGCTTGGAGTTCAATTCAGGTGGACGACGCGATGGATCGCGCGTGATCCTGAAAAAGCAAAGGCAGACGTAAAGCGCATTCGGGGTAAATGGCGGCAGAAAATTCGCGGTTTTATTGCCGACATAACCGGACGCCAAGGTGGTGCGCCCAACATGGATGCGGCCAATATGGCTGCGGATGCAGAGGTTGTGCTGACCGATCTTGAGTCCGGTGACGTTGCGTACGGACATTGGACTTCGGTTGTTGTCCTGACCGATCACGATGCGGCGTTCCTCGATGCGACCGTTCAATATCTGCTGAAGAACATCAGGGCCGCGGGCTTTCCATGCCGCGATGAAGATGTCAATTGCACGGAAGCCTATCTCGGATCATTGCCTGGTCACGGGTACGAGAACGTTAAGCGCCCGGAGATTCATAGCATGAATCTTGCGGACTGCTTGCCGTTGACTTCGACTTGGCAAGGGCCGGTCGCAAACCCTTGTTCGTTCTACAAAAAATTCTACGGCAAGAATCCGGTCCCGCCGCTTTTTCATGGTGCAGCGAGCGGTGGAACACCTTTCCGCGTCGTGCTGCACAATGGCGATGTCGGGCACACATTTGTTGGTGGCCCAACCGGCGCGGGTAAATCGACTTTGCTCAATTTGATTGCCGCGTCTCATTTCCGCTACCCCAATGCCAAGTTCTATGGCTTTGAAAAAGGCGAGTCGATGATGGCTCTGTGCCTTGGCGCTGGCGGCACGCATTACAACTTCCTTGATGAGAGTTCCGACGCATCAATGGCGATTGGATTTGCGCCGTTCGCGCAGATCGATCGCCTGACGGATCGCATTTGGGCGGTGGATTACGTCGAAACGATCCTTCAACTGCATGGTGTCAAAGTTGATTTGGACACCAATGGAGAAATTACCCGCGCAATAAATTTGTTGGCGACGCGTCCTGTTCACATGCGCTCATTCACTGATTTGGCACAGCTCGTGCAACTCAGAGGCGTGCAGCAGGTTCTGCGATTGTATGAAAAGCAGTTGGCCGGCGGCATGCTGAACGCTACGAAAGATTCGATCTCGACTAGCCGCTTTACTGTGTTCGAGATGGAACAATTGATGGAGATGAATGACAAGCATGTTGTGCCTGTCCTGCTCTATTTGTTCCGCATGATTGAGCGCGGATTGGATGGGTCGCCGACGATCATTTGTCTTGATGAAGCATGGCTGATGTTAAAGCATCCCATGTTCGAGGAAAAACTGAAGGCATGGTTTAAGGTGCTGCGTAAGGCGAACGCGTTGGTGATCTTTGCGACACAAGAGCTTCAGGATGTGGCGGACTCACCGATTGCATCGACCATCTTTTCCTCCTGCCAGACGAAAATTCTACTGCCAAATCCCGAGGCGCAAAGGGAAGAGAATATGCGCCTGTATAAATCAATCGGGTTGTCGGATCGGGAGATTGAGCTTCTGGTCGGTGCAACGCCCAAGCGTGATTACTTCTTCACCAGCCCTGCGGGCCGACGCCTGTTTCAATTGGAGCTTGGACCGGTCGCACTTTCCTTTTTCGCAGCCTCTGGTGTGGAAGATCGCAAAAAGGTTAAAGAACTACACCGCATGCATGGAGCGAACTGGATCACTTACTGGATGCGGCATCAAGGGGTTGACCCGAGCATCTTGGGTGAGAAAGTCATGCTCGCTGAAGCAGCATAGAGGAATCTATGGCCCATATGAGCGCGTTAAGCTGGTTTGGTCGCCCGGATACGCTACTGGAGCATGAAAAACCGGGAGTATGGATTTCTTGCTCCTATGCGTTATTCGGTGGGCTGATCGGATGGATGTCATGGGGGGCAAGCGCCGATACCTGGCGTTTGTTGTGGATCACGCTACTGCCCTTAGCATGGGGAATGGCCGAAACGCGAGGGTGTGCCTCTCTGGTAGTGCTGGCGTATTACTTGGCAGCGGCGCGTGCCATTCCTGCTGCCTCCAGTGCATTCTTTGGCGATGCATCTCCATGGTGGTTTGGCTGGATGCTTTGGTGTGCTTCCAGCATGCTTTTGACTATACCGTTTTTCATTCTGTGGTCTGAACGCGTGGGAAGCCGCCCATTGCGTTTTGTATTGGCGCTTTGTGTGACAGTGATACCGCCTTTGGGCTTGATCGGTTGGACTAGCATTCTTTCGGTTGCCGGCGTCTTGTTTCCTGGGACGGCATGGGCTGGGGTGGTTTTGTCAATTTGCGCATTTGCCGCCCTCGTTGGAAGAAGACGGAAATGGATCATCCTATTTTGCGCGCTTTCGCTAGTTATCAATATCGTAGAGGGCGAGGGCAGTGCTAGAGTACCCGCATCCTGGCGCGGAGCTGATACCAGTTTTCCGCAACTCACCAGCAGTGGCGGAGTAGCCGACCCTGGTCAGTTGCTATCGGCATTGCATCGAATTGACTGGATCAAAGACTTCGCGACGCGTGTGCCAGATGACAGCGTGACGATATTGCCGGAAACGCTACTCGGTCCTGTAAGTGGCGTCACTGAATTTGCTCTTCGGCGTACGGAGGCCGACCTAGCGGCAAGGAAGGCGCGCATCTTAGTCGGTGCCGAGGTGCCGCAGGCCGATGGCCGTTACAAAAATGTGGTGCTTATGCTGGGCGCGCGCAACAACGAGCAAAGAATGGCGGTGCAGGGAATTCCCGTGCCGGTGTCAATGTGGAAACCGTGGGCATCAGAGGGGGCGGTAGCGGACATATTCGGCTTCGGAAACATGATCGAGGTAAAAGGGATCAAGGCCGGTGTGTTGGTGTGCTATGAGCAGCTATTGCCGTTTCCATTCTTACGTACCATGTTGAAGCAACCCAATGTTATTGTGAACGTTAGCAATGTTTGGTGGGCAAAGCGGCCTGATATTCCCAACATTGAACACCAAGCTGTCAGCGCTTTCAGCCGGCTTTTTGGCGTGCCGATGGTGTCTGCAAGAAATTGGTGAGATAAGCCTTTTGCAGCAAAAGCGTTTTTTTCTAGAAATTTTTAAAACAGTATGAAATAATGTGCTTAGTGAGGTCGTGTCGTGCATAAAATACCTGAAGAAGATGCTAAAGGGGAAGTAGATGAGCTTGCCGGAGCACTGGTTGAAACTGCCTATACTGGCGAACAAATCGAACAAGCCAATGCGGAAGAGCAGCGGCTTGGGATTGATGGCGATTGCGCTTTTCTCGGGAGCGCTAAGTTGTAGCTCGGCTTTTGCAGGCGGTGGCGTGACTGGTGGGTCCACAGAAATTACGCAGCTTGCGAATAACGTGCAACTTGTCCTTTCATACGCGCAGCAAGTCGAGCAGTACGAAACCCAGCTTAAGCAATGGCAGTTGGAACTTAAAAACCTCGAACAAAATCCGCTGAGTGCGCTGGGCTCTACGACTACGAGAATCGTCCAAGGCGTTGGCGACATCATGTCGGCAGAAAATTCGATGGGTAGTACGTTATCCCAAATCGACTCGAATTTTGCGCAGAAATACAACAGCCCGGTAGCAGCGAATTTCGCCCAAAAATTTAAAACCTGGTCTAGTTCGAGCGTGGGTACACTTGGCGCTGCACTCAAAGCGGCGGGCCTGCACCGAGATTCTTACGCCACAGATTCGGATGCATTACAAGCTCTGTACAACCGTTCGCAATCTAGCACTGGAACACTTTCAGCAGTTCAGCAGTTGTCTTCGCTGACCTCGATGCAGATTCAGCAAACGCAGAAGCTGGGCGATCTCATGGCTTCTCAGAATGTAGCCGCCAACACTTGGATGCTGTCGCAAACCAGTAAAGAACAGGCTGCGCAGACAACGCGGGAAAATTTAGCGGCTCCGTATACTCCGCAGTCAACGGAAATCGGTACGGCGACTGTCGTTAATTGGAACTCGGCCCTGAAAACGGGAAAGTGACCTAATCAGATCAATGCGCAGCGCAAGCTAAATGCTCATGCAAGCAGAAAGTTCAACCATGAAAAAAATGCTCTTGTTGACACTTCTGGCAATGTCCTTGTCTCTGTCGCTCTTCGGATGCGGCCCGAAAGATCAGGTTAAGAGCCAGTTGGACGGAGTGTATAGCAGTGCCATGGGGAATTTCACCTTCAATCCGAACGGCACAGTGTCGGCGGTTATGGCTGGCAATCTCGTTGAGACACCATATCACATCGATGGCGATCGAATTACGTTTCGCTTTCCTGGTGGTAATGACGTGATTCTAACCAAAATGGCTGATGGAAATCTGAACGGAGGCATCCTCGGCAAGTTCACGAAGAAGCAGTGATTTTTGCTAACAGAAATATTCTGGTGCTATGAACAAAAAGCTATTGCTCGTATTTTTATTGCTGTGTTCCGGCAATGTTTTTGCTGCGACGGTCAATGACGTTACTGTGTTGTCTACGATCACGCAGGCCATGGTGCCAGCGGCAAATAAACTGTTATCCCAAGCCATCAAGTGGCTCGCGGCATTTGTCAGTATTCAGTTCGTCATTACTAATTTCGCTCTGATTAAGAAAGGCGCATCTATCGAAGAAGTATTCGCAAAACTGATTGGCAGTTTTGCATGGATCGGTTTTTGCGGATATGTACTCGACAATGGCCCGGCATTCATTGCGGATGTCGGAAACCAATTCTTTGGCGTGGTGGGCCTTGCTTTACCGAGTCCTGGGTCGATCATTGCTGCAACAGTTGGCTTGGTTGCGTCTCTTGCTGCTATTGCTACCGGCGTTGGTGTTTTCAGCACGACAGCGGGAACGCTGATTGTTTATATTCTTTTGATCCTCTTGGGGATCGGCCTATTTTTCGCTGCGAAGATTTTCATGGTGCAGCTTGAATTAGGCTTGGTTGTCATGGTCTCCCCGTTGAGTTTTTCATTTTTGGGATTGAACGCTCTCAAGGACCAAGGTATTGCACCATTCAAGGCATTAATATCGCTTGGCTATCGTGTTATCTTGATGACCGTCGTTCTGTCCGCATTCACTCAAGTCGGTAATGTCGTGACAAACACATTGTCCAGCACGTCTACTGATTCAATTACGCTTACCGGCGTCGGGACGTTCGTCAATGCGCTTCTATCCGCATTGGGCGCATACGTTCTGCTGTCCTATGCCCTGTTCAAATCGGATTCCATTGCGTCGGCGTTAGCTTCCGGCACAACGAATTTGGGGCCGGCTGACGTTGCCCAAGCGGCTGCAATGGGCGCGGCTGCGGGCGCGGCTGCCGCTGCTGGGGGGGCTAATGTCGCAGGGGGGATTGCTAAGGTTCCTCAGACGATGGGAGAAATAATGCAGTCGCTGGTTGGCAATGCTGGATCGGTTTCAAATGCATCATCCAGTGGAGCTGGTCCTGCTCCGGTCGGTTCGGCTCCGCCCTCGGCTAGTAAGTCATTGGCTTCAGGCGATCAGAGTGCGGCCAATAAGCCTCCGGTTCGGCCAACACCTGCTGCTGCGTCAAGTAATGCGCAACCTGGTGCGACCAGTTCCGCTTCCAATCCAGCGGGCACATCATCTGGCGGTTCGGGCTCGAATGGTGGTGGTCAGTCGATGACGCCGCAGGAATCGATGGACTGGCAACGCGCAGCCAATCAGGCCCCAAACAATGGTCAAGAGATTGTCGATTCTTTAAATTCTCTTCCCGGACAGAGCACGAATTCGCAGGCTGGCAAATCGAACGCATCCTCTCCTGACCAAGCCAGAGCGCCCGCTAGTGGAAAAACTACGGCTGATTCGGGGAGCGCATCCTCTCCTGCCGAAGCCGCAGCACCCGCAACTGGAAAATCTACGGCTGATTCGGGGAGCGGGTCTGGCGCGAATGCCGGTATTGCTGGTCCAAGCACTCCGTTGGAAAAACAGCTCGGTGATCTTGTGCAGGCATTGAGCGCGCCACAAAGGAAAGGTTTCCGAGACCACTTAAGAGAAACAGGCCAGCATGTAGAGCGTGAAAAATCGGGAACGCAAGTCCATATCAATACACACAATCACGAGTAAGCACACTACGTACATTTTTCGTTACAAAACTATCCGTCACAAATTATTAAACAATGAGGTTTGCAGTATGACTTTTGCTGCAAAACTCTTTCAGTAGCGTGAGTAGCGTGATGGTGGATGTCAAAAGGTAAGTCATGAATTTGTTTTCGAAATCCAAAGCGGCTGCTCCTGACAAACCGATACCGGGCGGGGCTGCAAATACCAACATTGATGAGGCGGACGCCCCTTGGTTGCTTGCAGCGCGACGCCATGAAGACACGTTCCTTCGGCTGAACGCGCAGGTAGCCAACTGGCGGAAATTCGCGTTTATTTCCCTTGGCATTGCTACGCTCGCGGTGGCGGGTGTGATCTACATTGGCGCGAAGTCAAAGTTTGTGCCGTATCTGGTAGAAGTAGACAAGCTGGGGCGAACAGTTGCTGTTCGGGCGCTGACTGGTGATGACGCAATTACCGATGCAAAGCGCAATGTGTATAGCGAAACATTCGAGCTGATCGAAAATTTGCGGACGGTAACGACCGATCGCATGGCAAACAATCGCAATCTGGATAAAGCGTTTTCGCGTCTGAGCGGTTCAGCGCTTGCCTATGTGAAGGCCGAGCTGAAGAAAGCGCCGCCAAACGAGGTCGGCAAAACAAAAACTGTGCAAGTGCAGGTAAAGACTGCCTTGAAGTTAACGGACAAAACATGGCAGGTCGAATGGGAAGAGTATTCGTACGGCCTAAATGGTGATTTCTTGGGTATGGAGAAGTGGAAAGCGACTCTGCAATACAAGCTCGCTCCCTCTGGTGAAGAAGAACAGATTCGAAAGAATCCGATCGGCTACACCGTGCCTGAGCTGAATTGGATGAAGGTGATTTAATGGGCAAGACACTTCGATACTGCGCGATGGCGACGTTGATGGTTGTGAGCGGTTTGACCGGTGCAGCGGAAAAATACAACGTGCTTGAGGATGCCGCCGTTTCACAGGCGAGAGTTTGGCAATCGGGGGGAAAGGCACGTCCGATCATGTCTTCCGATGGCATGGTGATATTTCCCTTCGGTCAATCAATGCCGAGGCTAACGTGCTCGCCTACGCGCGCTTGCGATGTGCAGATGCAGCCGAATGAAAAGGTGAGAAAAGTCATCTTGGGCGATGGTGTTAACTGGACGTGGCAGCCGGCAGATTCGATGGAGCAGGGCAAGTCAGTGCAGCATGTGGTTTTTCAACCAAGGGACAATAATCTTGAATCGAATGTGATCATCACGACAGACCGTCGCACTTATCACATTAAGCTCTATTCGCCAAAACAAGAGGGTGTCTATTTGAATCGCGTCGGCTTCTATTACCCGGAAGAGCTGGTGCAATCTTGGGAAGAAAAAGCCGGTACTGATGCGGTAGCAGAAACCAAGGCGCAAAGTGCGAGCGTGATGCCACTCGCAGTCGCTCCGGAACGGTTAGCTTTCGACTATCGGATCGACGGCGATGCCGCATTCAAGCCGGTGCGTGTGTTTAGCGATGGTGAGCGCGTCTATCTGGAAATGCCAGACAGCCTGAAATCTGGAACCTATCCGGTCTTGCTTTTGGTGGATGGGCAAAACAAACAAATGGTGACGACTTACCGGCGCGTTGAAGACCCGGAGACCGGCAAAGTTCATTTTGTGGTCGATCGGCTTTTTGATAAGGCTGTACTGCTCGTTGACCCGGAAAAGGTCACGATCACCTGGAAGCGAAAAGAAAAGTGGAGTTGGGCGGGAGGTAAGCCGTGAACGCGAAGGCAAACGACCCGTTCGATCTAAACGCTGGTGTCCCTGGAATACAGGGAGACATGCGTCCGAAGCCGAAATTCGCCGATCGCATCTCCAAACGTGTACTCGTCGCGGCCATGGCGTTTGTAGGCGTGTTGGTGGTCGTCTTCCTCGTTGCGCTTGACCACATGGACGAAAAAAAAACGCCGCAGGCAGAAGAGAAGAAAGAAGCAACGCCGACGAAGGATGCTGAGAATAACAAGGTTCCGGAAGAGTTGACTGGCGAGGCGAGCGGTAAAGGCGAGAACGGGAAGCAGCCTGCTCCAACGAGTTTGGTTGCGTCTACACCTCAGATTCCAGCTACGGTGTTGGGCACGAATAGCACAGCCGGTGCCGGCGTCCCAGCGATTCAAGGAGGACACGGGGCTGCCGGCGCAATTCCGCCCAGCGCGAATGCGTCGGGTGCCAATCAGCAGGGGGCAATTCCGCCCGAAACAGGTAAGGTTAAGCCTTTGACACCTGAGCAGCAAGCGGCTGATCAGGAGAAGTTGGACCGGCTGACACGAATGAAACAGGCTAAGGCGACTGGCTTGGCGGGGAAAACCTTCGATTTGGATGACGGGCCTAAGAGCGGCAGTAAGGCTGGCGTTCCAGATTTCAGTGCCACGTCAGGTTTAGTTGAGGCGGCGAAAAAGGCGAGCGCATCCGGTCAGCAGGTACAAACCAGCGGCGGTGGTGAGCAGGATGAAAAGCTGGATTTTATTAAATCGTCGGCCAAGGAGGACCGTTCATATCATCCCCACATGTCAGTTCCTCCACTCTCTCCAAATGAAGTTAAAGCGGGGGTGGCTGTGCCGATGATCTTGGAGCAGGGGATTAATTCGGATATGCCGGGGCAGGTAACGGCGCGAGTGTCGGAGGCCGTATATGACACAGTAACGGGATGCCGCCTACTCATTCCGCCGATGACGAAAGTGATCGGCAAGTATGATTCGAAGGTGGCCTTGGGGCAGGGGCGCAACCTGGTGGTCTGGAACGGCATGATGTTTGAGGATGGTTCGGAACTGAACCTGGCCGGGATGGAAGCTTATGATCCAAGCGGAGAAGCAGGGCTGCCAGCAGACGTTGATAATCACTATCTGCGGGCTTTCGGTGTCACCTTTGGTTTGTCAATGATCGGGGCAGGCGTGCAGTTGTCGATACCACAGCCTAATCCGTCATCGAACGGAGCAGCTCAGCAACAAACACCGTCGCAGATCGTTGCAGCATCATTTGCTCAGCAGTATGGCAATTTAGGTATTCAAATCCTGAGCAAGTACCTGGCAGTGCAGCCGACGCTGAGAAACTTCCCCGGTGAGCGCTTTGTTGTAATCGTGCCTCACACCATCGTTTTCAAGAAAGTTTGGCGAGACCGTTGCAATGCCCGTACGCTCAATCAATAGTAACGATTGTTGCGGAAATATAAATTTTCCGCGCGGTAATGAAAAATGTTTGTTTAATTTATAATAGGCTCCTATTGCGCGATAAGAATAAGTGGAGTGAATGCATGCAATCACGTAGAATGCGCCCATCATGAACATAGCGGGAGCCCTAATGACAGAGTTTGTGCCTGCGCAAACCAGTGTTCCGGACTGGCTGATGACATATTGCCGTCAACTGGCGGACGTACATTACTCGCGAAAACTCAACCGGATGTACGTGCATATGCTGCAAGGTTTTTTGGCATTCGAACCCTGGAATGCCAAACCGCCTTTTCCTTGGCGTGTCGCAAAGATTCATGGGTCATCCGGCGCGCGCACGCGGAAAGGGACTGATCCGGGGTGGGTGCCGATGAATATGGTTTTGCCCGTCACTTTGCACGATCAGATTACACATACGATTGAGCGCATTAACTTGCAGCGAACGGATGAAGAGCGCGTGCTGTCGCTGCGCACTTTTCTATATACTGCTGTGTGCTGGTGGTGTACGAGTGTTTACCCTTACAGGGGGCCGGGAATGCTGAACGAATAAACATAAAAGCCGCTTTTTAAGCGGCTTTTTTCATGGGGCAATTAGGATATTTTGGCGGCCAAACTTTTGCAGCAAAAGAATTCTTGCGTTCATGCACTCATTCGACTATCATAATTACGTAGTACATTATTTAGTGCAACGTGGGAGTTTAAAAAATATGCGCGAAAGTAAGGATGGCAAGACAGTGGGGATCACGCTTCGGCTTGATAGGTTGGTCTTGCAGGAATATTCCAGAATCGCGTCGCGTGCTAACTTAATCGAGATAAAGAAAGGCCGGCCTGGCGGATACACTGCGCAGGACATTATGCGGCACCGTCTTAACTCGCTTCCAAGCGTCAAGCGGCAATTGGGAAAAGAAGGCGTAAATGAAAAGACAAGCGGCGATGACGATTAAATGGCATACCTGCAAATTCAGTTATTGCAGCCTTATCGACACAGCAACAGGATCACCAAAATATACAAAGAATTAGGAGCTAATGCCTTATGAAAATTTTTGTTCTTGCAAATCAAAAAGGGGGCGTAGGTAAAACGACCTATGGCAGACACTTAGCCTTCGCGGCTGCGGAGCGGAAGCTGAAAACGCTCGTCACAGACTTTGATCCTCAGTCGAACACGTCAAAGACGCTTCTGCACTTGGCTAAACAGGAGATTATTGATCAAGGTGGCTGGCTCACTACGTCGGGAATGTTTGATCCCAAAAACAAGGCGGTTCCGATGCCGGTCAACGACTATTTCAGCCTGATCGCGGCGGACGCTGATCTGGTCGATGTGGGGGATTTTTCGTTAAACGTGATGATTAATCCGCGAAAAGCATTAGCCAAGTTCGCGAAGGACTACGACGTTTGTATTATTGATACGCCGCCGTCGCGTGGAAAGCTTTTGTTTGCGGCGTTGTCGTGTGCTGATTATGTTATCTCTCCCTGCACTTTGGACGAAGATGCAACGGACGGCTTAGCCGCTTTGTTCGAGGATATTGAGCGCGTCAGGCAGATGGAATGGAATCCGGACATCCAAGTGATGGGCATCCAAATCAACAAGATGGACAGGAACAGCGCTCACGACAGAAACGCGCTCAAGGAACTCCGGGAAGAAGTAGGCGATCTGGTGCTGGAAAACATCCTGTATGATCGCGCAGCAACCCGCTTGGCGATCCGGCGACCGGTCTGGCGCGGTAATCGCGGCGAAAACAAGGGCGCTGCGGCGATTGAAATGAAAACTGCGTGCAATGCCGTGTTTGAGAACGCCGGATTGTAATTGGAATTGAAGGAGAATTTATGGTTGCAAGTACCGCAACGAAGCCCGGCAAACTTGGGAACCTCGGCAAGCTGTCGGACGTGGCTAAAATGGTCGTCAACAAGGGCGAACGTGAAATTGAAATTCCGCTCAACAAGGTAAAGTTCGACCCTAAACAGCCGCGACAAGCTTTTCATCATCTGGACGGGCGCATCAACGCCGAAGACGAAGCCTACATCGATGAATTAGCGGGATCGATTAACAAGAATGGCTTAATCGAAGCGATCACTGTTCAAGAGCTGCCGGATGGAACTTATCTGGTCGTGGTCGGAGAGTGTCGTACTCGCGCGCATTTGAAGTTGGGGTGTGCATCGATCCGCGCCATCGTCCGCAATGACCTGGTGACGCCTGCGAAGCGATTGCTTTACCAGCTCGCTGAAAACGTTAATCGCAAAGACCTGAGCGACGACGAAATGGCGTTGGCGATCCGCCAACTGATGGAAGGGGCGAACGGTGACAAGCCGATGGCCCAAGTTGAGATCGCCGAATATTTTGGTAAAAGCGAAGGATGGGTTAGCCGCTTCGTCAAATACGGCGATGAAGAGTTGCAACGCGTGTGGGTCAAGTCTGGCATTGCGGATACCGTCGAAAAAGTCTACCGACTGTCCATCTTGCCGAAGGCTGCGCAAGTGGATATTTTGCGTCGCGTTGATCTACCCGAGGGTGATCCAGATCGTCTGGAAAAGCCTCTCAATCGCAATGTCATCGACGCCTTAGCGCGCGATGCAAAGGCTAATAAGGCGGCATCCAGTGGTAAGGCCGTTACTGCACCGCCAGCGGCGGTAGGTGTGTCAACCGGCAAGGCTTCTACTCTCGGTGCGGCATCCATCCAAGAGGCAATGGAAGAAGCGGCTGCCGGTGGCAGCGCAGCCGCAGCAGTCAGCGGGAATAATGAAGGATCGTCGCTTTCCACGGGCGGATACGTCCTGTCGGATTCAGATCGTTCCAAGCTCTTGGGCTCGGTTCCGATGCCTCAAGATGGTGCAGGCAAATCCGAACGTGACGCCGTGGTGCCTCCCGTGAACTGCCGTATTTCTGTGAGCAATGTGAATGCATTGCTCGACGTACTGAAATCCAACAAAGAAATCCTGGATTCCTTCGGTTCGGTGCGCTGCGAACTGAGTATCCCGGTTCCTATCGCTAAGCTCGTTGCAAATCAACTGACGGGCGTGATCGTGGACGATCAGGAGATTCCTGCAATTCTGCAATCGGAATTGTCCAAACTGAAATAAGAAACGGTGAAATCGTTCCCTTGCCGAAAGGGTGGGGGAACGCCATTTCATTCGAGAATTCATCTTGTTTTAAATTATTAAAAAATGTTAGTGCAGCTCGGCGTAAACGCTAAGACCGGCCAGCCTGTGGTGCTCGACACGTTGCAGGCAGTGAATGGTCACGTTCAAATCTCCGGTATTACCGGAATGGGTAAATCACATCGCTTGGAGAAACTGGCTAAAGCGCTGGTGGAGTCTGCGGCGGCGCTGAGTGTGCCTTTGCGCATCCATGTCCTTGACCCGCACGGCGACCTGGAAATGCCGTACTCGTCCGAGGTGAAGTTTTCTTCGGCAACCAATTACGGTTATAACCCATTGGAGATTAATCCTGATCCAGACTACGGCGGTGTGCGCCGTGCAATCCAAAAATTTATCGCTGCATTGAACAAGCAAAGTACCCTTGGCCCTAAGCAGCAAGCGGCCATCCGTTACTTGCTCGAAGACTTATACGCTTCGCGAGGGTTTAAGGCTGACGATCCCCGTACCTGGATTCCCGATGACCCGCGTGAGGTCCGCGAGATTATGCGGGGTAAAGAAGGCCGCGTTTATCTGGACGTGGCTTATGAGCATCGCGGGCGTTTCAAGGAGCTGTTGCGAGACCCGACGAATGGGCGCGTGCGTGGCGGCTTTGATGACTTCGACAACAACCCGGCTATGCAGTCGAAAAAGAGTTGGTGGGTCGAGGAAGATTTTTACGATGGCGATTTTTTGATGTGGGAGCCTAAGTCGCTATTCAAGGTTGCTCCGACAATGGACGATGCGGTGCGCTATGCTGAGCGCAAGCTGAAGGCTCAGTTTTGTGGCACAAACAGTGCTGCGATGGCGCTTCTTAAGGATGTGAATCAGGCCGCGCGATCCTTTCAGCGCAAGATTACAGAGTTGTCCAAGCGTGGAGCGGCACTGTCCGAGGCGGATAAGGCCGAGCTGATGGCTGGCGTAAACAAGGCAAAAGAGAAAGCGGCCAATGCCTATACCAGCTATCTCGAAGCAATTACCACCGGTCGCGAACTTGACGATTTGATCCGGTACAGCTCAACAGATGTCCTTACATCGGTGTATGAGCGATTGCAGAATGCGCGAGCGATCGGAATTTATAACCCGGTTCCGCCTCCATTTGATCCGCGTGCGCCGATCTGGCGCTACATCATTAAGCCACTTGAAATTCCTGTGCAACAGATGTTTGTGGACATGGTTTGTGCGCGAATCTTCGAACGGGCAATGCAACGCGGCCTGCAAAAAGACCTGGTGGAGATCATCCTTCTCGATGAAGGGCGTCGCTATCTCACGGATGACGACGACAGCATTCTCAATAAGATTTCAAACGAGGCACGCAAGTTCGGCTTGGGATTGTGGATCGCGTCGCAAACGCCAGCGCACTTCACCGACGACTTCTTAAAGGCCACGGGCACAATCATTGTATTGGGTCTTTCGGCTGCCGATACGAATCTCGCCGCCCGCAAGCTGGGCATTGAGGAAGCGCGGCTTAACACGATCGTTCCACATCAAACAGCATTAGTGCAGGTAAAGAATAAAGGCAAGCTGACTGCTGAATTTGAAATGGTTAAATTGGCCTAATGTTTATTGCCTATGGTGCAATGGTTCATTATGGTGGGAGAGCGCATGGTGAGATTTGACGACATCCAGATTGATCGATCAAAGGTGAGCGAATGAAGGCTTTTCTTCGCTTCCTGGTGCGCGCTATCGCGTTGCGCGTGCTTCGTGTGAGTGCAACATACAGCCCATCTAAACTCGCGCTTTTACATGGGGGAGGTGTGATCGTTTGCGCAAACCATGTCAGTCTTCTAGATGGCGTGATTATCGCGCTCGCCAGCCCGTCTCCGCTTGTGTTTGGTGTCGATACGGCCTTTTCGCGTCGATCCTGGGTTGCTAGTCAAGGGATGGCCCTATTGGCGGCGCTCGGTTTTGGTTCGGTCGTGCCTATTGATGCTGGTTCACCGTACGGGATTCGGACATTACATAGGGCACTCAGGCGTGGTCAGTCGGTAATGGTGTTTCCTGAAGGACGGATTAGCGACACAGGGCGTTCGTTACCTGAGATGCCGGGAGTCGGATGGTTGGTCGATCGGACCAAAGCACAGGTTGTGCAAGTCACGATCAGAGGGGCCGAAAAGAGCTTCCTGTTCGCCAAATCGGGGCGGGCAATATGGCCGCGCATCGAAATTGTCTTTTAGATATCGAAGTGCTTAAGAGTCAACATTGTGTAGCATAATATTTACATAAATGGACCTGGCATTTGTGTATTTCCTGATTCAAATCAATTACTTGTAGCGCGGTTAGTGCCGCTTCTCGAAAAATAGAACGGTTGAGCAACTTGTCATAGGAAAAATGCCGTATGGCAACTTATAATAGGTAGAGCTTGCACTAACTGTTAATTTGGTGTTAATCTGCAAAAAGGTTGATTTTTTTCAAGAAGTAACAATAAAAGGGAAGGTGTTACAAATGGGATCAACGATGACACTGCCGCCGATTTTGGGTAGTCATTTCGAATTGCGCGACTATCCGGAATCGCTTCAAACGGAAGCAATTGAGCGCTCAATATCGGCGTCATTGCCGCCGATTGACGGTCTGGCCGAAGCTGGCTTGTCTGAAGAGCAGCGCGTACAAGTCTTTGCAAGTGCTGCGGCTGCCGAACGTCGGGCTTTCATTCAAGTTCACGGCGACCCGTTTGGAAGCGAATCTTCGCAAGATCAGGTACATGAACAAATTAACATCATACAAAAAGTGCTGGTGGGTGCTTGAGCGGCCTCGCCTCGGGCAGCAACTGTGCGGTGGGAAGGGGCTATAATCCTTCTTTTTTCTGGCGTTAAACCATGCGTCAATGGACTGAGATTGAATTCGAGAGAATTTCAATCAACACAAAACTATCCAATCGGACGCTGGCGGCGTGTCGAGATGTACTGGTTGACGGAATGTCTGGCAAAGACGCGGCTGAACGCCATAAGATGTTTCCAGCACAGATTTCACGCGCATTGGGCGTGTTGCGCAAGAATCGCGAAGAGGTGTTGACGCCTACAGATAAGCAAGAGTATGACCTGAAAAAGCTCTTGGCTATTCGTGCGGTGCAAGAGCTTGTAGGCGAGGGAATTGAGATCAATGAACCTCGCGCCGGCTTGGTCTACTCTGGCCCGGTAATTCTAAACGCACACGGATTTGTTGTTCAGAAGATTGGTCGCTCTGCCGTCATCCATGATTTGGATAAACTGCAAGACCTGGCGCAAGTAAAGGGGGACGTTGAAATTCAATATCCCGCGAATGGTGTGCAAGCTGCACGGGTCAAGGACTTATCGGCAGTCAAAGAGACCAAGGGCGTAGAACGGTAGGCGGAGGATAGATCGCGTTTTCGGAATAGAAAGCGCGTAACCAATTATTTTTTTATGTTGTATGCGTAAGCATATGCTTACAACAGGGGTAGGCAATTAGTTGATCAGGGGAGCATCGAAGTCTCCATCATTAAACAATGGAAATGCTATAGGAAATTCACTGTTTAGCGATAGAAGATAACGTATCCATCTCGAAAACTTAGGGCGGCGACTTTCGAGTTCCGTTTGGGTTGAATCGATAGGTGCCCAAAATGCGTGGTGATGAATCTAGTGTGGTTCTAGAAAATCAGAAGAATTTGGACATGGTACTTGGCATGGTCGCTAAGCGTCAGCATCGGAGAATGCGAAAAAAGGGCGTCCCTGTTTGACGCCCTTTTGCTTGTGCGGTGCGTATAAGACTAAAACAGGAACGACGAAGTTTTGCAGCAAAAGGTTGTAGTCAGTTTGTTCGATAGGGGAAACAAGAATGGCAGACACCACAGACGTATTAACACGCGATCGATTCGCACAACTGGTGCGTGCGGGATTGCCTTTCAATGCAGTCAGCGGCCAAGAGATGGTCGGTAAGAATTTGGAGCGGTTGCAGCGCAGTATGCAGTCGTTCGGCTGGAGCGACCCGCGTTTTGTGACCATGGCGGAAGCGCGGGGTAATGGATGGAATGTCGGTCATGATGCTGTCAGCGTTGAGGTACTGATTCGAGATAAACAATCCGGTGGCGTTGAGAACGTCAAGTTGTATAACGCTTCTTCGGTTGTTGGTATGCCGCCACTTGCTGCGATGCTCGCGATGTCTGAAAGCGAAATCTCGCGCATGACCGAGCAAGGCGCGGCAGCGATCGAAGAAGAAGAAGAGGTAGCGATTGCGCCGGCCCGCACAATCGCGCGTGAGGTCGATGTCGAAAAGGCGCGTAGTCAGAATAGCGAGATCGTACAGCCAGCGGCAGCGGTCAAGTTACAGCCTGGATTCAGCAGGTTAATCGCTTTCGATCCAGCGCCGTTCGAGCACGATTCACGAAATAGCATGAGCTACTTCGCCGTTCTCGAAAACGAGGATGGGAAACGTCGTACGGAGTGGGGTCTTGATATCGAGAGAAGCTTGGCGGAGGCCGGGGTGTCGGTTGGGGATGCCATATCGCTCACGCGCGGCGGCAAAAAGAAAGTGACGATCAAGGAAAGACAAGAGGATGGCTCTTTTGTTGAAAAGCCCGTGGATCGTTTCATTTGGAATACAGAACGCCAGCCGGTGGTGCAAGAACAAGCACTGCCGCAGGACCATTCTTTGACTAACGGATCGACTGCCGCCATTGAGGCTCCGGGTGCCGAGAACGGCTATGCGATCCTGGCTCCATATTGGGTGGATGGGTTGCATAACTCCGAAGGCGTAACACTTGCGGAACAGCTCAATAAGGAGATCAAGGAGAAGAAGATCACTAAGGACAAAGAGGCGATCGAGCGCTTGATGTCTATCCATTCACGGGCGTCCGAACTCGGATTGCAGGTTGTCACGTACGAACGTTATCGCGATGACCCGCATATGAAGGCGAACCTGGCGCAGCCACGCAGCTTGCTCGACGGCGTATTCGTTCGCGACAAAGAGGGCGCATACCGGCCTGCGGCTGGTGGCAGGCCGGTGCTTGTCGATAAAGGCGACGCGGTGGTGTTGAAATCGAAGGACAGGGACGGCTATCGCGCGGCGATGGAACTGGCGATTGCTAAGGGGTGGACCGCGATCGAGTTGAACGGCAAACCCTCCATGCTTGCAGAAGCATGGTTGGAGGCGAAGTTGAAGGGGCTAGAAGTCGTCAACTACGTGCCGAATGAAAAAGACAAGGCCAAGTATGCGGAGCGCATCGCACAAGAAAGTGCCAAGAAAATGCAGGCCGAAAGTCGAGCTGCCGAGCAAACGCCGGAGATGGTTGAAGTACGCCCCTTTGTGGATGCTGACGGAAAACAAAAGGAAGCTCGCATCACTTATACCGTCGAAGCGCAGGGCGTCAAGCCACAGGTATATGGCAATGCGAAGGAGGCTGCACAGGCGTTTTCGAGCACGCCGGCTGCATCCATGCCGTCCGTGCTTCGTACAGTCACTCGTGTTGAAGGCGGAGTAGTTCGGCCTGACACCATCGCGGGCACCAATATTGAACCCGGTAAAAGTCCGATCAAATTTGTGGATGAAAAGCTGGATCAGGAATTTGCCGAAGCCGTTGCGCAGATTAACGAAGAAGAGCGCGCGTTGTCTTCGCTCGCAGCCGTCGCGGCTGGTACTCATATCGGGCCGATCGTTGCGGTAGAAGGCAACATGATTGGTCAGAAGACCGGACGCGATGCGAATCAAATCACCTGGCACGATATCGGCAAGCTGAACGGGCGCATGCCGAAGCTGGGCGAGATGGCTGAAATCAAGTATGCGAACGGCATCGGAAATGTCAAGGAAGAACCCGAGCAGGATCGCGAATTAGCCGAAGGATGGGGAGTCGAGCGATGATGGAGGGCTACTACATCAAGAAGATCGGCCAACATCGCGGTGCTCCCCGTGTCTGGTTGGAGGGAACGCAGGTTGAGCGCGCTGGGCTTGCGGTCGGCCAGAAATTCGATATCGTGGTGCAGGGCCAGATGGTCGTATTGCAGGCGAATCCTGACGGTTCGCGTGTGGTCTCTGGCAAGGTAATGGGTGAGCGGAATAACCCGATTATCGATGTCAATAGTAAGGCGTTGCTTGCTCTCTTCGATGGTATGGCCGCGATTCGCGTGGTCGCAAAGAAGGGGGAGATTTATTTGCTCCCCTTGGCGTCGGAGTTAAAGAAGAGAGAGCGTTTTCAACGCTTGCGTGAAAAGCTCGAAAAGGGCGATCCGCTTGCGATCGGTAGTGTTTCTCACGGTGGCGGCGTCTTGTCTCATGCGGTCCATACTGGACTAGCGGAAGCGGGTATCGAAAGCAAACTGGCATTTGCGAACGAAATTCGTGGCGAGTTACTGGAGCACGCTGCGATTCATAACGATGCTTGGTCAGATTCAACGCAAGTGTTGGCATCGCCGATGCAGGAAATTGCGTTTGATGATCGAGGCGTCGCAAGTATTCCCAAGGTTGAAATACTTGAAATGGGCTTGCCATGCAGTGGCGCTTCGAAGGCTGGAAAGAGTAAGCGCGGATTGGATCATCCAGAAGCACATCCTGAAGTCGGTCATCTCGTCGTAAGCGCGCTGATCATTGCGAGCAAGACCAATCCGGCTATTGTACTACTTGAAAATGTACCCGAGTATTCGCAAAGCGCGTCTGCCCATATCCTGCGCAATCAGTTACGCGATATGGGCTATGTCACGCACGAGCGTATCCTAAATGGTAAAGAGTGGGGATCGCTCGAAAATCGCAATCGTTGGTGCATGGTCGCTGTCACGCAGGGCATCGAGTTCGACTTTGATCAGTTGCGACCTCCTTCTGAGTACCAAAAACTCGTCGCCGATGTCATTGACCATTCGATTAGTCCAGACGATCCGCGCTGGCGTACATTCGAATATTTGAAGGAAAAAGAAGTGCGAGATGCTGAGAAGGGAAGTTCCTTCAGCATGCAAATCGTTGCTCTCACAGATGATTCCGTCCCAACTTTGAGGAAGGGGTATGCGAAGGGAGGATCGACTGATGCTTTGCTTCGGCATCCGGAAGACCCTGAGCTTTTGCGTCAGTTCACGCCGCAAGAGCATGCGCGCATTAAGGGTGTGCCCGAGACTCTCATTGCTGGTCTGTCGAATACCATCGCACATGGTCTGTTGGGGCAGGGGATCGTATATCGACCATTCAAGGATGTGGGTACGCATGTCGGTAATACCTTGAATCAGTTCGCGGGAAAAGAGCCTGTTCCGAATGATGTCAACACGAATCGAGCGCCAAAACCGTTGCCGTTGTTTAGTGGTGTAGCAGCGGCACAGCTTGAACTGACGGCATCCCCTGAAGTTGATGGCATACAGCCGCAACAACAGCAGTTCGATATGCTGGATGTGGTTAATCAGGGGGCGTACAGCGGCATGGTGTTATCCGTTGCTGACGGCATCGCAACACAGAAAGTTAACCGCGCCGGTGAGACCGTGCGCCATGAAATTGTGCGGCTATCGCAGGAGGTTAAACCTGGTGAAGTCGTGGATATTCAATACAAAAACGGAGTTGGTCAAGTAGCGGCCAAGTCGCGTGGCCTGGAAAGATGATGGTCGAAGGGAGTATTAGGATGAGTTGGTCCCAAGAGTTTACGGAAGCTTTGGCATTGCTGAATAAAATGGTCGAACGTTGTTTTAATGACCTGAATAAAGAGCGTGCGAATCCGCTCGCCAATGAAAGTCGGCTGAATGAGCTGAGGCAGCGTTTCCGCAGGTACTTTGCGATCAAGCTGGTGCTTGAAACGCTAGACGACGATCGCTTGCGACAGATCACTGAGGAATTGCGCGAAGCGCTGCACGCCGAAGATGCTCTGGCAACAACGTGATTCGGATAAGTTCTCGGATTCGAAGTTAAGCACGAGAAATTTAATGCCGGTCGGCACTCGAAATGGCTGCCCTTGAGGTATCATTCATGCATTAATTAATATTAAGTGCATTAACTAAGGGTTTTTCGATGAATTCATCGGAAGCAGAACTACAAGTTTTGTCCGTCGAATTTTTTGCTGCAAAAGATTCTGGCGAGATGATGATGACCGTGCCGTGGAATTGTGGCCTGAAAGAGGCCACTACCTTGAGGGTTGCGGACTTGTTCATAGTCGCTATGCGTGGGCAATCGGTTCTACCGATTGATTTGCCGTCCCTTGACGAAGAATGTAAAGCGCGTCTGATAGGTTATGCCGAGCGCGGTAAAGCGTTGCCTGTGGCCGAATTTTCAGCCCTCGGCCTTCGTGATGCCTATTTTCTCAATGTGGTAATCGCCTAAGTGATTCGGTCGCAAGCTAGGATGAATGTATGGAAACATCATTGAATAATGAGGCATTTGCGCATCGAATAGCAATCGCCCATCGCTTTGCTGATCGAATCACAGCCGGAGATGCGATTTTCATTTCGGATACAGCCCCAATCACGGAAACGCCGTACACCGTATCTAATGGGGAAAAGCGAAACTTCTCCGGCGCAAATGCCTTTATGTTGCTGCAAGTAATGAAAGACCGCCAATGGTCGGATGCGCGGTTTTTCACGGCAGACCAGATCACGCAATCGGGCTGGACGTTAAATCCCGATGCCAAACGAATTTCTCTTCAATTTCTAACATCAATTGGCGCTGATGGACTTCCATCGGAGAAGCCCGAGGTTAAGCGATTCAGTGTTTTCAACGCCAGTGAAATCAAAGGCGTGCCAAACCTGGATGTTCGCCGAATCGCCACTCTTGAGGATGTCGCCAAAGCCGCAGCTTCGGAGGGGTTTTTAGTTGGTGATCGTGGCCTTGATGTGGCATTGGAACAATGGTTGATGTCGCTGGCCGGCTCGAACTCATCCAGCCTACCGGTGCGCCTGGCGGCGACGCTCCTTCAAATCCAAGCTGGCGTGCCGTTTGTCGGCAGTAATGCGAATGAAGGCGCAACTCAGTGGGCGCAAGACCTTCGCGAAAATCCAATGAGCTTCTTTGAATCGGCGCAGCAGGCGCACGTTATGGCGGCGTCCGTGATGCGCGTAATTCAATTGTCAAGCGCCGAGCGGCAGGCAGAAGAGGTATTGAAAAAGGCCGCTGCCGGGGTTGAGGGTGAAGTAACCAAAATAAGAACTGGTAAGGGAGTTGCTATGGTCCGAAAGCCGTCGCAGCGGGTCGAAGAAATGTTTCAAGAGCGTGCCGCTGTGTTGTCTGTGCCATATGCGGATAAAGACCGTGCTCGCCAACTCGGTGCGGTGTTCTATTCCCCTCAATCGATTTGGTTTGTGCCTAAAGGTGTGCCGCTGGAGCCTTTCAAGGAATGGAATGTTCGCACGCAGTCGCTCGGCTTGGTCGCGAGCGTGCAAACTATTCTGGATTCGTTCGGCAAAGCCATGGAGGAAGTCGGTTTGGAAGTGCCGGCTGAGATTAAGGCAGACGGAGAGTGGCACAACGTAAAAGTGAAAGGCAAAGGTTATAACAAGTCGGGAGCATACATTCTCAACTTGACCGGAGCAAAAGACGGCGGACCAATTGGAACGATCAACAACAAAAAGTCTGGAGAGCAGTTCACCTGGAAGTATGACGGCCCTTTGCTCACTCCCGAACAGCGTGCTCGTTTACAGGCTGAAGCTAAAGAGCGTGAGGCACGGGCAGAGCGCGAAATCGCTGCGGCGCAGGACACGGCGGCGATGCATGCTAAGGAAATTTGGGGCCTTGGCACATCTGCCGATTCTCATGGATATGTAGTCAAGAAAGGTATCTCTGCGGAAGGACTACGGCAGGTTCCGGGCTCAGTGTTGTTGCGATATGACGAATTTAAAGGCGAGTCGGGAAAGTCGGCGATTCGCGCGACAGAAATGTACCTGATCGTCCCCATGTCGAATGAAGCTGGCGAGTTGCGCGCGATTCAAGCCATTAGCCAAGATGGCTCGGTCAAGTCATTCATGCGAGGCGCGCAGAAAAAAGGAACGATGTTCATTGTGGGTGCTGAATCGCTGGCTGCGCTCAAAGCCACGCCGGTAGCGGCAGTAGCCTATTCGGAAGGCGTCGCCACAGGAAAATCTGTTCGGGCGGGCAGCGGCATTCCGGTGTTCGTGTGTTTTGATGCGGGCAATCTAGAGACGGTGGTGCCTTTGACAGCGCCCATGTTGCCTGCACAAACGTTACGCGCACTTGCAGTCGATAACGATCAGTTTTTTGTGGAACGAGCACTAGGCTTTTTAGCCTTCAACGTTGGGCTTAATCCCCATGCGAAGAATGGTGAAACAGTGGCCGTCGAAAACGGACGGTATGTTCGGACTGTTGAGCTGGGCGAAATGAAGGTCGATGGGCAGTGGCATCAAGCTCCCACGGGCTCCTACTGTGCGTCGCTGGTGTATGAGGATGGCGGCGTACTTGTTAAGTCCGTCGCCGTCGAAGCAGTGCCAACAGGAGGTCGGAAGATTCGCGGGACATTCGAAAATCGCGGCGTCGCAGCCGGTAAGGCTGCGATCGTAGCGGTGAATGATCTTGTAGCGAACGGCAAGGTCGCAGAAGTGAAAACGATCATGGTGGTGCCCGAATTTAAGGACGTGCAGGGACGGCCTACCGACTTCAACGATCTGGAAAAGCTCGAAGGGGCCAAGTCTGTAAGAAGCCAGTTGGAAGCGGGTGGGGTAATCCTGCCAGTCCGCGAAAAGCCGGTGGTCGCGGTGGCGCACGGTCGAGTGCTCGCCAGCATCGAGCGTTGAGAGCGATGAAGGCCGGCATTTGGATGGGATGGTGATCTATGCGAAAACAAAACGTGTTCTTGGTTTCTGGCCGGTTTTGCGGCAAGGACGGTTATCCGAGCGGTGATGTCGTCAATTATGTGGTCTGTGCAGAACGCGAGGGCAAAGTGCGCGGAATAGTCGGCAAGGCCGCACCAGACTTTTCCGTCTTGTCTGTGACTTCACTTGTAACGCTGGAGGAATCGGTGAAGAAGGTAAAGGCATGCCTGGCCGGGACAGATAAGCGGTGGCAGGTTTTGGTCGATCCTCATTTACGCATAAGTTGATGCAAATAAATGTTGCATTCTTGAATCATTTACGAGACACTGTTAATCCAGTGTTAATTTGGTGTTAATCGCAGGGGCGAAATATGGAAGTTCATGATCAGGCGCTTCATAGGGAATTCAAGAATTTCCTAACGCCTTCTCTTGGACTAGATGGGGAATGGCGTTCTAGCGGAGGGTTGGCATTACAAGAATCCCTGCGGCTGGGATCAGTTGCGGGTGCGCTGGAAGTATTGGGCGCGATGGACGCTCGCACGGCGGCGGAGTGTCTGCGCGAAGCCGGTTTTGCCGTTTCCGAAGACGCCATTGGGCTCGGACAGGGCGCAATCATGGCCGAAATTCAAGCAGACTTTGATGCCGCTCTTGCGGCGCGTGTTGATGGCTACGGTCTCGCGAGACAAAGCCAAGGTCTGCGAGTGCCGACAGCCGCTGAAAAAACGATCACTGACGAATCGCAGTTGGGCGACTTCGCTGCTGCAACCAGACTGATTCAGCGCATTATGCGGGCCGAACAGGTCGAGGTTCGTCTATTCGGCGACGCGAACGCATCTGAACGATCGTCCTTACAGTTCGTTGCCGGTCAGGCATTGCAGAAGCGTGTGCAGGGCTTTGCATTCGAGGGTATCAGTGGAAAGTACGATGTCCCGATCCCATTGCCAGCAATGGTGGAATTACACAAAGAGGCGGCGCGCGCAGTGGCCGGAGAATCAGCGCGTATGGCTCTAGGCGTTTGGGCAACCGGGGGCAAGATCGGACAGATCAACGAATGGGTGCCCGACAGTGTTCAAAAACTACTGTCTGGCTCCGTTTCGCTTGAGGCAGCGGCGAGTTTGGTGGAGTCGATCAAAGGCGGAACGGTAGGCCGGAATGCAAGCGCGTACGGAGCGCATGGCTTTGCGACGCTGTTGGCAGAACAAGGATTTGATGTCAACGCGAAGACGGTCGCAATGCAGGCTGCGGATTTAGGGCTGGATATTGTTGATCCCGACCGCCAGCGCGGCCAATACGTGGGTTCCGTGGTCGGCATGGATCATCGCGCGGGCCTGGTGAAATTCAACCGCAAGAGTGCGATTGAGTTGCCATTTGCTGCGTTAGCAGAAGATCAGGAAAGACCAATGGTCGGCGATCGTGTCCGAATGGGGTTCAAGAATGGGGCGCTGACTGTGAGCGTTGCGCCAGTCGTTGAGCGTGGTGGGCTCGATCGATAAGCATTTCATTACAGCGGAGGATCACTATGCAGACGAATTTCGAAAATAGTACTGGTGTCTCAAAGTTCACCGATTCGCGCACCAATGAGCTTTCCGCTCTGGAGATTCTTCGCTCCTATCCAAGCGATACGAAGGTGGCAGACCTTTACGATCAAGATAAAGAGTTTGCGACTGCACTGAACGACCTTTTCCCCGGCTCGTTCGAATACCCTGATTTCTCGTGGCGAAAGATCGGTGACATCGTCAAGGCAGTTGAAAAGGCCGGCATAGCTCAATCCGTTGAAAGCGTGCCTGCTCACGTCCTCAACGATCGATACGCTGATACGGTCAATGGTGACAATGTGGCCGCTTACGATGCACTCGAATTGCATGGCGTCCGCGATCTTAATGATCCGGGCCATCCGGATGGGACTCAGTGCGAAGTTGACGATCAAAACCCTCAGTTTTATTCGGTGTATGCACACCTTCGCGACGGCGGGGTAGATTGCGTCGGCGATTTTTCCGATCCAGTGCGCGCTGTCGGATACGCTGCGGAGCTTCAGAGGAAATATCACTACGGCCTCCATGCCTTTAGCGAGCCAATCAAACAGTTGTGCCATGAATTTGCTCTCAGTACAGCGGATGCCGCGCGGATCGCAAGCGAAAAGGCGGCATTCAACCATGTTGATCCAAGCGTGAGCCAAACCTATGCCGGAAAGGTGATGGGCATTAGTGATCATCATCTTGTTCTCAGCCTTGGGCGCAACGCAGCGATTTTCGAGAAAGCCATCATTAATGGCGTCGAAAACTTAATGCCTGGTAATGAAGTCGCAATTGCAGTGAACGACGGTAAGGCGCAAGTTGTGCCAGAAAAGGAAAAAGAGGCTGCGATTAGCCGTTGAGAGATTGATGTCGATGAATGTGCAGGAGAGGATCATGAGTGTTGCAGCAGTGCCGACACGCGATGAAGCGCCACGTACAAAATTGTTTATGCGCTCCGGGAATTGGGTCAATCTCTATGATCCGCTTGCTCAAGATATCGTCCTCGAAGATTGGGTAGTGGGAGCATCTCGTGCTGCTCGATATGGTGGACAAACAAAAGGCGATTACGCCTATAACGTTCTTCAGCATTCCTCACTGGTTGAAAACATATTGACCGATATGGTGATGCCTAATGCGTTGCCTGCATATCGGCTGGCTGCTTTATGCCATGACTTGCATGAGGGCGGTGGCCTGGGCGATATCGTCACTCCTTATGGAAAATTGTTCGCGCGAGCTGGACTGACTGAAGTGAAATCGCGCATTGATCATGCGCTTTTTGAATCCATCGGAATCGCTCATCCGCTTTCGCCGGAAGTAAAGGCCGCAATCAAGAAAGCGGATGTGATTGCTGCGGTGACAGAGGCGGTTCAATTGATGGACTGGCCTGAACGCCTTGCGCGTCGCGATGTGGGCGAAGGATATGAGGGACCACTTTGGACCAAACCCATTGAGATTCTGGATGAACGTGCGTCGCGCGCCGAATGGTGGGGCAAATTTCGCGAATTGCACGACCTCGTAAAGAAGCAAGAGCACACGATGCCGGAGGGATGCCGTTTGGCCGGAAGTGATGCGACTGGCCGTATTCTCCGCATTGAAGGCGAGTTTGCTGTGCAATCGGCTGGGCGCGGTGCGATTGTGGCGCATGAATTGCGGAAGTTGACTGAAGAGACGCGTGCAGCAGTTATCCAAGCGGTTGGGACGGATGCTGTTTTGCGCATTCGCAATGGAAAGATTGCAGAGTCGGAAATTTCGCGAGAGCGTTGATGTTTTATGAACGGTTTTTTAAACGGATGAAGTCATGGCAAAACAAGTATTTGAGATGTCGTTTGCAGAATTCGCAGAATCGGTAAAACCATCGGGCGCTGTGAATCGATTTCCCAGCATTGGTGCCGGCAAGGATGTCTTCTCGTATTCGGTGTATATGAACGGCCCATTGCTCAATGCGTTGCCTGAGCGCCTGCGCGAGCATGAGTTCAAGGATGTCATGGTGCATGCGCTGACGGAAAAACTTCAGCTCAATCCAGAATCCTTTCGTGACAATCTGAAGGTCGCTGAGCTTGTCGCGGTGCGCAGTACCTGGATGTCGGCAGTTCTCGAAAATTCTCGGGATATCTCGAATGGGATGAGTCAACAGGTCATGGATGACTATGAACTGTTGACAAATGGGTTGTCCCATCCATGGATCAAGCAAGAACTAGCCAAACAACAAGCGCTGACGGCCAAATTGCAGCCGACGTTAGACCGTGCCGGGCTCCAACTCGGGACCAATGTTATCGACGGTGCGCCAGACGAGATTTCGGTTGGTAAGGTCGTGTTGCAAAATACCGATTTCACGGTTCAAAAGACGAATGAGGGACGCGTCGTAACGCATGAAAATCGTCGTTTGAAGGAACTGCCCTCAGTCGGTTCAGAAGTGTCGGTAAGCTATTACCGTGGTAGCGGCCAAGTTGTTGACTCGCTCGAAAACGTTAAGGTTTCGCAGCCTTTTGTCGAGCCTCAAAGCGGCGACCTAGCCGTGATGCTCAAGGACGGTCGGGGCAAAGAACAGGTGATCCTGTTCAACTCCGTAGGCAGCATCGACAAGTTCGTGAAAGCACATGGCATGGATCAAGGAATTGTGCGCGCAGCCATGGACTTGCGGCAGGCACAGCCCAAGCCGCTCGCTCCTTTGACTTCGAAAGAAAAGGTCTCGGACATCTATATCGATGGCGAATCCGGCTGCCTCTCTTTGGATTACAAAGAGAAGGGAGTTACCTATTCCGCGATGTTTACGAGTGCCAAGGCCATGGAATCGTTGGCAAAGGAGTTCTCGCTGACTCCACAAGACATTGCGATGGGCAAGCAGTTGGAAGCGCGCTACGGCGGTTTGTCCACGTCGCTGGTCAAGGATTCCGAAGCCTCGCTTCGCAAGGATTTGCAACGGCTAGGATTTACCGAAATCCAAACTGCTGGGGGCGACCGCGCATATGTCGGCAAGGTCGTTGCAGATGGCCCCGCACATGTGGCGCAAGATATCGGGCGGAAGGTGGCGGTCATCCATGATCTTCGCAACCTGGATAAGGTTGCCGTCGTCGGCGATACCCTGACTGTGAAGTATGAAAATGATCGTGGACGTGTGATTAACATGGTCCGCGACAGTCAAGGCTTGGGCCGATAGTCGGCGTCTGTTTAACTGGCTAGTAATGGGTGAGATGTCATGGCTGGCGATCGTATAAGTGTGCAACAGGATTTATTCAGCGCTGAAAATGAGACGCGCGTGGCAGCAACGCATGCATTTGAATCGAAGCCTGCCGTCACGCAGACGGCGAGGCCATCTGTCGTTCCATCCAAAGCATCCAGTGCCGCCGCGATTGAAGATGCCGGTGAAGAATTGGTTTATAACCGTCGCAATCGCATCAAGCGTGCAAAGGGCTGGAACGATATCTCCCATTTGAACGATGCATTGAAGGTCAAGGAAGCGGTCAAATCGAACATTTGGTTGAAGCCCGATTATGAGGCAATGATTAATGACGGCATGCAGCCTGTGGTTGCGCACATCGTCAAGCAAGTCTATGACAGCGTGGCGACTAAGCCGGTGGTTCGTGGTTCCCTTGGGGATGCCGGGATTCAGCGCTATATCAGCGCGTTGAATCGTATTGAAACCGGATTGATGCAATGGGCGAACGACCGTGATGCTATCCGCGCGTGGATCGAGTTGAATGCACGTCATGCCGGTGCAATGCTGGGGAAGCGTATTTCACTGTCTGAATTGGCCGCGCGTCCGAAATCGTTGCTTGATGCGGTCTATCCTGGCGGATGGCGAGAATATCGTGAAGAGCTGATGATTGCAGGCGGCAACAAGGTGTTGCAGACACTTCAGCCGGAATATGATGAGCTGAGTCGGGCGTTTAAGGCTATTAAAGAAGGCTGGCCGGGAAAGCGTGAAGCATGGGAAGTACAAGGTTATCGTGTTGAGCAAACAAAGGCCGGGTTCGAGCAGTATGAGCCGAAGGGGAATTACCTCTTTTATGTCAATGAAAAATACGTTCGTTCGTATGACACGCAGGAGGATGTAGAAAAGGCCATCGCAGAGACGAAGCCATTCGGCCTTTTCGGCAAGCGTGGTTTCATCGACTCGTTTGATACAGAAGCGGAAGCGGTTGACGCCGCTCGGGCGCGCACGCAGCGCGACAAAAAAAATGGGATCAGCGAGAAGGGCGCGCGAGTCGAAGCGGTGGAGCGCGAGGGCGTCGCGCGTCGTCTTGAGGGCGAGGACATTTCCGCCGAACGTCTGATGAATGAGTTCGGTTTTAAGGGCGTTAATCTTGGCAACTGGATGAAGACGCCGGCTGCACGCGCCGAGGCGCAATTGCATCTGAATCACGCGTTTGATTCGTTCCATGATTTAGCCGAGATTTTGGGCTTGCCGCCCAAGGCGATGTCGTTGAACGGCATGTTGGGTTTGGCAATCGGCGCACAAGGCAGCGGACACTATGCGGCGCATTTCGTTCCGGGCGTGAACGAAATCAATATTACGCGCACCAGTGGCGCAGGCTCGCTCTCACACGAATGGGCGCATGCACTGGATCACTACTTCGCAACACAGGCTGGCTTGGCGACCAATTCAGTGCCATGGCTGACCGAGCATGCTCATCGAGAAGACACCATGCCAGTGTTCAAGATGGAAGCTGGTCGGCAGGTCGCGACAAAGGTTCCCCGCTTTGGTGAACTCCGTCCTGAAATTGTTTCCGGGTTCCGTACGATCGTGGATGCAATGAATAAGCGTATGGAGACGCAAGAGGAAGCGGCGAGCGTGCAGGATAGATCGCATGAACGCTCTCAGAAACAGGTTCGCAGTTGGCTTGCAAGCATTCGCCGTAATTTCCGGGAGCAGGAAGACGCTTTCGACAAGCTGAGCGCACGCGTCGTCGCAGGCGATCTTGGCGATGGGAAGATCGCAGTTGGTAAGGCATATCTGTCGCCTGTCGTTGTTGAAATGCGTGAGCTGTATAAGCAAAAGCATGGCTATTTGTACTCGCTGGATGACATGAAAAGCTTGCAGTCGTGGATTGACAGCGTTGAGTACCAAAAGGCGAATATTCAGGAGACGCGAGCGCCGAGAAAAGTAACGTCTGAGTACGCCAAAAATGCCATGCAGTTGGACCGCGACAAAGGCGGCAAGCCGTATTGGTCCACGAACCTGGAGAAGTTCGCGCGTGCGTTCGATGCCTTCGTGTCCGACTCACTCGTTGAGCGCCAAGCAATGAATGGTTATTTGTCGCATACGGGCAGGGAAGACAATACCGTTCCGACGAATGCGGAACGAGGGGTGATTAATGCGGCGTTTCGCGGCCTGGTAAGTGAGTTCAAGGTGCGCGAGACAGAAAAGGGGCCGGCGCTGTTTTCTGCGGGCCACAAGCCGGCATCCATTGGTCTTCCGATATCGGCTATTCATGCTGAGATTGACCGACTCCGGATGCATTGGAAGTCAATGCCGAGTGTTTCCGTTGTGCGCAGCCCGAGTGAGCTGCCGTTTGAAACGCCTGCGAACGCCGATGGTGCGTATTGGGCCGGCAAGGTGTTTGTGATCGCTGACAATATCGCCGATATTAAGCAACTGCAAAAGGTGATGGCGCACGAATGCATTATGCACCACAGCCTCGAAGAGATGCTCGGTGATTATGGCTTCTCGAAGCTGCACCACGGATTACAGAGCTTGAAGGAAAAAGGCGACCCGACCGTGACCGCACTGGCACAGAATATCCGCGAGCGCTATGGCGTACTGCCGCCCGAGATCGAAACGAAGGAAATGATTGCCCGTGCGGGCGAACAATGCCTAGATGCCGATGGCAATATCAAGATCGGGTTCGGGTTCATGAAGAGCGTATTTTCCCGCATCTCTGGATGGCTTCGTGACCTTGGATTCAGAAGTCCATTCACGAATCTGGAATTGCAGGGGATCATGCATTCGGCGGGTCAGTGGATTAAGGAAGAGCCGAATCAGGATCGTGGCGAGCGGGCAGCGGGTGCGCCTGCACTCAATTCGTTTGCCGGTGTGCGCGCCGAGAACGCTCCACTTGATGCGTTGAAGGTTGCGCGCGAGATGCACATGGCTGGTGTGGCCGATCGCCAGATTTGGCACGAGACAGGATGGACGTTTGGCTTCGCAGACGGAAAGCCGCGTTTCGAAATTGTGGACGTGGATGCGCAAGCGGTTATTCATGGCAGAACAATGCACGCGATCTGGAAAGAGATGGCGCAAGTGGATGCAAGCATCAACAGTGTCGCGCGCTTTATTGAGAAGTATCCAGACAATCCGCTATCGATTGAAGCGCGTGAGTCTTCTGGTGTGCGTGCGGCATACGAAGGTATGCAGACGGATGATCCTGCGAATGCGAAAGAGATCACGAACTATCTTTCGCACGATAAATTGTACGGCGCGTATCCCGATGTGGCGAACGTGAAGGCGGCGCAGCCTGCGGGGATCGATGGCAAGGTGAATGGTGGGAATGCGTCCCTGGTGCCGGCGATGAACTTAGTCAAATATTCGAAGATCGAGAGCCCTGACAATTTTGTTTCCACGACGCTGCACGAATTGCAACATGCAATTCAAGAGCGCGAAGGTTTTGCGAGCGGTGGCAGCCCGGACCAATTCAAAGAACTGGATATAACGGACAAAGAACTCAAGCGCATCAACGGCGAATTGTTGAAGCTATACGAAGCCAATCCAATGTTTTACCGTGATGTCGTTAAAGCGACTCAGTTGCATTTGTCCGTGGTGGAGAAATTTGGAACGACGAATGCCGATGTGAACGATCCGTTGGTGAAAGAATGGTGGGCCGCAATTGATCGCCGCGACGCTCATCCAGAAGCGAACGATTGGTTTGATCTGAAATCAACTGAGGCGCGTGTGACGATCGATCGTGTGGTTCTTTCGCCGGTGGAGCAATACCGCAAGCTAGCGGGTGAGGTTGAGGCTCGCTTGACGCAAAGCCGGCTGTCGATGTCGGCAGAAGAGCGCCGGGCGGTGTATCCGCTCGACCAGATGGATGTGCCAGTCAATGAGCAGGCTGTGCAATTTGGTGGAGGCCCGGCGCGGACGGTTGTTGTGGATGGGGCATACAGCGGGAAGATTCTTGATGTCGTAGGTGATGTGGTCGTTCAGAAGACCGGACGCGGCACTGAATCGGTGCGGCATTCAATGTGGCGACTCTCCGAGAAAGTGGAAATTGGGGATGTCGTGGATATTCAGTACAAGAACGGTGTTGGAGCGGTAAGCGGTCGCGCAGTAGGGATAGAAAAAGGGCGTTAATTCTTCTTCTGGCTTTTGCTGCAAAAGGATAAAGGCAGAACTCCCTAGTTGTGCAAGGGAGGCAAATTGTAGTTCGTGCTTCTAGTGGTACAGGCTGCGCCGCATTAACAGATGCGGCATGTATGGATAAAATAACAAGGCAAAGCAATGATCGAAGAATTGACGAAACTGAAGAAATACCCGCCCAAGATGGTGGAGCAACTTCATACGTTGCAGGCTGAAGCTGCGAAGCCCTATGACAAACCGCCTTTCAGAGTGCAACCCCTGTTGTCGCCACACAATGTCGGCGTGTTTGGTTACGAGGTCTTGTATGGTGGCGTGCATCCAAGCGATGCCTTGGGGTGGGTGGAAGTGGACTATGCGTTACTGCGCTATTTGGCTCGATACAAAATGAACGCTTCCCTGTTCGTCAACCTGTCAAATCAGACCATTCTTTCGATTGATGAGGAATTGTTGCGCGCCGCGCACGCATGTAATGACCTGTATTTCGAATGGAGCGAAGTCGTCGCGGAAGAAAGCCAGTTCAAGGAAATCATTCGCAGGATCAATCGCTGGACAGAGCGCGGCCTTCGTTTTGTTATCGATGACTTCGGTACTGGTCGGGATGGCTTCGAGCGCATGTTCGCTGTCGAAAGAATTACGGCGCTGAAGATTGACGGGGGCTTTTTCCGGATGGCGTCAAAAAATAGCATGGCGCGTAACCTGGTCGCGAATGTCATTAACGAGTGTGCAAAGAAAAGCATCCTGACGGTGGCAGAGTGCGTTGAAACGGAAGATGACTTCAGGCTGGCGCAGTCGATCGGCTTTGATCTGGTGCAGGGATATTACGTTGACGATGTATATACCAGCGCGATGCTGCCCAAGCAGGCGTAAAAAAACAGGTTTTGCAGCAAAACAAAAGGGCTCGGAAGAGCCTTTTTTGTTGCATCATTTGTTGATCAATGGAAATTCAATCTGATACACTTCAACTGTTAATTTGGTGTTAATCGCGAAGCTTTCAAGGTATTCGCGTTCCTAGCTTACATAACGAAAGTGGTGGCGAGTATGCAGTTAGACATGTTTGGGGCAACAGATAGTTCGGCAACATTAGATATTGCGCCGCCCGTCGTTTCTCGCAATGGCGCTTGGTCATCGCCGGAGTCTGTTGCTTTTAATGCCGCCTTAAAGCGCGGTTCCGTGCGTGATGCGGTCGCTATTCTCAACCGTATGAAGGCCGACGCAGTATTGCAAGTCTTGCTTGCGTCCGGATTTGCGGTCGGGGGATCGCGAAAACGTGACGAAATCATTGCCAGTGTTCAAGCGGATGTCTTGGCCGCCGCACAGAAGCAAATAACAGGCATGGAGCTGCGCGCTTGGCGCGAGAAAGTTGCAATTGATGGGGCCGTGCCACAGCCGGTAATAAATCCGCCCATAAAGCAGCGCATTACGTCCGAGCTGGCCGGTAAAATGTCTCGCGGCATGCGTGTTGTTGATGGCGCGGGCAAGGAATATGCGGCGTTTAATGCGACGTATGACTATCTGGAAGTTCATCCAATTGGGCCGGATGGCAGGGCGCAAGTCTTTGCCGGGAACTCGATTCGATTCGATCTGACAGAAAATGCCGGCAAATCAGCACCGCCGAATATTTATCCGCCACGGCGATTCGAGCCAATCTATCTGGTTGAGCCGTTAGAAGTTGCACTTTCACAGGAAAATGATCATACTGCATCAAATAATGCATTGATTTCAGACGAATTAAAGAGGCAAGGCAATGATGGAAGAACTGACCAATCGGAAGAAATACCCGCCCTTGATGGCGAACAACATCGAGGGAATGGGGGCAATGGCGATTTCGATCGCCAACCGTTGGATGATGGGCTGGCCGGATCGGGTAAAGAAGTTGATCGAGGCGAACTGCCTGCTGGCGTGTCTGGAAACGCAAGTCAATCAGGAGAAGGAAATCCTGGCGAACGAAGCGAACCTGCGCCATCTGTCGCGACGCGAGATTCTGGAACTGTACGAGATCAAGGATTCGCCGCCCGAACTGGAGGATTGGCAGAAGCAGTAACGGAATCGCTATCGCCGGCAACTCCTGCCGAAGACTATGTGCTGACCGAAGAAGATCGAATCGGCCTCGGCAGTTTGGCTGAGAAATTCAATGACAATCTTCAGGCGATCCGGATTGTTCGTACACTGGACGCGGAGAAACGCAGCGCCACGCCGGATGAACGCCGCGCGTTAGCGCGCTATGTTGGTTGGGGTGGGTTGAAGGGGGTATTCGACCCGCAAAACAAGCAGTGGGCGCGGCAGCATACGGCACTGCGCGCTCTATTAAACGATGCCGAATGGGCCGCAGCAAGCCGGTCCCAATTGGATGCCTTCTATACGGCACCCGTGGTCGCCAAGGCGATGTTTTCTGCGGTCTCCCGGCTGGGCTTCGTTCAAGGCCGCATCATCGATCCCTCCGTAGGCGTCGGCAATTTCTTTGGCTCGATGCCAATCCCGATGCGCAACGGCTCAAGACTCCATGGCGTCGAGTTGGACATTCTTACGAGTCAGATCGCATCAGCGCTTTACCCGCGCGCCAAGATCGCGAAAGCAACAGGTTTTGAGGATTACAAAGTCCCTGCCGGGTATTTCGACCTGGTGATTGGCAATCCACCATTCGGAAGCCAATCGATCGTGGACGATTCTGGCGCTGCTTACTCTGGTTGGTCCATTCATAACTATTTCTTTGCAAAATCAATCGAGTTGTTGCGACCTGGCGGCATTAAATCGATGGTCGTTACACATAACTTTCTCGATAAGCTGGACCCGCATGTACGGCAATGGATCGCGCGGCGCGCAGAGCTGATTTCCGCCGTGCGTTTGCCCAATACGGCCTTCAAGGAGAACGCTAATACCGAAGTCGTGACCGACATTCTGGTGTTGCGCCGGCTGGATAATGAAAACATGCTGGGCAAGGATGAATTGCCCGATTGGCTCGATACTACGGATATTCAGCTCGAAAATTCGCAGACGGGCGAAACAGTCTCGCTCTCAGTCAACAACTACTTCCTCAAGCATCCTGAAAACGTTCTCGGCACGCATTCGGCTACGGGAAGCATGTATCGGGCAAATGAATATACCGTGCTGCCGAACGGCGATTTGGAAGAGCAATTGTCGCAGTGGGTGGCGACGCTGCCGCAGGGCGTGTATGTGCCCTTGGAGCGACCCGCAGAGGAATTGAAGACTGCCGCCGTCGTTGTTCCCGAATTTGTTAAGGAAGGGTCTTACTACCTGCAAGACGGGAGCATTTGGGTACGGCTTGCGGACCAATTGGGAGAGCAACGAGCGCAGAAATGGGAGGCTCCTAACCAGCGGGCTTTTGAGCGCATGGCTGGCATGATCGAAATTCGCGATGTGCTGCGTGCGCAGATGCGGCTTGAGCGCTCTGCCGCTTCAACAGAGACAGAAATTGAAGAGGGGCGCGCAAAGCTCAATAAACTCTACGACAGCTTTCAGAAAAAGTATGGATTCTTGAATGATCCGACGAATCGCCGATTGTTCATGGATGACACCGAGTCGGCCCTGGTGCAAGCGCTCGAATTTGACTACGAAAAAGCGGTGACGCCGGCAAAAGCGGAAGAATACGGAATCGATCCCCGGCCTGCACGCGCCGTCAAAGCAGATATCTTTTCTCGGCGCGTACTGTTTCCGCCTGTAGAACTGGAGGTCGTAGAAACGGCAAAAGATGCACTGCTTCACTCCCTGAATATGTATGGGCGCGTGAACATGGATTACATGGAACGCGCGTATGGTCGGGATGAAAAAACGATCGTGGAGGAATTGGGCGACCTCTTGTACGTTGACCCAATAGACGGATTGGTGACGGCGGATCAGTATCTATCCGGAGATGTTAAAACCAAGCTTGCAGAAGCAAAAAAAGCGGCGGAAATGGATGCAGCGTTTTCGCGCAACGTCGATGCATTGACCGCGATTATTCCGAAAGACAAACTGCCGTCTGAAATTCACGCTGCGATTGGCGCATCATGGATTCCGCCGAATATCTTTGCAGAATTTACGAGAGAGATTTCCGGTGGCGACTCATCGTATCACTATGTTAAGGCGACGGGTCAATGGATCATCAGTGAAAAGAGCGGTACAAACTTCGCGAAGAATAATTCCGAGTTTGGTACGGAAAAGATGGGTGCTACAGCTATTCTCGCCTGCTTGATGAATAGCCGCGCGCCGGAAGTCAAGAAGCGCGTCACAATCGACGGTCATGACCGCTACGTGACGGACGAAGAAGCGACGGAAGCAGTTCGTCAGCGCGCCGACAAGATTCGCACGCATTGGGACTCTTGGTTGTGGTCCAGCGGCGAGCGCGCGGACCTTCTGACCTCGTTGTATAACGATCGCTTTAACCGTACCGTGGAGCGACGCTATGACGGTTCTCATCTGACCTTTCCGGGAATGAGCCCGCTGATCACGCTCTTGCAGCACCAAAAAAATGGTGTATGGCGTGGATTGCAAGACCGCACCATGTTGATGGATCAGGTTGTTGGTGCCGGCAAGACGTTCGAAACCATCGCCATGGTAATGGAGATGCGCCGGCTCGGCATTACCAAAAAGATGATGATCGGCGTGCCGAATCATTTAACGTTGCAATGGCGCAGTGATTTCTATCGTCTTTATCCGGGTGCAAATGTCCTGGCCGCTACGCCGCAAGACTTCGACAAGGAAAACCGGGAACGCTTCTTTTCAAAAATTGTGACTGGCAATTGGGATGCTGTGATTGTCGGACACTCATCGCTAAAGAAAATCGAGGTTCCGCTTGAGGCGGAAGTGAAGATCGTTGAGGAACAGTTCAATGACATTACCGATGCCATTGAAGATTTAAAGCGCGAGCGTGGCGATCGCAACGTTGTCCGGGATATGGAGAAGATCAAGGCCAACCTGGAAGCAAAGCTCAAACGCATGAAGGAGAAAGGCGGGGAGAAAGATAAGGTTGTGGATTTTGGCGATCTCGGCGTAGACGGACTTGCGATCGATGAACTGCACGAGTTCAAAAATTTATTTTTCACCACGCAGATGCAACGTGTGTCGGGCCTCGGCAACCCTGCCGGCTCGGGAAAAGCGTTTGACTTGTTTGTGAAGATTCGTTGGCTTCGCGAGACTTATGGGCCGAACGCACCGCTGATTACGGCAACGGGCACGCCTGTTTCCAACTCGCTGGCGGAAATGTTCACCATGCAGCGGTACATGCAGTACGAGAAATTGAAAGAAGACGGACTGCATGTGTTCGACGCTTGGGCGAAGCAATATGGCGATGTGCAAAACGTGTATGAAGTCGCGCCGTCCGGAACTGGTTATCGCCTGTCCCAGCGCTTCGCGAAATTCAAGAATCTGGCATCACTCATGGGAGCGTATCGCAGCTTTGCCGATGTGATCACGCTCGATGACTTGAAAGCGCAGGAAAAAGCGCAAGGAAAAACCTTCCCGGTGCCGAAGCTTGCGGGAGGTAGGCCGTTGAATATTGTTGCGAAGAGATCGGAGCTGCAAGAGAAATTCTTCGGCGTGCCAGAGATCGTGCGTAACAAAGAGGGTGCAATTCAGTTCGAAGTCGATTTGTCTCTACCTACCCAAATCGTGCAGCGCGATGACGGCAAATTCGTCTTGGAACAAATGCATGGTGATTTTCCGAGGTTGTCGCACGTTGCCGAAACTCGCGAGGAAACCGCCTACCTGGCGGCGCTCAGTGCCATTACGCCAAAGATGACGATTGACCCGAAGTCGATCGTAGGGCAGTTTGAAAATTTGCGGGAGTTGACCCGCAAGAGTAATGGCAAAATCAATGCGTTGTCGTTGACTGGCCTTGCAAACAAAGCCGGCTTGGATTACCGGCTGATTGATCCGAATGCGCCGGATTTCCCTGATAGCAAAATTAATCAGGCAATCCGCAATATGCTTGCCACGGCTGCCGAATGGGAGGGTGATAAGGGCGTCCAGTTGGTGTTTTGCGATCTGTCGGTTCCGCTGTCGGCGAAGGCCAAAATGGCTAGCAAGGACAAGCGGATTTATGTGCGTGACGATGCCGGAGAAATTACGCACAAGCGCGGAACGCTGCACACGATCAAGGATTATGAGGGGTTGCCGTATTACCTGGTGGCCGTTGGTAAAGGCAATGAGAAGACGTTTTCAATGTATGACCCGGTAACGGGTCAACTGATGAAAGAAGGATTCGATAGCAAACAAGCGGCGCATAATTTCGTTGCACAGTTCGTTGCGCGTGACGGCGGGCAAGAGCGCTGGTTGGATATGCGTGAGCAGTCGCCTGCTATCTCTCCTGAAGAAATTGACGAGTATAAGAACGAACAGGCAATCGAGACAGATGCCGAATCGGCAGACCTGGAAATTACAGCGCAGGATATCGAAGGTGTGACGGGCACAACGGGCTTTTCGGTCTATGACGACATGAAAGCCAAGCTCATTGCGGGCGGCATTCCTGCTTCGCAAATCGAGTTCATTCACGATCATGACACGCCGCAAGCCAAGGATGCGCTATTCAAGCGGGTGAATGCCGGCGACGTGCGCTTTTTGTTCGGTTCCACTCCGAAGATGGGAGCTGGAACCAATGTGCAAAAACGTCTCGTTGCTCTTCACCATATCGATGCGCCCTGGCGTCCCTCAGATTTGGAGCAGCGCGAGGGGCGCATTATCCGGCGCGGCAACTTGCTGTACGAGCGCGACCCTGAAGGGTTTATGGTCAAAGTCAATCGATATGCAACATCACAGACCTATGACACACGGCGTTGGCAATTGTTGGAGCATAAGGCCGCTGGGTTGGAGCAGTTGCGCCATTACGATGGGGCAAACGAAATTGATGATGTAGCCAATGAAGCAGCCAACTCGGCAGATATGAAAGCGGCGGCATCAGGTAATCCGCTAATCTTGAAAGAGACCCAGCTTGCAACGCAGGTGAAGAAGTTAAGGCTGTTGGAGCGGGCACATCGCGATAGCGAATACATGACGCGCAGCCGGATGCAAGGCGCACGGCATTACGCTGAGGTTCTCGGTCCTCAAGCTATCAGGGAGTTGCAAGCAATTCAGGCGCAACGCGACACAGCTACAGCACTGGCCGTTTATAACGGCAGAACGCTATCTGATCACGAATCTTTAATTCCTGCGCTGGACAGGATTGCATTCAATCTGACGGCAAATGAAGAGGGAAAGGAAGTGCTTGTTTATCGGGGTGCGAAGTTCACCTTTTCGAAGATCATGGCGGGTTTTGGTATAGATTGGCCGGATGGTTACGGCACTTCCATGGACAAGTTTTCATCTTCTGGCGTCGTAACCAGAATGGACAACTGGCTTGAAAGTATTGAAGGGAAGATCGCGACCCTCGAAAGCAGGATCGCCGCGCGTGAGATGGAAGCCGAAAACATGGCCTCAGTGCTTGGCAAGCCATTCGACCAACACGACGAACTACTCGCGGCCATTGAAGAACATGGAAAGGTGCAGCGTGCTTTGATGAAAGCGAATGCGCTCTCTGCGGTCAAACCGGAAGAGATGCGAGAGTTTAACGCTGCGGTGATCGAGCAAAAGAATTTGTTGCGCGATCACGGGTTTGGTGCGGCGGTCGATGAGATCGAGCGCGAAGCGGCAGAGTCGGCAGTCTCGCTCGATGAGCCGACTGCCGATCAATCCATGCAGCGACAGGATTTCGAGCACGAAAACGACCGGCGCAACCACGCACAACGCGACATTTTCACCAAGAATATCGAGGACATCACCGACCCGGAAGAACTCAAGGCATACATCACTTCCCTGCGCACACAACTCCTGACTAGCGAACGCGCCGGTCTTGGTTCCAATCGCGCCTGGATGCTGCGTGATCCGAAGCCGTATGTGGCCTCGATTGACCTCGATAGCCTGAAATGGGTGAATGACCACATGGGACATAGCGCGGGCGATCAGATGATTGCTGCTGCGGGTGAGGCGTTCCGCAAGGCTGGACTAGGCAATCAGGCTTACCACATTTCCGGCGATGAATTCTACGCTCAAGCCGATAGCGAGATTGAATTGGCGGCAGCACTGGAAGCCGCGCGCAATGCATTGAGCACTAGCATTATTCGTGGAGAAGGTATAACCTTTCAAGGACCTAGTTTCAGTTTTGGCATCGCGAATAATTTTGAGTCAGCAGAGAGGAAACTTCATGAAGACAAGCGATCCCGCGAAGACAGCGGACTCCGTGCAGCGCGCGGTGAGCAGCCGCGAGGCATTGTTCAAGCCGACCGAGCACATCCAGACATTAGCCGAAGCGAAGGCAATCGCAGCCAAGCTGCAAGAAATGGTAAAGACGAAGAAGTAACGCCGGTTACTGGCAACATTTTCAGCCAGTCGGCTGAGCAGCAAACACAAGCGGATACTCGGCAGTCATGGGAACAGACGCTTGCCGAGTTCACCACCGCCAAGCTGGCCGCGAGTGAATATCGCGAAGCGATCGAGGAAGACGCCGATGCGCGCAAGATGTTCGACGCCAATGCAGAGCGCGAGTGGCACAAGGCATTGAATGAACGCGCCAAAGTAGGCCGCGTTTCTGATGCTGCGCTAGATGACCTTGTTTCCCGCCACAACATCCAGTTCGTACAAAGCATGTTCCGGGGCGTCAATGAGAAAGGCGCGGAGGGATACTTTACGCCGGAGATTTGTCCTGAAGTCGTGTTGCACGAGGGAGCGGCAGCAGACAATAATCAACCACTAGCGAGCAAAAAGCCCGTTACGCCGCAAATACCTGGCGGTGATATGGAGCGCTTTATCAAGGTCGCGGCAGACTCGATACAAAAGCTACGCAAGGTCGATGTCTACCGTGTGCTGGTGGAATCGAACCGGGCGGAATATCGTTTGGCGATTGCAACCTATATTCGGGAGAAGCGCCCCGACCTGGTGGAAGAAGTGGATTCGGTGCTGGAAGAAGAACGCGCTCAGGAATCCGGTAAGGTCTCTATGCCGCGCAATGAGCCGACTGCACTTGCGTCACTTGCTAAGCCGGATGACGAAATTGTGCGCGAAGGTATTTTCGTCGGTCGAGTATTGAGTGTTGAAAACGGCGTGGTGACTCAAAAGGTCAACCGGGCTGGCGATACGGTTCTTCACAGCGCTGCGCTCTTATCCGGCTCGGTGAATGTTGGTGATGTCGTCAACATTCAATACTGTGACGGCAGAGGTTCCATTGAGGGGGGCAAAGCAAACGAAATGGAGAGGTAGCCAACCTGCGTGATATTGCCGGCGACTGCCTGCCCTGGTGTTGTGCCATGGGCAGGCAATTATTGCCTATTTGTGATCTGGCGATGGGGAAGGCGTCAGCGCGCCCTAAAAACGCGCACAAACGATGCTGCAACACACACCAGTCCAAACGCAAATGTCGCGGAGATCAGTTTGATGACGATGGCCGGCACGAAAAAGCTTGCGATATACATCATGAGGGCTGGCATGATCGATAGAACCAGAACGCCGGCCTCTGTCGATCCGTGGTCACTGCACCATTCGGCAAACGCTTCCAACATGCCCCAAAACACGAATCCAATCGTTGTCATGCGATCGAGGATCACATCAATCGGCTTTTCAATAACGCTCATGTATTTCCCCGTATAAATTCGACCACGCCAAGGTTAGCTTGTCTTGTTGCGTGCGACAAGGCGCAAATGGCTTTGGCAGAGATTGCGAAAGATATCCGCCGGCATTTTTCGGTGCTTGTTCCGGTATTCGATAAACAACTCAATTGCTCCGATCGCCGTAGCCAGATCGACGCGCAATTGGTCGATTTGTGCATATTGATTCGCTATTGCACCCATCGTCCTAGCCGATGCATTGCTTACCGGAGTACCTTGGGAATTATGCTCTGACTTTTGCCGGTTTTTTTTGGCGCGGTAGCGTCTTGCGCGTTCAGCGGCACTTAATGGATTTGGCGAGCGCGGGCGACCGCGACCACGTTTAGGAGGGTCCAGTAAGTCGAGTGTTCGGTTGTCTTCGGGCTGGCGCATGCTGGGTCGATTAATTAAAGTGACGCGTCACGATTAATATCTCATATTATTGTGCCGCAGTGCAACGGAAGTATATAAATCGTTGTTCAAGGACGAAGCAGCGTTGGAGGAAATCATGTTGCAGCCTTTCAAAAAACATTTCAAAAAGACAACTTGACATGACAGATCAGCTATGCAAACATAGGTCATCTAATGTCCCATGTTTGCCAAGGTGAGATGATGCAATTCTCTCTAAAAGATCGCGTAAAACAGAGTGTGCAACGTTCCCAAAAGGCAGTATTCCTTCGCAGCGATTTCGTTCATTTCAATGCCTCCTATCGGCAGCTTAGCCGGGCATTAAGTTCGCTCGAAGAGGAAGCCGTCTTGCAGCGCACCGGTTACGGCATTTATGTCAAACCCGCTATTGCCAGCGATTTACCGACTGTCGTGCGGGAAGTCCGCTCTCGCCTTTCTGGTCGGCGTATCAAGCGGCATGTCACCGTGGGCAAAACGACCGTTTTGCTCGGTTACAAAGCTGCGGGCCGGCGCAATTCGCAAACCGAACTTGATATTCGCAAGCTGCAAACGGCCAAAGCCATTTTGCAGCGGTTTCCAATGTCGATCATTCGGCAAAAGAGCCTCGACAATCTCGATCGATGGGAGCGCAAGGACGTATGGGTGTCGGCACATGATGAATGGCGCAAACTCATGCGTGACGGATCGGATGCGCAAGTCATTGCAATGATGACGGGTGAGGATGAAACTGCCAATCGTCTACGGCAATCTCCGCCTTATACCGGGCTGTTGAACAAGTGAGGAAAGGACTGGACGGATGAAACTACAAGACCTGGAACATTTGCTGCGCGCGTCTGGTGACATTCTCGGAGAGAAGCAGTTTATCGTCATTGGCAGTCAATCTCTGCTTGGTAAATTTCCGAATGCGCCGGCAGAGATGATGTTTTCGAGGGAAGCAGACTTTATTCCCAAGACCAAAAAACGCGATCTCGATAAGCTCAACGTCATTGGCGAAGGCTCCGACTTTGAGGACACGCATGGCTATTACGTTGATCCGGTCGATGAAACCACGGCGATCTTGCCGAGAGGTTGGAAGGGGCGACTCATTAACGTCAACAGTCCCAATACCAATGGCGTGACTGGTTTATGCCTTGATCCGCACGATTTGTTTATCGCCAAAGTTGCAGCCGGGCGCGAAAAGGATTTCGAGTTTGTTCGGTCCATGATCACGAATCGCATGGTGGACAAAGACCGCGTATTGGAACTGGCAGAGACGGTGGTCAATCCGGAAGATGACCTTGAACGCTCCAGCCGGATTATGAGAAAAATCACCGGCCTCTATGCCAATGTCGCAGTGGAATATACCAAGCAGGTCAATAGCTATAACGGGCGGTACACAGGATTGATCATTGGCGTGTCCGATTCGGTTGTGCAGCAATCGATCGGTCGCGGCGACTTCGTTTTTCATGACTTGTCGAATCTGGATAAAAAACCGACATTGCATCAGGACTGCACCATCCAATATCGGGATGGACGCGCGTCGGTCCATATCGCCCAACAAGAAAAAGGGCTGGCGCGCTAGTGTGTCGGAACAATGCGCTAGTTTGCGTGTGCGCTCCCCTTGATTGATGAATTCGAGTTTGTGCAGGAAGATTTACAAACGCGATAGCGGGCAGGGCTAACGGTTATGCAGTTGCCCTTCGTAGTAGTGCCAGTCGAGGATTGCCTGATGCATCGGTGTTGCCTCGCGAGGGTAGGCCGGCTTGTCCGCGCTGCACGCGCCGGCAGCAAAGAACGTGTCGAGACAACTGCCTAATGCCTTTTCGGCGTCGAGGCAGTCTGGCGCATGCGATTGGTCAAGGCCAAGCCGGTCAATCACCCAATTGAGCATCCTTTGTTGCTGTTTCCGTTGATAGGCTTCCTGCTTCGGATCGCGGTGCATATGCAGCCTCCGTCATGTCCACATGTGCCGATAGTAAGCGCCCTCTGCGGCATGCGCCGATGATCGCGGCGGCGATTTGATTCGCGTCATCCTCCGTACCATCGCGCTGGGGCAGACCTGGAGCGCGCATTTTTCCGAGGACATGAGGAAACATGCCGTGTTACCCTTGAAAAAGACTCTTCGGAAATCTCTCTCTGAAAAAAGCCGATTAACGACTTATTCAGAGGTACGGGATGCCACAAGCCACTACGCTCCGACCGGGGCAAATTCGCCATCTATTGCGCGTCACAAATGCCACCTCACGCCATCCTGAGCGTGATTGCCTTGTTCTCCTGCTTTCCATCACTTGCGGCATGCGTGTGAGCGAAATCGCCCAAATCGAGGTCCAAGACGTACTGTTTCCCTCCGGATTGATCCGGCCTGAAGTGAGCCTTCGTGCGGCCATCACCAAGGGCTGTCGGCAGCGCTTGGTGTATCTAACGCACCGGCTCACGATAGACGCACTGGAGGCGTATCTAGCCTACCGGATCGCACGCGGCTGGCGCATGGAGCCAACTCCTGAACGGTATCGAGGCATGAAGCCGGACTCAAAGCTGGTCTTAACACTCAAGGGACAGAAGTTTTACATGAACACCAAGCGCCGGATTAACGAGGCTGGGGAACAGGTTGATTATCTGGCTTGTGACAGCCTTCAGTCCCATATCACGCGGCTCTACAAGGACGCCGGTATCCGTGGAGGATCGTCCCATTCTGGTCGCAGGACATTTGCTGACGGCATATTGCGCAAGACCGGCGATATCGATACGGTCCAACAGCTTTTAGGTCATGCCGAGCTGGATCATGTGCTTCCGTACCTGACCATCGATCCGCGCCGGTTGCGAGAAATGTTTGCGGTTGTTCTGTGATCGTGTAATATCCCCAATAGGGATATTACAAAAGCAGTAGGGATAAATGACTCAACAGGAATTTTTACAGTCGGCCATGCGTGATCTTGGGATGACGCGAGAGGCGTTCGCGGAGCGGCTTGGGTGCGCCCAGCGGACGCTGGACAAGTGGCTCCTACCTGATTCATCGAATGACCACAGGGGGATGAATGAAACGGTGTGGAACTTGGTGCGCGAAATACTCGCCCACGAGAAGCTAAAGGTGAAACACGAAAGGCTCCAAAAAAAGATTGAAAAAAGTGCTTGACTATCCCCAATGGGGATATATAATAGAGTCATGTTCAACAGATTTGGTGAGGCAAGCGAGATGGCAAACCTTGATCCACGTATCGGCCAGCTTATGCGCAACGGGAAGATCGTTCACTATGCTTTCGTGAATGGGTACGACAAACCGGAGTTTGCTGGCACGCTGGAAGAAGTTGAGGTTGCGTTGGGCTTGCGTAAGCCTGCTGTGTCGCGCAAAGCGAAGGCAAGCCAAGAGGATCGTGATTATCTGGTGCACATCGAGAAGAAATACCCTGCGTGGAACGAGAAGGGCGGTTTTGATCTGGAAGTGAAAGCGCAGAATGCGAAGGAAGCCGTGAAACTCGCAAGACGAGAAATGGACATGCAATGCATGTTCGGCAGGATGGACGGCCCCGTGTCTTACAAAGCTCGCCGCGCCTCCTAATCCAACATTCTCAACAAGGAAAAACCATGAATATCAAAACCGCACTGGAACAATTCAAGCGCTGTGCTGAAGATGCGCCGGAAGGCATGCATACGGAAGCTAAAGAACTCAATTCCGTCATTGGCGAGGCGTGCGACAACCTGATTAAAGAGCTTCGCGCTCTCGGCCTCAAGGCTGATACGTGCGATCTGATCTATGAAGTCGAAGCCAAGATTTACGACTACGTGAAGCAATCCAATCCCGACGCGACGATGTTCGCTGTGGCGGAAGGCTTCGGTGCGGCGATGGACGGTCCTGCTGCCGACCGTGTGCGAGCCCAAGCGGTACGCGACCGGGATTTCCTGCGCTCCGCAGGCGTCATCAACTGATACCGGAAAAACTATGCCAAGCAGCTACATGGTAATCAAGGCTCTCAAGAGCTATAACGGGGACCGTTTCCCGGTCGAGGCTGGTGATATGAAGCGCATCCGGTTTGGATACGACAATCCGGAATTCGTGCCGCGCATCGTTGCGCAAGCGCGTGCTGGTGAGCAAATCGATTGGGGCGGTGCGACGGTCCTGAAAGATGGCTATGCCGTTGTGTTTGACGGCCCCGGCCCCTTGCCGTCTGAATTGCGCCCCGGTGCATCCGTCAATCTCTAATCGGAAAAACCGGCGATGCGTAAGCGGTTCATGTCACTGGCTGAAGATGCAGAAGGCTACCCAAGCTATGCATTCGAGGCATGGTATCAACAAGGAATGTCCTGTTACATGGCTCGCTTGCCGAAAACGCTGCGTAGGCAAGCATTTAAACACTTGGCTCGCAAATGGCAGTCGAAAGGCTCAGCGGTCGCCATGTGGCAGGTTCGTGCATTTGTGTACGGGGCAATGGGTAAAGATCATAGCGGACAACGCTCCCCATACGTTCCAGAAGGTTATCAATGGCCCATCCCTCCTGATGCGTCATGGCAGTTGGTGGTGTGCGTGTATTCGGGTGGAGAATGGGATCTGGATTTTGCACACCCGATTAGCCGGAAATTCTGGTCAGAAGACAATGGTTTCTTGGACCTGCCGCAAGCTCCGGCCAATGTTTTCCAATGCCAGTGGTTCAAAGATATGGGATTTGAGGTGATGCATATGCAACCGGCTATGTCGGTTATAGAGGGAAGGTCGCAGCCTCACCTCCATGCAATTAAATAGGACGGAAAAACTGTCATGAGCGAAACTTGCCAGTGCTGCGGTCGCAAGCTGAATCCTGAAACGCAAGTCCAGTTGGAATTGGATCAGCGAGTGAACGAATACCACGACTTTGGCGGCGTTCCTGAATCGGAGTCGCAGGGCTGG
>DATFAZ010000187.1:0-16659 GCA_035254105.1 Noviherbaspirillum sp. | reverse complement strand
CCGGAACGCACCTGCACGACTAGCGCCGCCAGGCTGTCCTGCATCATTTTCATCGCGCTCACCAGGCTGGAGCGATCGCTTTTGCTGGTGTCAATTGCCTCAGTCAGGTCGCCCGATGCAATGCGCCGCGCAATACCAACCGCGTAGTCCGGCTCGCCCCCAAGCTGCTTCATCACGTTACGTGTCAGCCAGGTGGCGACGCCAGCGCCGAGCACGATGGCCATCGCAGCCAATATCAAACTCGCTACCAGCATGCGGTGCGTGAAGTCAATCATGTCAGCCTTGGTCTGGTTGACCTCGGCATTCTTATTCTTGATGATGTCCATCAGACGCGAACGCATTTCACGCCAGACCGGCGTTTCTTCCGTATTCAGCATGGCGACTGCGACCGGCTGGTTTTCATTGGCAAGTGCTGTGACCTGCGCCTGCAACGGCGCCTGCCGGCCGCGCAAAGTGCCGATTTCCTGCAGGGCTTTGGTCAGCGCCGCATCCTGCGTAGCCAGTGCCAGCGCAGCCTCGTGCGCCGACTTGAATTCAGCGCTGGCCGCATCCAGATTCTTGTAGGCGTTCTTGTTTTTCGGGTCGAGCACGATATTGCGCAATGCCTGCCCCATTTGCAGCCCTTGCGCATACAGGGTGGTACCTTGTTGCAGCAAGGCCTGGTCGCGCTCCAGGAAGGTTTCGAAGCGGTTCTTCGCATCCTGCATGCCCATCAGTGCGACGCCCAGCGCCAGCATGAAGAATGCGAATACCAGCGCCATACACACGATCATTTTTGTTTTTAACTTCATGTCGCCACCTTTTCCGATTGTCAGAAAGTCTTGCCGTCGGTTTTCCGGCAAGTGTCAGGGGCGATACTGACTTTATTGCTTATGCGAAACAATCGGAGAAGGTGGAAACTTTTGTCGGAAATCACGCCTCTTCGGCAAGGTGTTTTCCTACAAACGCCTGGCGAGCCGCCTCGGGCATCGCTCTTGCGGGCTATTGCGCCCGGCAATAAACCGGTTTGACGGTAGCAACGTCCCCCGCCTCGACAGCCAAGGGTTGAAGTTGGGCGCGGATGGCTTCGGCCTGTGCCTGAAGTGTCGGGATTGCTGTTCTCATACCAAACAAGCCCGTGATATGAAGCACCATCCGTACAAAGAACCTGCCATTGTCGCGGCCATCACGCGGAATCAGGTGAAAGTGAACATGCGGCACATGCTGGTTGGCCGCCTTCCCGTCGTTGAGCAGGAAGTGCGTGCCATTGACGCCGAAACCGGCTCGTCGCTGTGCCGCCACGATGCGGTTGCAGACTCCGAACAAATGATGCCGGATCGGTTCATCGAGCTCCTCAAGCTTCTGCGCATGCGATTTCGGAATCACCAGCACATGCCCGGTCCCCAGGGGATGAATATCCATGAAAGCGGTACAAAGCGCGTCTTCGTGCACATGAATGGCCGCTTCGGCTCCCGCAACAATCCGGCAGAACAGACAGCTGTCAACGTCCTTGCTCACCTATGTCTCCTTATGGTTTTAGTGTGTAAGCGCTTATACCCGCGATGCCTGTGCGCGGTACGTTGACTGTTGTATCACAAAACCACCAAATGCCTTGAGCAACGGCTGATACTTCTCCTCGTCCCCTTCCAGTTGCATCAGTGCGTAGCAACTTGCCTCCAGCGTGGATAGCTGATCCGGTGCATGCGCCTTGCGTATCGTGTACTGCGACGCAGGCATATGCTGCAACGGAAGACGCGGCAACGCCTGAAGCAAAGTATTCGCGTAAAGCATCTTGCGGCTCTTGCGCCAGGTGCTATCCAATATCACAAGGCGTGTTTTTTCCGGATACTGTAGTGGCGCCGGATCAAGGAGAGGCGCTTGCTGCATTCCGGCTGCAGTGCTGCCGGGCGTATGCGGATAGAGCAGGATCGTCTGGTGGGGCGCTGCGCGCACTTCTTCCTGATAAGGGAAGGGTGCATACAGTAACTCGTGCAATGCCTGTTCTGCAAAGGTTTCGCCCACAATCAATTGGCTGTGCGGCAGACTCAAATGGAGAAGACGCGCGCTGCCTTTTGCGTTAGCGACTTCCAATGGGTGCTGCAGGATAAGTACCTCGACTGCATGCACCGTCGGCGTGATCCAATGACAGATACAAGTCTGCTGCGGGCGCAAACACCGGGTACATACCGCGCGCTTTTTGATATCGGTTTTCAAGCTCATCCAGGAAATATGTGCGCTATAGCGGGCTGAATTTTAAGCAGCGGAATTTTCCATTAAATTGCAAAATCCCCTTCTGGCAGTAGGGCGTGCTTGAATTGATTTAAAGATATATTTTATTTGCATGTTTTAATTTTGCTGTTTAGAATGAGTTCTTCACAGCAGCTCACAAAGCTGTTGAGTGAGGGGATACGCTTGTCCCGCTCAAGTATATTTAATCTGTTACGGACAGAATTATCGGGAGGTCTCATGAACATCGACAAATTTAAACATCAGCATACTGACATCATTTCCTGCATTTCTATCTTGAGAGCACTGGTCAGGAGCGGCATCGCCGCGAATGCGGCTGACATATCCCAAGCCATTATCTCGATGAGCTCCACGATCAAATTGCATCTTGCCGTCGAAGACAAAATTCTTTATCCGGCCCTGCAAAACGCCAACAATGCATCACTCGCCAGGATGGGAAAGAAATTTCAGGATGAAATGACGAGCATTGCTGCTGCCTATGTCAACTTTGCCCGGAAATGGAATACTGCATCCACGGTTTCACAAAACCCGGAAGAATTCCGCGCCGATGCAAATAGTGTGCTGAAGGTTTTGTATAACCGGATGCGAAAAGAAGATACTGACTTCTATCCGGTCATCGAGGCATATTGACGATGATAGCCTAGCAGTTTTGAGCCGATATGCCATGAACGCCACAATATGAAGCAGCCGCAGGCCTGGCAGTAATGAAATCAGCGGCGCGATGACAATAAGATGCCGCTGACAATCAGGCCGAATGCCACCGCATGAAAAGCCTGCGGCATCTCTCCCAAAAAGGCCGATGACATGACCGCTGCAAACAGCGGCGTGAGATTGCTGAAGAACGCCGCAATATTCGGCCCTACCCGCTGCACACCAACGCCCCAGCAACGGAAAGCGACGAGGGCCGGGCCGATGGCGACATACAGCAACGCAGCCACCAGCGGCCAGCTCCAGTAAATATGCGGATCGCCCATCATCCATTCGCCGCCGGCAAAGACGCCGGACCAGACGACCCCAAAGCCAACCTGCGCCAGCAGGAATGTGGCCCAGTTGGCGCGAATATCTTCCGGGTCCTGGCGCGCCGTCAACAGCCAGCTATACAAGGACCAGGCAATCGTTGCCAGCAGCATGTACAGATCGCCCGGCACCAGTCGCAGCGCCAGCAACTGATGCCACTCGCCGCGGCAAAGCACCAGCAGCACGCCGGCGACCGACAAGGCAGCGCCGGCAACCTGTTTGGGTGAAACCCGTGCACCGAAGAACATCGATCCGATAAGAAGCATCCATACCGGCATGCTGCCCGCCACCAGCGTGACATTGATCGGCGTCGAACTTTGCAGCGCCAGGTATTGCAATGCGTTATACAGTCCAACCCCAAGCAAGCCCAGCACGGCGAACCGGCGCCAGTGCGCCCACAACCCGCTACCCCGGCGAAAGATTGAACCAGCCAGCGGCAGCAGGATCACCAATGCGATTGCCCAACGCAGGAAATTCAGCGTGATCGGCGGCACCATTTCGTGCACCATGCGCCCGACGACGGCGTTGCCGGCCCACAGCAACGGAGCGATGACCAGCATTAATGCGGTAGATAAGGTAAGTGGATGATTCATGAAATGGCCGGGAATGGATCTGGCGCAGATTAAGCGAATGAAAGAGAAGCGGAGGCGGGTTTGGCTACGTGCGGCCTTGACTGGCCAGCCGATGGCGCATGACGCTGGCCAGTCAAGGCCGCACGCGCCATTGCCGGTTCTGTTGGATATGTTCTTTCCCGGAAGGACTCTCAGGCGAAACGACCCACTCAAAGTCGCGCCAGTAAAGCACCAGGGTGCTTGCGAAAGCGTCGGTGCTTGTCTCATACCAACCGTTCTTCGACGGTTTCTCATGCGTCTGCTTAACCAGCAGAGACATCCATTTTTTGAACATTAGTTTCCCTTTGCGGCCGTCTGCAGGCCGCTTCTTTTTCCCGGGTGTTGCCCTCTCCCCCTGCCAACAGCATCTGCGCCGATGGACAATGTACCGCAATCTATCTTGCAGATGAAGCAACTACTGGCACCTGGACTGCCACGAATGTGGCATGCGGGGGACACCGCCCTTGCAGGCGCATTATTGCGCCACCCGACGCACTGCCGCCAGAAAGTTCCCATGACGGAACTTTCTGGCGGCAGGCAAGTTTAGCAAAAGCGGTCAATAAGTGTCGTAGACCGACTGGCGACGTTCAAACAGTGGATGAGCGCCGCTTTGATCGATTTCCCGGCGATGCGGAAACCGGCCGGCAAGGAAAAAGTTCAGCGGATTGCGCCGTTCCGTTCCAAAGTCGGCATACCGGCGCAACTTTTGCCGATGCTGCGTTGTCGACAACCACGCACCGGCGGCGAGCGCAGCAAGGCCAATCAATACGGTTTTCCTTGCCGTCAGATGCTTGGCAGTGCTGCTTGCGTCCGAATTCTTTTGATTTTTCATGGCTATGCATTCTCCTTTGATCGGGACTATCCGGATGCTTGCGCACCATTCATATGACTACCGAAACGGAAACTTTGTTCTTGACAGCGGCAATTACCGGTATCGAAAAAAATGCTGTGCAATTTTCTTACCAAGGGCGTGAAGTTTTTCTCAAAGCCTCATATAATACGCACCCTTCTGCTTTGCTGACTGATCTGCACACGGTTTCAGCAGCGGCCCTTAACCGCGTTGACGCTCTTTGCAGGACAGTTTGGAATTCGCTTCGATTTGACCAATATTTTTTTCCCCAACGAATAAGGTTTGTGCATAAAACCCGGCACAGCGCACGCCATTGCGTGCATGGCCTGTTTTCGCCAACCGCTTTCGCGTCAGAGGCCAACGCAATCCTGTGGATTGCGGACTGAATGACGCAATGCTTCGTTCCGATATTCACGTGATGACAAAGCCTGTTAAAACTCTGACCCTGACTGCAAAACCGGCGAAGCCGGCTTCAGCGAAATTGACGCTCCCGGCAACAGCGCGAACTGTGACGCACGCCGCCGATCCGCTGCAAACGTCTAGCGCGGTCACCGTTGTGACCCGGCGTTCGCGATTGGCCGCCAACACCGTGGCGCCGAAGGCAGAACCTGAAGGCGCAGCTACGCCCCCGCAGGACACACCGGCGGCAGAGGCTCCGGCCATAACGGCAGCAGCTTCGCAGCCGCAATCTCCGGTCGTCGTGCGCAAAAGTGCGGCAAAGACGCTGGTCAAGCCGGCTGGCGATATCTCGCAGCAAACAGTACCGGCCACGAATGCTGCCAAGAAAATCGAGGCGGAGCCCAAAGTCGTCAAAGCACCAGCCGCGACGGCCAGTTCTGTAGTCAGTTCTTCGGCCAGTCCATCTGCGCTTGCCGCAATCGATACCTCGTCGTACGTTTTGCCGGGAGTGAAGACGCCCGCCCGGCGCGGACGCCGGCCCAGCGAATTCAAGCCGGAGCAGGATGAAGTCAGTGCACTCAATGCACTGGAGCGCGCCGAAATCAGCGCCGCCTCCAAGGCACGCGCCCGTAAGTCCGGAAGCAAGGATGTCGCTTCTCCGGAAGCCGCGTTGAGCGCGGAAGAAATCGAAATCCGCCGCAAAAAAATGGCTGCACTGATTCGATTCGGCAAGGATCGCGGTTACCTCACGCACGCCGAAATTCATGACCATCTGCCGGATGATGCAACCGCGCAGGAATCGGTGGAGGGCTTGATCGCAATGTTCGTCGACATGGGCATCGCCGTCTACGAGCAGACTCCCGACGCTGAAACACTATTATTGTCGGATAACGTCGCGCCGGTTGCCGCCGATGATGACGATGCAGAAGCTGCAGTAACCACCGCCTTGTCCACGGTCGACGCCGACTTCGGCCGCACCACCGATCCGGTGCGCATGTATATGCGTGAAATGGCCTCGGTGCCGCTGTTGACGCGCGAAGGCGAAATCGAAATCGCCCGCCGCATCGAAGGCGGCTTCAAGGACATGATGCAGGCAATTTCCGCCTGCCCGGCATCGATTGCGACGATCCTCGCCCAGGTCGAACGGATCAGGAACGACGAGATCAAGATCGACGAACTGATCGACGGCCTGGTCGATCCGGAAGCCGCGGAGGTGCCCACCCCGGTCGTGAACGCTGCGGCGGACGAGGACGAGGATGAGGACGCGCTGGAAGACGAACTGGAAGAGGAAGAAGACAGCACGGTCGGCGCAGGTGCCGCCAGCCTGTCGGAAGAACAACTCGGTCAGTTGCGGAAAACGGTGCTGGAAAAGTTTGCCGTTATTGCCACCGCGTTTGAGCAGATGCGCAACGCCGCAGAAACCGGCGGCTATCAGTCGGACACTTATCAGCAGGCCCAGCACACCGTATCGAACGAATTGCTCGGCATGCGCTTCACCGCAAAAATGGTCGAGAAGCTGTGTGACTCGCTGCGCTCGCAAGTCAATGAAGTGCGCCAGATCGAAAAACAGATCCTCGATATCGCGGTCAACAAATGCGGCATGCCGCGCGAGCGTTTCATCAAAGCCTTTCCCGGCAATGAAACCGATCTCGGCTGGGTCGATCATGAAGCCGACCTTGGTCAGGCATATGGCCCGGTCTTGCGCCGGTACAGTCCCGCTATCAGGGAATATCAGCAAAAACTGATCGACCTGCAGACCAAGATGGCCTTGCCACTGCAGGACCTGCGCAAGATCAACAAGCAAATGATCACCGGCGAAACCCGTGCCCGCCAGGCCAAGCGCGAAATGACCGAGGCCAACCTGCGCCTGGTGATCTCGATCGCCAAAAAATATGTGAACCGCGGCCTGCAATTCCTCGACCTGATCCAGGAAGGCAACATCGGCCTGCTGAAGGCGGTCGACAAGTTCGAATACCGCCGTGGCTATAAATTCTCGACCTATGCGACATGGTGGATCCGTCAGGCCATCACGCGTGCAATCGCTGACCAGGCGCGCACCATCCGCGTGCCGGTGCATATGATCGAAACGATCAACAAGATGAATCGCATCTCGCGTCAAATTTTGATGGAAACCGGCGCCGAACCGGATGTGGCTACGCTTGCCAAAAAGATGGACATGCCGGAAAAGAAAATCCAGGAAGTCCTCAAGATCGCAAAAGAGCCGGTTTCGATGGATATGCCGATGGGGGACGATGGCGATTCGCAACTGGGCGACTTCATCGAGGACAGCATGACGGTCGCGCCCGCAGATGCGGCCATGCATGCCTCGATGCGTAGCGTCATTAAGGATGTGCTGGATTCCCTGCCATCGCGCGAGGCAAAGGTTCTGCGCATGCGTTACGGCATCGACACGGGCAGCGACGCAACGCTGGAAGAAGTCGGCAAGCAGTTCGATGTGACCCGCGAGCGCATCCGCCAGATTGAATCAAAGGCAATGGCCAAGCTGCGCCATGCATCCCGCGCGGACCGGCTCAAAACCTTCCTGGAAAATAGTTAAGTCAAATTGAGAAGCAGCGGCGGAATTGAACGCAATTCCGCCGCCTTCACAAACTCAGCGTTCTGGAAATGCCGGGCGCGATCAGTTTTTCGCCGGTGACTTCCTCAGGGAAGGCACATAGCGCAACACATCGATACAGGTATCGGCCAGCTTTTCCGCATTTTCCGCTAGATCGAAACTGTTGGGCGAAAACAGCCAGTTCTTGAGCAAACCGACAATCTGCGCATGCAGGGTAATCCCGGCCAGTTTGACATCAAGGTCGGCAGGCAATTGTTCCCGCGCTATCGCATTACGCAAAATTCGCTCGAGGTTTTTACTGCCCTGCAAGAAGCATTCGCGTTGCCGGATCATGATCGGGTCAGCCTCGCTGACGAATTCGCATTTATTGAACAGGATGTCGAATACCTTGCGCGAATGGCTATTCCTTACGGTTTCCTGAAATAAGAAAACATAAGTGGTGCGCAACTGCCCCAGAGGATTAGTGCCGCCTGCCTCGCCGTTGGCCTCCACCATCGCCTCCATCGGCAGGCGTACACGCTCGCACATCGCATCGAACACATCGCTCTTATTCTTGAAGTGCCAGTAGATCGCACCGCGCGTGACATTGGCAGCGCTCGCCACATCGGCCAGCGAAGTGCACCCTACCCCCTTCTCATGGAATACGTCTTCAGCCGCATTGAGGATACGGTTGCGGGTTTCAAGGGCTTCTTCCTTGGTGCTTCTGGCCATGGGAAATCTATTTCTGCGACAGGAATTTATTGGAGGGACACATATCGTAAGTAATTTGACACAAAGCGAAAAACATACATTCACGCATGTATGTATAATAAACCGCTTTCACAATTAAAAACAAGAACGTGCGCAGCGCAGTCCTTTGCAGGACCCTCAGCATTTCCAATTTGCATTTGCGCCCGTTATAAATAAGTTCATATTCGATGCGAGACCCTATGAAGCCTATTCGTCATATCCCGCAGGTTGCTGCGGCCGTCCTGATCTTGTCTTTGCTGGGCGCGTGCGGCGACAAGATGCCGAGCGCACAAGCACAAGGCGCGGGCGCGCCTCCGCCGGAAGTGTCCATTGTCACGATTGCGCCGGAACGCATTGTCATGACTACCGAGCTTCCCGGCCGACTGGAGGCAACGCGAGTCGCGCAGGTACGCGCACGCGTGTCCGGCATCGTGCAGAAACGGGTATACCGTGAAGGCAGCGACGTGAAGGCGGGCGACGTGCTGTTTCGCATCGACCCGGCGCCTTATCAGGCCACCTACAACAGCGCGCAGGCAAACCTGGCACGCGCCGAAGCAAACCTCGCACAGACCAGCCTGAAGGCACAGCGCTACAAGCCGCTGGTTGAAACCAATGCAATCAGCAAGCAGGAATATGATGAAGCGGTGACCGCGCAGAAGCAGGCGGTAGCCGATGTTGCAGCGACGAAGGCTGCGCTGGAAACCGCGCGGCTGAACCTGGGTTATGCCACCGTCAACGCACCGATCTCAGGCCGCATCGGCCGCGCGCAGGTAACCGAAGGCGCGCTGGTCGGCCAAGGCGAAGCGACCCCGCTGGCGACTATTCGCCAGATCGATCCGATCTATGTGAATTTGACACAGTCCGCTACCGAAGTGCTGCAACTGCAACGTGCAATGGCCAGTGGCAAGCTGCAGCGCGTCGGCAAGGAACAGGCGAAGGTGACGCTGGTGACAGAGGACGGCCAGCCGTATCCGCATGCAGGTAAGCTGCTCTTCTCCGACCTGACCGTCGATGAAAGCTCCGGCGCAATCACGCTGCGAGCGGAATTCCCGAATCCGGACCGCATGCTGTTACCAGGCCTGTACGTGCGTGCCCGTCTCGAACAGGCCGCGACCGAAAACGCGATCCTGGTACCGCAACAGGCGGTGCAGCGCTCGCCTTCCGGCACAGCGGTCATGCTTGTCGGTGCAGACGGCAAAGTCGCAGCACAGCCGGTCAAGACGGCAGGCACACAGGGCAATTCCTGGATCATTGCAGAAGGCCTGAAGGCAGGCGATCGCGTGATAGTGGAAGGGCTGCAGAAAGTGAAGCCTGGCGCACCTGTGAAGCCAGTGCCGTGGAAGACGGCCGTACCGGCAAATGCCGGGCAGGCGGCCGCAAAACCCGCCACGCCGCAAGCTGAGCAGAAAACCCCGGCCAAATAACGGAGCATCGCATGCCTAAGTTTTTTATCGATCGCCCGGTCTTTGCCTGGGTTATCGCCATCTTCATCCTGCTCGCCGGCGCGCTGTCAATCACGCGGCTGCCGATCGCACAGTATCCAACCATCGCACCGCCGTCGATCGTTGTCACCGCAACCTATCCAGGGGCGACCGCACAGGTTCTTGATGAAAGCGTCATCAGCCTGATCGAACAGGAGATGAACGGTGCCGAAGGCCTGCAATACGTCGAATCGCAGGCGCAGGCCAATGGCCAGGCACAGGTTACGATCACTTTCCTGCCCGGTACCAATCCCGACCTGGCCGCGGTGGATGTGCAGAACCGTATCAAGCGTGTCGAGGCCCGCCTGCCGCAATCGGTAACGCAACAGGGCGTGCAGGTAACGAAGGCACGCAGCAACTTCCTGCTGGTGATCACGCTGTCGTCGGCCGATGGCAGCATGGATCCGGTGGCGCTGGGCGATTACCTGTCCCGCAATGTGCTCAACGAAATCAAGCGCGTGCCCGGCGTCGGGCAGGCGCAACTGTTCGGCACCGAACGCGCAATGCGCATCTGGATTGATCCGGCAAGGCTGGTCGGCCTGAAGCTGACGCCGGCCGATGTAACCAATGCAATCCGCACGCAAAACGCACAAGTCGCCTCGGGCACCTTGGGGGAGCTGCCGAATCCGAGCAGCCTGCAGGTCACCGCGCCGATTGTCGTCACCGGCCAGCTGTCAACACCGGAGGAATTCGGCAACATCGTGCTGCGCGCCAATCCGGATGGATCAACCGTGCGCCTGCGCGACGTAGCCCGCATCGAAGTCGGCGGACAACAGTACGGCACCTCGGCGCGCCTGAACGGCAAGCCGAACGCGGCAATCGGCGTGCAGCTGTCGCCAACTGCAAACGCGCTCGCCACTGCAGACGGCGTTCGCGCGCGCATGGTCGAATTGTCGAAGTACTTCCCGTCCGGCGTGAAGTACGACATCCCCTACGATACCTCGCGTTTCGTCCAGATTTCGATCGAGGAAGTAGTCAAGACGCTGCTGGAAGCGATCCTGCTGGTATTCCTGGTGATGTACCTGTTCCTGCAGAACATGCGTTACACGCTGATCCCGACCATCGTGGTGCCGGTCGCGCTGATGGGTACCTTCGCCACCATGCTGATGATGGGCTTCTCAATCAACGTGCTAACCATGTTCGGCATGGTGCTGGCGATCGGCATCCTGGTGGATGATGCGATCGTGGTGGTGGAGAACGTCGAGCGCATCATGAGCGAGGAAGGACTGTCGCCGCGCGAAGCGACACGCAAGGCGATGGACCAGATCACGGGTGCGATCATCGGCATCACGCTGGTGCTGATCGCGGTGTTCCTGCCAATGGCATTGTTCGGCGGCGCAGTCGGTGCGATCTATCGCCAGTTTTCGCTGTCGATGGTGGCGTCGATGGCCTTCTCCGCATTGATGGCTTTGACGCTGACGCCAGCGCTATGCGCAACGCTGCTCAAGCCGGTCGAAGCCGGCCACCATCATGAGAAGAAGGGGTTCTTCGGCTGGTTCAATCGCGGCTTCCATAGCACCTCGGTCGGCTACCAATCCTTCGTCGGCCGCATGCTTGCGAAGACAGGGCGCTACCTGCTGGTATACGGCCTGATCCTCGCTTGCGTCGCACTGCTATACATGCGCATGCCGACCTCTTTCCTGCCGCAGGAAGACCAGGGCTTCCTGATCACCAACGTACAGCTTCCCCCGGGTGCCAGCGCAAACCGCACCTTCCAGGTGTTGGAGCAGATCGAGCAGTACTACATGAAGCAGCCAGCCGTCGCCAACGTTATTGCCATCGCCGGCTTCAGCTTTTCCGGCAGTGGCCAGAACGCCGGCCTGGTGTTTACCCCGCTGAAGGACTGGAGCGAGCGTGGCAAGGATAATTCCGCAGATGCAATCGCCGGCAGGGCCTTCGGCGCGTTCTCGCAGATCAAGGACGCGATCGTGTTCCCGCTGAGTCCCCCGCCGATCATGGAACTGGGCAACGCGACCGGTTTCACGATGCGCCTGCAGGATCGCTCGGGACTGGGGCACGACGCGCTGCTTGCGGCGCGCAACCAGCTGCTCGGCTTGGCCGCGCAAAGCAAGATCGTTGCAGGCGTGCGCCCGGAAGGCCTGGAAGACACGCCACAACTGCAGCTCAACATCGACCGCGACAAAGCCAATGCGCTGGGAGTCAGCTTTGCGGACATCAACAGCACGATGTCGACCGCACTTGGCTCGTCGTACATCAACGACTTCCCGAACCAAGGCCGGCAGCAGCGCGTGATCGTGCAGGCAGATGCGCCCAAGCGCGTGCAGCCTGAAGACCTGCAGAAGCTGTATGTGCGCAATGCAAAAGGCGACATGGTGCCGTTCTCCTCGTTCACCACGTCGGAATGGATCGTCGCACCGGTGCAACTATTCCGCTACAACGGTTATCCGGCGATGAAGATTTCCGGCGCCACCGCACCCGGCCGCAGTACCGGTGAGGCGATGGAGGAAATGGAACAGCTGGTGGCCAAGCTGCCGCAAGGTATCGGCCTGGAGTGGACTGGCCAGTCGCTGGAAGAAAAGACTTCCGGCGCACAGGCACCGGCGCTGTTCGCACTGTCCTTGCTGGCGGTGTTCTTGGTGCTGGCCGCGCTGTATGAAAGCACTACAATCCCGATCTCGGTGCTGCTGGTGGTACCGCTTGGCATTCTCGGAGCCCTGCTCTTTGCGACGATGCGCGGCCTGCCGAACGACGTGTACTTCAAAGTCGGCCTGATCGCGATCATCGGCCTGTCGGCGAAGAACGCAATCCTGATTGTCGAGTTCGCGAAAGACTTGCAGGCGCAAGGCAAAGGCCTGATCGAAGCAACGCTGGAAGCGGTGCACCTGCGCTTCCGCCCGATTATCATGACCTCGCTCGCCTTCATCCTCGGCGTGCTGCCGCTGGTGATCGCCAGCGGCGCCGGCTCTGCCAGCCAGCGCGCCATCGGTACTGGCGTGATGGGTGGCATGATTACCGCAACGGTGCTGGCCGTGTTCCTGGTGCCGGTATTCTTCGTCGTCATCCGCAAGCGTTTCAAGGGCAGCGAACGGCAGCGGCGCTTCTATATGGAACACCTGCATCTGCAGGAGGAAAACAAGCCATGATGAAAAAACTCACAATTCTCCTGCTGTCCGCTGGCGTGCTAACGGGCTGCTCTCTTGCGCCCCGCTACGAGCGGCCGGAGGCCCCAATCGCCGCAGCCTATCCTGCAGAAGCGGGCCAGGCTAGCGCGATTGACGCCGATACCGGCTGGCGCGAATTTTTTCCGGACCAGCGCCTTCAGGTTCTGGTAGAAGCGGCGCTTGTGAACAACCGCGACCTGCGCGTCGCGGCGCTGCGCATCGAGGAAGCACGCGCACAGTACAACATCCAGTCAGCCGACCTGCTGCCCAACCTCAACGCAACCGCAAGCGGATCGCGAGGACGTACACCGGCCGATATTTCGCCGCGCGGTGTATCGACTGTGAGCAGCAGTTATCAGGTCGGCCTGAGCCTGGCGTCGTTCGAACTGGATTTTTTCGGCCGTGTACGCAGCCTGAATGATGCCGCTCTGGCGCAATACCTCGCCACCGAGGAAGCCGCCCGTTCCGCCCGGATCACGCTGGTGGCGGAAGTCGCAAAAGCCTACCTCGCCGAGCGCGCATTCGACGAACAATATGAATTGGCGCGCAAGACCTACGAAAGCCGTCAAACCGCTTACAAGCTGGCGAAACAGCGCTTCGACGTCGGCGCATCCTCGGCGCTCGACCTGCGACAGAATGAGACGCTGGTGCAATCGGCACGCGCATCATTGGCAACATTGACGCGCCAGCGCGCCCAGGCCGCAAACGCATTGAACCTGCTGGTCGGTACGCAAATGGCAAGCCTGCCGGCGGCGCAGTCGCTTTCCGAGCAAAACATCGTCACCGACATTCCGGCCGGCCTGCCCTCAGATCTGCTGGAACGTCGTCCCGATATCCGTGCTGCCGAACAGCGACTGGTCGCGTCCAATGCCAACATCGGTGCCGCCCGTGCTGCGTTTTTCCCGCGCATTTCTCTGACAGCGGGCATTGGCACCGCAAGCAACGAGCTGTCCGGCCTGTTTGATGCTGGCTCGCGTACATGGTCATTCGCACCGCAACTGGTGCTGCCGATATTCGATGCAGGCCGCAACAGGGCCAATCTGAGCCTGGCGCAAGTACGCAACAATGTTGCGGTAGCGGAGTATGAGAAGTCGATTCAGGTCGCATTCCGTGAGGTCGCTGATGCGCTTGCTGCACGCGCCACACTGGACGAGCAAATCGACGCCCAGCGCGCAGTACAGGAAGCACAGGCCGAACGACTGAAGCTGGCGGAACTGCGTTATGAGAATGGCGTGTCGAGCTCGCTGGATGTGCTCGACGCACAACGTGAATTGTTCGCTGCGCAGCAGACGCTTATCCAGGTTCGTTTACTGCGCCTGACCAACGGTATCGACTTGTATCGTTCGTTGGGCGGCGGCCTGAATGAGACGAGGGCAGCCGCTGCTACGGCTAAATAAAACCCGATCCATTTCCTGACCGTTCCGTAGAATCTCATCCGGTCGTGCTTCACCGCACGCCGGATGACTTCATGCGACATAGAGCAACAAAACTCAGGCAAAAATCAGGTTCATAAAAACTGCTGCAGCAACGCCATCGTCCGCTCAGTCGCACCGCGGTGTTGCTGCGCAAATGCCGCTGCCTTCACGCCCATCGCACTGCGCCCGGCATCGTCATGCAACAGCTGCATGCCTTCACCCACCATCGCTACGGCATCGGTAACACGCGCAGCTGCGCCAGCAGCAATGGCATCCTCGGTCACCACGCTGAAGTTAAACGTGTGCGGTCCGATAAGCACAGGTTTGCCGACAGCACACGCCTCGATGAGATTCTGCCCGCCAAGCGGCAGCAAGCTGCCGCCAATGAAAGCAACATCGCAAGCGGCGTAATAAGCAAACATTTCGCCCATCGAATCCCCCAGCAGCACCTGTATATCGCCAGGCAGCGCCGCTTCCCCCAATACAGAACGGCGACGCATCGTCAGGCCGCGTGCTTCAATCATGCGAGCCACTTCCTCGAAACGCTGCGGATGGCGCGGCACGATCACAAGTAGTTCGTTCTTAAAACCGGATTTCATCCACGCCTCAAGAATCAGGGCCTCCTCGCCATCGCGCGTGCTTGCACATAGCAGCACTGGCCGCGCACCGATCTGACTGCGCAAGGCAGCGCCTTTAACCAGTGCACCGTCTGGCGGGGTCACGTCAAACTTGATGCTGCCGGTTACATGAACGTTGCCTGCCCCCATCTGGCGCAAGCGCTTTGCATCCGCTTCCGTCTGCGCCGCAACGCAAGACATCGCGCGAGCCGCTTCGCCCATCAGCGCGGATAGTTTTTGAGCCTTCGCCAGTGAACGTTCCGACAGACGTGCATTAACCAGCGCAACCGGCACCCGATAGCGCACGCACTGTGCCATCACATTCGGCCATACCTCGGTCTCCATCAGTATGCAAATGCGGGGGGTGAAACGACGCAGGAAGCGCCCGACCATCCAGCCGGTGTCATAAGGCAGGTAGCATTGCACGACGCGCGATTCGTGCTTGCCGTACAAGGACTTTCCGGTCGCCCGACCGGTCGGCGTCATGTGCGTCAGCAGAATAGTATTTTCAGGATAGGCGTGGAGAAGCGCCTCCACCAGCGGCTCGGCGGCCCGTGTTTCGCCGACTGACACCGCATGAATCCAAAGCATGGACTGCGAATATCCAGCGGCAACGGACTTATAAAAGCCAAACCGCTCGGCCATATGCTGGCGATAACCTGGCTCCTTGCGCCCACGCGACCAAAGGCGCAGCAGAACGAGCGGCAGTGCCAGCCACCAGGCAATCGAATAGAAAAAACGCATTAGTGAAAAAGAGGCCGCATAAGGTGAAAAACAGATTCTGCGGCATTATGCCCTGTCCGTGCGAACCGGCAAGCTTTCAGCAAGACGCCTTAGCAACGAAACAATACTTCCGATCGCGCTACCGGCGTATCGGAAGTATTGAACGTTTCCCGGAAGATGATGGAATATGAGTGCTTCTCAGCCTCTCAAAACGGCAACACGGCATCTGGCTTTGCGGCCAGGATCACACGGCGGAACTCGGCCTGGATGCGCTGCAGCGCCTCCGCCGTCTCGGCCTCGAAGCGCATCACCACCACCGGCGTGGTGTTCGACGAGCGCGCCAGCCCGAAGCCGTCCGCATACTCGACGCGCAAACCGTCGATCGTCACGATCTGTTCGGCATCAGGAAAACGCGCCTCCTGCTGCAGTTGGGCAATCAAGTCAAAGTTCTCGCCCTCTTCCAGCTTCAATTGCAACTCCGGCGTGCTCACCGATTGCGGCAACGCATTCAACACCGCCGACGGATCGGCCACCCGCGACAGCAACTCCAGCAGCCGCGCGCCCGCATACAAGCCGTCATCGAAGCCGTACCAACGGTCCTTGAAGAAGATATGGCCGCTCATCTCGCCGCCCAGGGGCGCCCCGGTTTCGCGCATCTTCGCCTTGACCAGCGAATGCCCAGTCTTCCACATCAGCGGCACACCGCCATGCTGGGCCACCCAGGGGGCCAGGTGGCGCGTGCATTTGACGTCATACAGGATTTCCTTGCCCGGATGGCGCGTCAGCACGTCTTGCGCAAACAGCATCAGCTGCCGGTCTGGATAAATGATCTGGCCATCTTTCGTGACCACGCCGAGGCGGTCGCCATCACCGTCGAACGCCAGGCCGATTTCC
>DATFAZ010000186.1:0-20668 GCA_035254105.1 Noviherbaspirillum sp. | reverse complement strand
TCGATGCCGGCCATGATCTTGAGCAGCGTCGATTTGCCGGAACCATTCAGGCCGAGCACGCCGATTTTCGCGCCGGGAAAAAAGGAAAGGGAAATGTCTTTGAGAATTTGCCGCTTGGGCGGGACGATCTTGCCCACGCGGTTCATGGTGTAGACGTATTGAGCCATAGGAATACCGGGTGATGAAACGGATGAAAAGGAAGAGTGCAAGGATACCCGATGGCGTGGCTCAGCGGGCAAAGAAGGCCGCAGGCAGGGCAAGGGGGAGAGTGGCAGCAGGGAATACCCCTAAAAGCCATAAGCCCTATTCAATGTAGGGAGAATTTGATTTGGATCAATCAAGCTCTTGATTCAAATCAATAAACTGATCTGCAGTTTTTACACAAGCCAACTTTCTAAGAGGAAGAAAATGAAAAAATCTGCAGTAGTTCTGGCTCTGGCCGCACTCGGTTTCATTACTACCGAAGCAATGGCGCAGCAAAGCCCATGGCTGGTCCGTGCACGTGTTGTCAACATTGATACGGCGAACAAATCGGATCCGGTTGGCGGCGCAGGCGCTTCCGACCGCATCACCGTTAGCAACAAGACCATTCCCGAAGTCGATATCTCCTATTTCTTTACACCGAATATCGCCGCTGAATTGATCCTAACGTATCCGCAGAAGCACAAGGTATATCTGGATGGCGCTAAGATCGGCACCTTCAAGCACCTGCCACCGACGCTCAGCTTGCAATACCACTTCACGCCGGAATCCAAGTTCAGCCCGTACGTCGGTGCCGGCGTCAACTACACCCGCATCTCCAGCGTGAAACTGCTCGGCGGCGCAGGCGACCTGGAAAACGATAGCTTTGGCTTTGCTCTGCAAGCCGGTTTTGATTACAAACTCGACAAAAACTGGTCGATCAACCTCGACGTGAAGAAAATGCAGATCCGTAGCGACGTCATGCAAAATGGCGCCAAGATCAGTGCGGTCAAGATTGACCCGCTGCTGGTCGGCGTCGGCATCGGCTACCGCTTCTAAGCATCCGCTGCACCCACAAAAAAGCCGGTCATCAGACCGGCTTTTTTTATGGTGAATTGCGTGCCCCCTGTCGCGCCCGCCATGTCTGCCACAAGCTTTCCAGCGAATACACGGCAAGCGCGCTCCAGATCAGCGCGAAACCGGCCAGGCGCATGCCGCCGAAGGGCTCGTGGTACAGCCACACGCCCAGCAGCAGTTGCAGGGTAGGCCCGATGTACTGCAGCAGCCCCAATAGGGACAGTGGAATGCGGCGCGCGCCTGCCGCAAACAGCAGCAGCGGAATCGCGGTGATTGGCCCGGACGCTGCCAGCAGCCATTGCGTGCCGGTGGAGGCCGTCGCAAAGCTATTGCGTCCCTCCATTGTCAGCAGCACCAGATAGACGGCGGCGAGTGGAAACAGCAGCAGGGTTTCCAGCGCCAGCCCCTCCAGCGTGCCCAGCGCCGCCGTTTTTCGCAACAGGCCGTATAGCGCAAAGGTCGCCGCTAGAAGCAATGCAATCCACGGCAGGCCGCCGCCTTGCCATGTCAGCCAGGCCACGCCGCATGCGGCCAGCGCCACCGCCGTCCACTGGACCGCTCTGAGCCGCTCGTGCAGCAAGACGGAACCGAGCAGCACATTGAACAGCGGATTGATGAAGTAACCGAGGCTGGCATCGACCACCCTGCCATGGTTGACGGCCCAGATATAGATGAACCAGTTGCTCGATAAAAGAAGGGCGCTAGCCGCAAAGCCGGCGAGTATCTTCGGTTGCCGTAGCGTGCTTCCAAGCCAGCCCCAGTGCCTGCGCACGGCCAGTACGACGGCGAGGAATGCGAGTGACCAGACCATCCGGTGCACCAGGATTTCAAACGGCGCAATTTCCTGAAGTGCCTTGAAGTAGAGCGGGAATACTCCCCATAACGCATAGGCTGTGGCAGCGTAGAGCATTCCTGCATTCATGGCGGATGGTTTGGCGGAAAGGGGTAAATGTGAAGAACTGCGGCTGCGATCGTCCAGTCATTTTCCGGTCTGCGCGATGCCATGGCATTATCCCAGCAATTCGCAGCGGCTGTTTACCGCGCTTGGCACAGTTCAAGGCTGCGTATATGATCCAGCCGCAGGGCTGCCGCTTATCCCTATCCCGGCCGATGATTGGGCATAATGAACTTAACCGATATTTCGCTTATTGATGCGCTCCGCTCAGCCCCCTGGACACAGTCGCTGACAGCCGAGCAAATGGCTCGCGTCGAAGCCGAAGTGATCGAGCACTTCGTGCCGGCCGGCGACTATGCCTGCCGCAAGGGCGAATCCGTCGATTACTGGATCGGCCTGATCGACGGCCTGCTCAAGATGAGCTGTGTCTCACCGCAAGGAAAAATCATCACGTTCACCGGTGTGCTCGGCGGTGCCTGGTACGGTGAAGGATCTTTGCTGAAGACCGCGCCGCGCCAGTACGACGTCATCGCATTGCGCGACACCCGTCTGGCCCTGATGCCGCGCACCACTTTCCACTGGCTGCTTGATAACAGCATCGGTTTCAACCGCTTCGTCATGACGCTGCTTAACGAGCGCCTCGGGATGTTTATTTCACTGGTTGAATTTGACCGCATGCTCGACACGACAGCGCGGCTGGCGCGCTGCCTTGCCGCCTTGTTCAATCCGCATCTGAACCCGGGCATCAGTCTGAAGCTGAAGATTTCGCAGGAAGAGATCGGCTACCTGTGCGGCGCTTCGCGCCAGCGCGTCAACGGCTCGCTGAAAGTGCTGGAGGAAGCGGGGCTGGTGAAGGCGGAATACGGCGGCATTACCGTTCTGGACCTGGATGGACTGCGCCAGTTTGCAGGCTAGATTTTTCAGCGCCTTCGGCACATCGATTTCCGGCTTGCATATGAAAAAGCGGGCCCGCCAAAGTGGGCCCGCCTTGTTTTGCATACCTCTCGTGCTTACTTCTTGTGAGCAGCGTTGTCAGTACGGGCTTCGGCCTTGTCAGCCTTGGCATCCGCGGCAGCTTCGGCTTTATCTTCCTTCGCGTCAGCCTTCTTCTTCGCTGCCTTGGTATCGGCTTTTACTTTTTCCACATTGGCTTTTGCGTCTGCTTTCTCGGCCTTCTCGTCTGCCTTGGCAGTTTCCTTTCTGAGCTTGATGTCGGCCTTGCTCTGGGCTTTCTCTTCGGCGCTTGTACTGCTGCCGGATGATTTGTCGGCTGGAGCCACGGTCGTGGCAAAGACAGAGGTGGCAAACAGGCCAGAGATCAACAGGGGAATAAGCTTGTTCATGCGAGACATCCTTTCTTTCAAAGGTGAATAAAGGCACTGCAGGAACCAAGTCTAGTCAGGCGCGCATTGATGCGGCGCGCAAAAAATAAAGAGTTACAGTTCTTTCAATATGTCGATGGCAGCAGGAAAAGTTGCTTACCTGTGCGGGCATTTAATACTTGTCCCAATCCGGTTCCGATCCGAAATGTTCCATCAGGTGATCGATGAATGCGCGTACTTTAGGCTGCATGTAGCGGTTCGGCTGGTAAGTGGCATAGAGCGCGCTGCCCGCATTAGCGATACTGTCCGGCAGTATCTGCACCAGGCGTCCGCTCTTTAAATGCTGGCCGAGAACATAAGTCGGGAACAGCACAATACCCATGCCGTCGAGAGCGAGTTGCAGCAAAACTTCCGAGTTGTTGACCCGGCATTTGCCGCCGGGCTGCAACAAGATTTCCCTGTTTCCGACCTGATAGCGCCAGCCGCTGGGCAAAGAAGGCATGCCCTGATGCAGCAGGCAGTGATGCTTGTTCAGTTCCTGCGGTGTCTGCGGCGTGCCGTAACGTTCAAGATAGGCGGGCGATGCGCAGGTGACCCAATGCACCGGTGCGATTTTGCGCGCCACCATGGTTGGCGCCGGATGGTCGGTAATGCGGATTGCCAGGTCATATCCTTCATCGACGATATCGATGATGCGGTCGCTTGCATTGAGCTCCAGCTCGACGTGTTCATGACGTCGCAGAAAGGTAGTCACTGCCGGCGCAAGATGCAAGGAGGCGAAGATGACCGGCGAGGTGATGCGCAACACGCCGCGTGGTTCCGCCTGCAACTGGGTGACGGTTTGCGTTGCCGCATCGATTTCCTGCGCAATGCGTGCGCAGTGCTCGTAGTAGGCCGCACCGATTTCCGTCAGGCTCATGCGTCGCGTCGTGCGATTCAGCAGCCGCACGCCCAGCGCACTTTCCAGGTTGCCGATCTGCTTACTGACCAGCGACTTCGATGTTGCGAGCGCCTGTGCCGCCGCCGAAAAGCTCCTGGTTTCGACCACTTTGGCAAAGGTCATCATTTCCTCAAGCCGTTCCATGGGGCCTCCTATTGTCCATATATGGAAACAATATTATTCAAATTTATGTAATTGTAAATATATAAGGACAAACCATACTGTGCTTCATGGAGGCGACGGATTCCCGTTGCCACTCTCGCAAAAGGAGATACACCATGAAAGCAGCCGCCCACAAGGCCGACGTGCCACAAGCCCGCGTTATCCACGATGAGGCGTCCACCCCCGTGCAGGAAGGGCATCCGCACGAAGGAGTGTTCAAGCTGGATGAGAGGCAGCACCTGCACTTGCGTCGCGCCGCTGGCTGGAGTGTTCGCGCGCTTGAGGGAAATGTATGGATTACACAAGATGGCGATGTGCGCGATATCGTGCTCCGGCCCGGAGACAGTTTCGTATTGGATCGCAATAGCCACGCGCTGTTGTCGCCCCTGATGGCAAAAGGAGCAACCCGTATTAGATTGACGCGCGTCGCCGGTCGTACTTCTGCGATCGCTTCAAGAGCTGCGCCGCATCTATCGCTTGCATGACCGGAGGGCATCATGGGCAGCCTTGTTCCATGGCGGCTGAACTGGAAGCCGCACCTTTCATTTAGCCTGCGTGCACCACCGGGAGGATCGAATAGCGGCGAGATGCATGATATCTGGCGATGGCGCGACGGCACCGCCGTTCTTCTGCGCGCCGCTCGCGCAGAAGATGGTCCGTTGCTGCAGGAACTGGTACAGGGATTGTCGCTGCAGAGCCGTTACCATCGTTTCTTCTATCCGCTGCATGAACTACCGCCCGATATGCTGGCGCGCTTTACACAGCATGATCCGACAGAGGCGATGACGCTGCTGGCACTTATCCGGCAGGACGATCATGCATCCGCTATCGCGATGGCACAATATGTCGCCGAGCCCTATCCGCAGCGATGCGATTTCGCGGTGGTCGTTGCGGATGCCTGGCAAGGTGCTGGCCTCGGCAGGCATCTGATTCGAACGCTGATGTGCATTGCGCGCGCAGCCGGCATTGAACGGATCGAGGGGGATATTCTGGCGGAAAATACGACGATGCTCCGGCTGATATCCCGCATGGGATTCACGCTGGCCGGGCATGAGGATGGACCCTACTTGCGCAAGGCGACGAAGACACTGGAGGTGCCTGAGTGGAAATGCTCGCCGCTGACGCAACTGGCGGCGCGCAATGTCCATGTCCCGCGTCAGGCGCAGCTCAGTCGCTGAAAGTAATACGGAATGTTGCCGAACTCGGCCGGGGACTGGTAGTGCAGCTTATCGGCGCGCTGGAATGCGACCGGCCGGGTGAAAGCCGGGCCGTCGTATACAAAGGTGTGAAATTCGCCGTTCTCGCCGCAGGCATCGACGTTCGCGGGTAGGTCGGCCAGAAAGGCTGCATCGAATTCGCGCCCGCAGAATTCTTCGCCAAGATGGTTGCCGTTGACGCATACCACCACGGCCTTGAAACCAAGGGACAGGAATTCATCGACCAGTTGCCGGCGCGGCTCGCCCCACAAGGGCAGGCATGGTGCGATGTCCGCCTGTGCGCAGACTTTTTCTTCCCACTCGCGATGCGGCACCAGATCGATGTCGCCGAATACCGCGTGGGTGATGCCGTCAGCGCGAGCGTCGCGCAGGGTGCTGATGAATTTTTCTTCGTAGTTCTGCCACGAAGTTTCGTAGAAGCGCATTTCCATGCCGAGTGCGTCCGCCTGCGCCCGGATCAGATCCGGTGGCACGCCATGCGAACGCGAGCTTTCGCCGGCTTCATCCAGTGCGGTGATCAGGCGGCGCAGCGTCATGCCGGACTGGCGGGCGCGCCATAGTGCGAGACAGGAATCCTTGCCGCCGCTCCAGGAAATAAGCGCAGCAGGGGCTGGAGGTACGGGAGGCGCAGATACGGGCATCATTCCGGCTGGCGCTTGCATGCCACCGACTGACTGTTGCGGCCAATCGCCAGATAGGTGATTCCCATCGTACTCAGAAGTTCCGGATCGTAGAGATTGCGTCCGTCGAAAATCACCGGGTTCTTCAGCGCGCCTTTCAGTGCATCGAAATCCGGGCTGCGGAACTCTTTCCATTCGGTGACGATCACGAGTGCATCCGCGCCCTCGCATGCGGCCAGCATGTTATCCGCCGTCTGGAACCGGGCGTCATCACCGAACAGCGCGCGCGCTTCCTGCATGGCGACCGGATCGTAGGCGGTAACGGTTGCGCCGGCATCGAATAAATCCGCAATCAATGTGCGGCTCGGTGCTTCGCGCATGTCGTCGGTATTGGGTTTGAATGCCAGGCCCCAGATGGCGAATCTTTTTCCACTCAGGTCCTTGCCGAACTGCGCCTTGATCTTGTTTCCCAACACATGCTTTTGCGCGTTGTTAGCTTGCTCGACAGCGTTCAGGATGTTGAGCGTAATGTTGCCGTCTTCCTTCGCGGTATTGATCAGCGCCCTCACATCTTTCGGGAAGCAGGAGCCGCCATAGCCGCAGCCGGCATACAGGAAGTCATAACCGATGCGACGATCGGAACCGATGCCGTGGCGAACCATCTCGATGTCCGCCCCAAGCTGGTCGGCCACATTGGCAAGCTCGTTCATGAAGCTGATGCGGGTGGCCAGCATCGCGTTTGCCGCATATTTGGTCAGTTCGGCACTGCGCACATCCATCACGATCAGGCGGTCATGGTGCCGGTTGAATGGCGCATACAAAGCGCGCATCAGGTGGAGCGCATTCTCGTCGTCGCCGCCGACAATGATCCGGTCGGGACGCATGAAATCTTCGATCGCCGCACCTTCCTTCAGGAACTCGGGATTGGAGACAACACTGAACGGAATATCCAGCTTGCGTTTGCCCAGTGCTTCTGCAAGAACGGATTTGACCTTGTCTGCTGTGCCTACCGGTACCGTGCTTTTGTCGACGATGACTTTGTAGTCGGTCATGCGCTCGCCAATATTCCGGGCCGCAGCCAGCACGTATTTCAGATCGGCGGAACCATCCTCCTCCGGAGGCGTTCCGACGGCGATGAACTGGATCGTGCCATGCGAGACGGCCTTGTCGATATCCGTCGTGAACTGCAGGCGCCCTGCCGCCTTGTTCCGCCGTACCAGATCCAGCAGGCCAGGCTCGTGAATGGGAAGTCCGCCATTTTCGAGTACAGCGATCTTTTTTTCGTCCAGATCCAGGCACAACACATGGTTGCCTGCTTCAGCGAGGCATGCGCCGCTGACCAATCCTACGTATCCGGTGCCAATGATGGTGACTTTCAAGCTTTCTCCTTAATGCAATCTGCGGTCAGCACATCTTTCGCTAAAGCGTTTGACGCTGCCGCGCATTTTTGCAGTATTTCTTCAGAAATTGTAGTGAATCAGAACGCGCTTGCACGTAAAGACTTCTTTAATACGGTGTTGTAAATTGCAAGATTGCCGTTCACCATCGCCTCGACCGAGAATTCGGACAGGATTCTTTCCCGGCCGGCTTCGCCCATCCGTTTGCGAAGTGCCGCATCGTCGAGCAAGCGGCGTAATGCGCTGCCCAGTGCCGCAATGTCGCCGCGAGGAATCAATAACCCGTTCACGCCGTCCACCACCGCTTCCGGTAGGCCGCCGGCGCGGCTGGCGATAATCGGTATGGCTGCAGCAGAGGCCTGCAGTAACGATACACCCAGGCCCTCCATGTCTGCCGGGTGCGCCAGTATGTCCAGCCCTCCCAGCCACTGGGGCAGATCGGTACGGAAACCGGCCAGGGAAATAATGCTGCCCAAGTTGCGGCGGGCGATCTCGGCTTCCAGCTCGGCCTGCAATGGTCCTTTGCCAAACAGCAGGACTCGCAGGTTCGGGTAATCGCCACGCAGGGCGTCGAGGGCTTCGAGCAGATAAAAATGGCCCTTGCGCTGAATGAGTTGCGCCACCATGCCAACGACGATGGCGTTGTCAGGCAGACGAAACTCCTGCAGGAACGCAGCCCGGTTCACCGGCGCCAGATACGGGGCGGCGTCAACGGCGCTGCGCACGCAGCTGACCTTGGCTGGCGCTAAACCCTCGGACAGCAATACCTGACGGATCGCTTCGGAAATGGTGATGACATGGTCGTACAGCCGGTATTTCAGTGCCACCTGCCAGCGTGCCTCCGGATTGTCCACCCGCCGCGACAGCACGCAGGGCGTGCCCGTGATGCGGGCGGCGAGCCCGCCCCACAAATCGGCGCCGCGACGGCTGTGCACATGGACGATGTCCGGACGGGTTGCGCGGATCAACTTAGACAGCCGTGAAGTCACGCCGATATCCAGGTCACCGCTCATCTTCAGTTCATGCACTTCTGCGCTGGCACCGACCGCGCCGCCTATGTCTGCGCCCAGAGGACAGGCCAGCACATTCTCGACACCGCGCGCGGCCAGCCCCTCGATGATGTAAGCCACCTGGCGTGCGCCGCCGTAATAATGCTTGCCCGCTTCGATGTGTAATACCTTCATGCTTGTTGTCCCGCTTTTTCTTGTTGCAAGGCGATGCTCAGTTCGCCCATCACGCGTTCTGCGGTGATGTCGCGAAGACAGGTCCATGCACCGCCGCAGGTGGGCTTGCGACGGCAGGGCGAACAGGCCATGCCGAGCCAGATTACCCGCGCGTTACTGCGGCCGGTGACGGTGTAGGGGCAAGTGGAGCCGAATATCGCGATCGTCGGCACAGAAAACGCGATGCCCATGTGTGTGAGGCCGGTATCGATGCCGATTAATGCGCCGGCATGGCGCACCAGCGCTGCCGCTTCGCCCAAGCCGGTTTGGCCTACCAGATTCACGATGCCCGGCGCACCCTCTACGATGGCTGCTGCCGCTTCCCGGTCTGCAGGGCCGCCCAGCAGCACCGGAATCAGGCCGGTCTGTTGCTGGACCAGCGGCGCAAGACGTTGCCACGCATCGGTGAACCAGTGTTTTTGCGGCCGGGTGGTAAATGCGGCAAAGGCCGCGTAGCGGCCGGGCGCAAGCTTATGTTTGGCAAGCAGTTCCAGTGCCCTGGCTTCCGCGTCCGGATTGAGTTGCAGTTGCGGCAGGAAGTCCCGGCAATCCAGGCCGAGATGCTGCGCCAGATGCAGGTATTCCGAACTGATGCGTGCCGGATCGCCGCCGCGTGGCAGCACTTCTGTCATCAGCCATTGGCTGCCTTCGCGCGAACCGAGGCCGATGCGGCGCGGTGCGCCGGCGAGATAGCCCAGCAGGCCGCTTTTCAGCAAGCCCTGCAGGTCGAGTACGGTATCGAACTGGCGTTCCCGCAACTGGCGGCGCAATCCGGCAATCTGGCGCAGCACTTCCAGCCGACGGCCTGCGCGCCAGAGTTTTTTCCATTCTGTTTTTGGCAACAGGATGCGCTCGTCCACGCAAGGATCATTGGCAATCAGGGCATCGATTCCCGGCTCGATCAGCCATGCGACATGCGCGTCCGGATAGCTGCGCTTGATCGCGGCCGGAAACGGAGAAGCGAAGACCACATCGCCGATGGCGGAGGGACGGATAATCAGTACGCGTTTCAAACTCGGTCCTTGGAAAAAAAGGAACGGCCTGAATCGCATTGCCAACGCTGGCATGCGGCTCGGCCGGTGCACATTGTAACCGTGTGTTGTCAGATGGCGTTCTTTTGCTCAACGCAACGGAAGAGGGGATTGGGCCGATGAAAGGTCGGAATGTTCCCGAAAAGAAGCTTTTAATGACATAAATGCAAAACAAGAAAAGAAAATGCCATCCCGGCCAGAGCATGGCCGGGATGGCATTAAAGAGCGATGTGCGAAAGGCTTACATGCTGCGGCGATACTGGCCGCCAACCTCGAACAGCGCGGTGCTGATCTGCCCCAGCGAGCACACACGTACCGCGTCCATCAGCGTGGCGAACACATTTTCGTTGTCGATCACCGCCTGCTGCAATTTTTGCAGCATCGCCGGCGCTTCCTTCGCATGGCGTGCATGGAAGTCGGCGAGGCGTTTCAGTTGCGACTGCTTTTCTTCGTCGGTTGAGCGTGCCAGTTCCAGCGACTGCGGCGTCGCGTCGCCCTTCGGATTGCGGAAAGTATTGACGCCGATGATCGGCAGCGTACCGTCGTGCTTCAGGTGCTCGTAGTACATCGACTCTTCCTGGATCTTGCCGCGCTGGTAGCCGGTTTCCATTGCGCCCAGCACGCCGCCGCGCTCGGCGATGCGCTCGAATTCCTGCAGCACCGCTTCCTCGACCAGGTCGGTCAGTTCCTCGATGATGAAGGAGCCCTGGTTCGGGTTCTCGTTCTTCGCCAGGCCCCATTCGCGGTTGATGATCAGCTGGATCGCAAGAGCGCGGCGTACCGATTCGTCGGTTGGCGTGGTGATCGCCTCGTCATACGCATTGGTGTGCAGCGAGTTGCAGTTGTCGTAGATCGCGATCAGCGCCTGCAAGGTCGTGCGGATGTCGTTGAAGTCGATTTCCTGCGCATGCAGCGAGCGGCCCGAGGTCTGGATGTGGTATTTCAGCTTCTGGCTGCGCTCGTTCGCGCCGTACTTGTCGCGCAGCGCGACCGCCCAGATGCGGCGCGCCACGCGGCCCAGCACCGTGTATTCCGGGTCCATGCCGTTACTGAAGAAGAACGACAGGTTCTGCGCGAAGTCGTCGATGTGCATGCCGCGCGCCAGATACGCTTCCACCAGCGTGAAGCCGTTCGACAGCGTGAAGGCGAGCTGCGAGATCGGGTTCGCACCGGCTTCGGCGATGTGATAACCGGAGATCGATACCGAGTAGAAGTTGCGCACGCGGTTGTGCACAAAGTACTCCTGGATGTCGCCCATCACCTTCAGGCTGAATTCGGTCGAGAAGATGCAGGTGTTCTGGCCCTGGTCTTCCTTCAGGATGTCGGCCTGCACGGTGCCGCGCACGTTCTCCAGCACCCATTCCTTAATTTTCGCGGCTTCATCGGCGGTCGGCTCGCGCTTGTTGTCGGCGCGGAACTTGTCGAGCTGCTGGTCGAGCGCGGTGTTCATGAACATCGCAAGGATCGACGGTGCCGGGCCGTTGATCGTCATCGAGACCGAGGTCGCCGGGTTGCACAGATCAAAGCCGTCGTACAGCACCTTCATGTCGTCCAGCGTCGCAATCGATACGCCGGAGTTGCCGATCTTGCCGTAGATGTCTGGGCGCGGTGCTGGGTCGGCGCCATACAGCGTCACGGAGTCGAATGCGGTGGACAGGCGCTTTGCGTCCATGCCCTGCGATACCAGCTTGAAACGGCGGTTAGTGCGGAAGGCATCGCCTTCGCCGGCGAACATGCGGGTCGGGTCTTCGTTCTCGCGCTTGAACGCGAACACGCCGGCGGTGAACGGGAAGGAGCCGGGCACGTTTTCCGCCATCAGGAAGCGCAGGATTTCGCCATGGTCTTCAAAACGCGGCAAGGATACCTTGCGGATCGTCGTGCCGGACAGCGACTTTTGCGTCAGGCGGGTACGGATTTCCTTGTCGCGGATTTTCACCACGTATTCGTCGCCGGCATAAGCGGCCTGCATGTCCGGCCACATCGCCAGCAGCTTCTTCGCGCCACCATCCATCGCATTGTCGCGTTCGACGATCAGGTCGTCGAGGTCCGCAGTCTTGCTGCAGGCAGCCGCCATGCGCTTGGCTTCCTGCAATTGCTGGCGCTCGCGTGCGAGCTTCACCTGCTTCGCGGTGTTTTTGTGATAGCCGCGCACCGAGTCGGCGATTTCGGCGAGATAGCGGGTGCGCGCCGGCGGCACGATTGCATTCTTGCCGGAAGAGAAACGCACAGCGACCGGAGGCAGCTTGCCCGGCTTGGCCTTCAGGCCGAGTTCCGTCAGCTTCGGCAGCAAGCCCTGGTACAGCGCGGTCACGCCATCGTCGTTGAAGCGCGATGCCTGCGTACCGAACACCGGCATTTCTTCCGGTTTCTTGCTGAACAGCTCCCGGTTACGCTGGTACTGCTTGGCGACATCGCGCAGTGCATCGGCGGCGCCTTTGCGGTCGAACTTGTTGATCGCGACGAAATCGGCAAAGTCGAGCATGTCGATCTTTTCCAGCTGCGATGCGGCGCCGAATTCCGGCGTCATCACGTACATCGACATATCCACATGCGGCACGATCGCGGCGTCGCCCTGGCCGATACCGGAGGTTTCCACGATGACGAGGTCAAAGCCTGCGACCTTGCAGGCGGCGATCACGTCTGGCAAGGCTTGCGAGATTTCCGAGCCGGCTTCGCGCGTGGCGAGCGAGCGCATGAAGACACGCGACTGGCCGCCCCAAGGATTGATCGCATTCATGCGGATGCGGTCACCCAAGAGCGCGCCGCCGGACTTGCGGCGCGACGGGTCGATCGATACCAGTGCAATGTTCAGGCTGTCGTCCTGGTCGAGGCGGATGCGGCGGATCAGTTCGTCAGTCAGCGAGGACTTACCTGCGCCGCCGGTGCCGGTGATGCCGAACACCGGCGTCTTGATGGTGTCGGCCTGCTTGTGCAATTCCGTCTTGAACGCCGCAGCGGCCTTGCCGTTCTCCAGTGCGGTGATTAGTTGCGCCAGTGGTCGCTGGCGCTCGACCATGTCGCCCTTGGTCAAGGCGTCGAGTGTGGTCGGTGCGTAGGAAGAAAGGTCGGTGTCGCAGGCCTGGATCATCGACAGGATCATGCCGGTCAGGCCCATACGCTGGCCGTCTTCCGGGCTGAAGATGCGTGCCACGCCATAAGCGTGCAGGTCGGCGATCTCCGAAGGGACAATCACGCCGCCACCACCGCCGAACACCTTGATGTGTGCGCCGCCGCGCTGCTTCAGGAGGTCGATCATGTACTTGAAGTACTCGACATGGCCGCCCTGGTAGCTGGAAATGGCAATGCCCTGGGCATCTTCCTGCAAGGCTGCAGTAACGATCTCGTCGACCGAACGGTTATGTCCGAGGTGGATTACTTCCGCGCCGTTGGCCATCAGGATGCGGCGCATGATGTTGATCGACGCGTCGTGGCCGTCGAACAGCGAGGCGGCAGTAACGAAGCGCACCTTGTTGGCGGGTTTGTATTCGGTGAGTTTCTGCGCTACAGAAAGATCGGTCATTGCTTGTCTCTTTGTAAATAATGCGGTTGCCACTGCCATAAAGGGATAAGGGCAGTCTGGGCGGAGGATAGTATGACGTTTACGTTAACGTCAATCTAGCACGCCGTCAATCGGACTTGCCGTCGTTTGAATGACAATGTTTCCGTGCAGTTATTCGATTGACACGTCTTGCGCTGCCGCGCAAGACGGTTTGCACTACGCCGCGTGCGACAAACCCTTTGCCGCCGCTTCGAACTTGCGCAGCAGGACTGCCTGTTCATTGCGAAACTGCGTCACTGCCTTCTCCTTCACATGCCCGAAACCGCGAATCTTTTCCGGCAGTGCGGCAATTTCGGTCGCCAGCGCCAGGTTGTCCTTGCTTAAACTGTCGAGCAGCAACAGGACAGTCTGGCGGTACTCCTCAATCAGCGCCCGCTCCATCCGGCGCTCAGTCGTGTAGCCGAACAGATCGAGTTTTGTGCCGCGCAGCGACTTCAGTTTCGCCAGCATCCGGAAGCCGTGCCAGACCCATGAACCATACTCGGCCTTGAGCAGATGCCCGTTCGCATTTTTTTTCGCAAACAGGGGCGGCGCCAGGTTGAATTTCAACGTGAAGTCGCCCTCGAATTGCTGCTTCAGCTTTTCGGCAAACCGGCCATCTGTATACAGGCGCGCGACTTCATATTCATCCTTGTATGCCATCAGCTTGAAATATGACTGCGCAACCGCGCGCGTGAGGCGGTCGCCGCTGCCGAACGAGCTTTCCGCCTTGCGCACGGTGTTGATCAGCGCCTCGTAGCGGGAAGCATAGGCGGCATCCTGATAATCGGTGAGGAAGCTGACCCGTCGCTTGACCAGGCTGGCAAGGCCCTGCGGCATTTGTAGCATGACCGGCTGGCCGGGAATGGCAATGCGTTCGACGCGGGCCAGATCCACGGCAGCACGGCGGCCCCACAGGAAGCTCTTCTTGTTCGATTCGATCGCCACACCGTTAAGTTCGATCGCGCGCAGCAGGGCAGCTTCCGAAACGGGCAGCGCACCCTTTTGGTAAGCAAAGCCGAGCATGAACAGGTTCGTTGCAATCGAGTCCCCCATCAGTGCCGTCGCCAGGCGGGTGGCATCGATATAGTCGGCGCGGCTGGCAACCGATTCATCGATCAGCGCCTGCACTTCGCTGGACGGGAACTGCCAGTCCGGCTGCTTCGTGAAATAGCCGGTGGGCTGCTGGTAAGTGTTGATGACGGCGCGGGTGCGGCCGGCGCGCATTTTGGAGATCGCATCCATCGAACCGGCGGTCAGCATGTCGCAGCCGAGCACCAGGTCGGCTTCGCCGGTGGCGATGCGCTGCGCGCGGATAGTGCCCGGCAGGCGGCTGATGCGGATATGCGAGGTGACCGAACCGTTCTTCTGCGACATGCCGGTCATGTCGAGGACCGACACGCCTTTGCCTTCGAGGTGCGCGGCCATGCCGATCAGCGCGCCGATGGTGATCACGCCAGTACCGCCGATGCCGTTCAACAGGATGTTGTAGGGCGCATCGCAGGCCGCGATAGACGGTTCCGGCAGCACGCCGAAATCGTCTTCCCGAGCGACGCCTGTTTTTGACTTCTTCAGTGTGCCGCCTTCCACTGTCACAAAGCTCGGGCAGAAGCCTTTCACGCACGAATAATCCTTGTTGCAGGATGACTGGTCGATCATGCGCTTGCGACCGAATTCGGTTTCGACCGGAAGGATCGAGGTGCAGTTCGACTGCACGCCGCAGTCGCCGCAACCTTCGCACACGGCTTCATTGATGAACAGCCGCTTGTTCGGGTCGGGATATTCGCCTTTCTTGCGGCGCCGGCGCTTTTCCGCCGCACAGGTCTGATCGTAAATCAGCACCGACACGCCTTGCACTTCACGCAATTCGCGCTGTACCGCGTCGATCTCCTTGCGGTCATGCAGCGTGACGATGGCCGGCAGCTCGGAACGACCCTCGTAGCGACCCTCGTAGCGGCTCACATCTTCGCTCACCAGCGCAATGCGCTTCACGCCTTCGGCCGCCATCTGCTGCGCAATCATCGGCACCGACGTGATGCCGTCCACCGGCTGGCCGCCGGTCATTGCGACGGCGTCGTTGTACAGGATCTTGTAGGTGATGTTGACGTTCGCCGCGATCGCTGCGCGGATCGCCAGATAGCCGGAATGGAAATAGGTGCCGTCGCCGAGGTTCTGGAATACATGGGGAAGCTTCGAGAACGCCGCCTGCCCGATCCACGGCGCGCCTTCGCCTCCCATGTGCGTGGTCAGCTTGTTATGTTCGGGATAGATCGCGGTCGCCATCACATGACAGCCGATGCCCGCCAGCGCCAAGCTGCCGTCGGGCACCTTGGTCGAGGTATTGTGCGGACAGCCGGAACAGTACCAGGCCGGGCGCGGCGGCGTGTTGACCGCTTTGCCGAGCACCTTGTCCTTCGCTTCCAGAAAAGCGAGGCGTGCCTTGATCAGGTCGCTGGTATGCGCCGGGATAAGCAAGCGCGCGATGCGCTGTGCAATGACGCGCGCAATCTGGGCAATCGAAAAATCGGCCTTGGACGACAGCAGCCATTCGCCGCGCGGATGCACCCATTCGCCTTTTTCGTCGAACTTGCCGATCACGCGCGGGCGCACATCTTCACGCCAGTTGTACAGGTGTTCCTTCAACTGGTATTCCACGACCTGGCGTTTCTCTTCCACCACCAGGATTTCATCCAGCCCCTGCGCAAATTCGCGCACGCTATCCGGCTCCAGCGGCCACGGCATCGATACCTTGAACACCCGGATGCCGATCTCGGCTGCGATCTTCTCGTCGATGCCGAGTTCTTCCATCGCCTCCAGCACATCGAGATAGGACTTGCCGGACGCGATGATGCCCAACCGCGCCTTCGGACTATCGATGGTGGTGCGATTCAGCTTGTTGGCGCGGGCATAGGCGAGGGCAGCGTAGATCTTGTAATCCTGCATCAGCGCTTCCTGCTTGCGCGCCTGCACCCCGAGCGTATCGGTGGACAGGCGCGTGTTCAGGCCACCTTCCGGCATTACGAAATCGTCCGGATAAACGATCTTCAGCCGGAACGGATCGGCATCGACCGATGCGGTGGATTCCACGGTGTCGGCCAGCGCCTTGAAGCCGACCGCGCAGCCGGAATAGCGCGACATCGCCCACGCATGCAGGCCGAGGTCGAGGTATTCCTGCACATTGCACGGATACAGCACCGGGATCATGCAGGCGGAAAAGATATGGTCGGACTGGTGCGGCAGCGTTGACGAATATGCGCCGTGGTCGTCGCCCGCCACCAGCAGCACGCCGCCGTGCTTTGCGGTGCCCGCATGGTTCATGTGCTTGAACACGTCGCCGCAGCGGTCCACACCGGGCCCCTTGCCGTACCACATCGCAAACACGCCGTCGTATTTCGCCGGGCCAATCAGGTCCACCGTTTGCGTGCCCCACACCGCCGTCGCAGCCAGGTCTTCATTGACGCCCGGCACGAACTTTATGTGGTTTTCCTTCAGGATCTTTTCCGCCTTCCACAGGTTTTCATCCAGCCCGCCCAAGGGCGAACCGCGATAGCCCGATATGAAGCCGGCAGTATTCAGGCCGGCAGCAAGGTCGCGCTGGCGCTGCATGATCGGCAGGCGCACCAGTGCCTGTATGCCTGAAATAAAGATCAGGCCGGAAGTGGAAGTGTATTTGTCGTCGAGCTTGACGGGAGCGAGGACTGGGGCACCGTTATCTGCGGCGCCGGACAGCCCAGCAGTGGCCACTGCTGTGTCTGCTTGCATTGCATTGTCTCCAAAACTGTTTTTCGGATAGCGCGTGGCAGTGATGTCGCCGGGTAAGGCGTGGTGCTGCCATGCTGCGTGACCGTGGTAGCGGTCTTCATGGAAATATCGGGTTGCGATATCACCATGAACGAAAGTGTAGGCCGGATGCCGCCGGCCGGCAAATAAGGAATGGGGATGGGGGTATAAGAAAAAACGATAGCCCTAGCGTGAAAGTGCCTTCGCCCCAATCCAGCGACCGCTCGCACATAGTTCGCCGGTCACATCCAGCACCAGCTTGCGCACCGCCGCCGCTGCATTTGTCAGAGGAATGTTGCGTGATGAGCACAGGGCCACCGTGCGCGAGATGGCCGCGCCGCTAATCGGGTGTGCAACCATCTGGCCCAGCTCGATTTCCGCCAGCATTGGCGCGATCGGCAGGATGGTGACACCGAGGTCGGCAAGCAATGCCGACTTCAGGATCGCCACCGAGTTGATGTCGGATACGTTTTCCAGCGACAGGCCAGCGGCGCGCATGATGTTTTCCACCCGGGTGCGCACGCCATGCTGCACACCCGGCAGGATTAGCGGCAGTTCCGCTGCCTTTTCCAACGGAATTGCTTTTTTCTTCGGTGCAAAGCGCGATCCGGCGCGGCTGATGAACAGCATGTCTTCTTCCACCAGCGGCGTGGTCGCGAATGCGCCGAGCTGGCCGTCGTCGAACAGCACCGCAAGGTTGATGCGGCCCGATTTCAGTTGCTCGATCAGGTTGCCCGACAATTCCTCGGTCAGCTGCAGCGAAATTTCCGGATAGGTTTCGCGCACCGCCGTCAGCAGCGGCAGCGCCAGCGCACCCGAGACGCTGGGCGGGATCCCGAGCGCCACCGTGCCGGCAGGCTTGCCGGTAGATTGCGCGACCGCCGACTTCGCATCGTCCACCTGTTTCAGGATTGCCTGCGCATGTTCGTAAAAAATCTTGCCGGCGTCGGTGGATAGCACACCCTGCGCCGAGCGGTGCAGCAGCTGCGTGCCGAGCTCGTCCTCCAGTTGCTGGATCTGCTGCGTTAGCGCCGGCTGCGCGATATGCAGCACGCGCGCCGCACGCGACAGTGAGCCGTGATCGACGATGGCGACGAAATAGCGGAGCTGGCGCAGTTCCATCAGGCCACCGGCTTGATCGCCTTGCGCTCGACCGACGACGACAGGATCAGCGAGGTCGAGGTCACGCCGCAACGCGTCAGCTCAAGGATCACCTTTTCCAGTTCGGTGACGGAGGCGGCGACCACTTTCACGATGCTGCAGTCGTCGCCGGTGATCGAATGGCATTCGATGATCTGCGGCACCTGCGCAGCAACCACTTCCACCGGTGTTTCATGGCTGCGTTTCGATACGCGGATGAAGGCGGTGATGCCGTAGCCGAGTGCTGCCGGATTCACGCGCGCGTGGTAGCCGGCAATCACGCCGGCCGCTTCCATGCGCTTCACCCGTTCTGCCACCGCCGGCTGGCTCATGTGGATACGCCGGCCGATTTCCGCCAGCGTGGTGCGGGCATCGGCCTGCAGGATTTCCAGAATCCTGCCGTCCATTGCATCAAATTCAAGCTTCACGGTAAAACCCCTTCATTTCGATGAAAGATAAAGTTTTTATGCGGTTTCGCCTTTTATTATCCATTCAAATTCAGAATTCAGCGACATACAATATCCGTCAATTCCTCCTGAACCCAACACGCAAGCGGAGCACAAAATGAGCTGGGACACTTACCTGATTTTCCTTGTCACGACTGCCGTGGTCTGCCTGACACCGGGGCCGGCGGCGCTGCTGGTCGTCGCGCAAGGCATTTCCAACGGGTTTCGCCGTTCGTACTGGGCGATTGCAGGCATTGCCCTCGCCAATTCAATTTACTTCGCGCTGTCAGCCACCGGCATCGCGGCGCTGATTGTCGCCAGCGGCACGCTGTTTTATGTCATCAAATGGGTGGGCGTTGCCTATCTGTTCTATCTCGGCATTGCGGCGATGCGCAGCAAGTCGAGCGCACTCACGGTTACCGGTGATGCGCGTCAGGCGGTCGGCGGCACGCGCGCGTTCTGGCAGGCGGTGGTGGTCGAGCTGTCCAATCCGAAGGCGCTGCTGTACTTCGTTGCGCTGCTGCCGCAATTCATCAATCCCATCGAACCGCTCGGCATGCAGATGCTGATTTTCGGCGTCACCTGCGTCGGCCTGGATATCGCCGCGTACAGCCTGTATGGCTGGTTGGGCAGCAAGACCCAGCGCTTTACCGCAAATGCGCGTTTCGTGAAAACCAGCAATCGGGCATCGGGAGGGTTATTGATGGTTGCCGGAGCGATGATGGCGACCGTGAAGCGGGCGCTCTGACAGGGCAGTTAAGGAACTGTACGGAGCAACGCGCTCAGAAAAACTCGACTTCGTCGTTCGATACGCCAGAGTGCAGGTCACCGCTGCTGACCAGCTCGTCGTAGTAGCAGACGCGGTTGCGCTCATGTTCTTTCGCGTAATAAAGCGCCTGATCGGCGTGGCCGAGGATCACCACCGGCGATTCGGCGGAAATGCTGGTGAATCCGATACTGACGGTTACCTTGCCGACCTGCGGGAATTCATGATTTTCGACGTTGGCGCGGAAGCGCTCGAAGATCTTGCGTGCATCCTGCAGCGTGGTCCCGCGCAGCAGCACGACGAATTCCTCGCCGCCGAAGCGGAACACACGGTCTTGCGCGCGGAATGAGGAGCGCAGCAGGTTGGCTACCAGGATCAGCACCTCGTCGCCATACAGGTGACCGAACTGATCGTTGACACGTTTGAAATGGTCAATATCGACCACCGCCAGCCAGTGTCCGATGCCGGAGGCGTGGTGATGGCGACGTTCTTCGCCGGGTTGCAGCGCGCCTTCCGGCACACTGGCGGCAAGCAGCTTGGAAAATTTCTCGTCGAAGGTCTTGCGGTTGAGCAGGCCGGTCAGCGAATCACGTTCACTGAAGTCGAGAATGCTCTGGTAATTGCGGAAGACGCTCAGGATACCGTCGATCATGTCCATGTCCGCGCCGCTGAACGGGATGGTGCTGACAATCTCGATGCAGGTGCTTACTTTGTCGTTAAGCCAGACCGGAATCCAGAGCACCTGTTCACCAGCATTGGTGGTCTGTTCGATGTGCGGAGTGTGCTCGGCGATACCGTTCATCAGCGCCGGGTAATCCTTCAACGGCTCGCCGCTGTGATCGGCTTCCAGCGTATCTTCCACTGACACGACCTTGCCGTTCTCGATCCAAGCCTGCGGACGCATGAACAACTCACCGCGGAAGCGAAATAGCTCGTACACCCGAACCTGGTGGGCGCCAACTAGTTCATGCAACGCCGAAACCACGGAGCTGGCGAGCAGGCCGTGGTCTCTTTGGCGAGTCATGTCGGTGAGGTGCCTGAGCAGTGCTTCCATTATCAAAGTTCCAGGCCCCTTAAAAGGGCGCTGCGTACCAATTGCAAGCCGGCGTGGATGCAAAGAGCGTCAGCATGAGGGGCGAAGGGCGTCCTAAAG
>DATFAZ010000185.1:0-20700 GCA_035254105.1 Noviherbaspirillum sp. | reverse complement strand
GGAAATGGCCAGGCCTGCGGCATCGTCCTTGGCGCTGTTGATGCGCAGACCGGAGGACAGGCGCTGCAGCGACGTAGAGAGAGCACCTTGCGAGGCGTTGAGGTTGCGCTGGGCATTCAACGAGGCTGCATTGGTGTTGATGATCTGTGCCATGTTCGTTCTCCGCTAAGTATTCTGTCGGCTTCGGGTTCAACCCGGTGTTGTTTTGGTTATCGGGCGATACTGGAAAAAATTAAGCCCTGTTTGACTATTTTTTTTCCGGTGTTGCCTGATCCCGTGCCGGGTACCTCATCTACGGTTGTTCCGGGAAAAGCTTTAGGACGAAGGCAAGAAAAATTAGTTGTGCTTATCTTTAATTAGCACGGATTGGAAAAAGGCAGAATTTCGGCATTAAATTCGTCCGATCGGATACAGGATGGCTATGGGATACTCGGCATTCTTCATCTTGCCGGTGCGATCCCATGACAGTTTCACCAGAGTTTCCAGCTTCCACCGAGCCTGCCGTAGCAGAATTACTCGCACATGCAGTGTCAGACGCGTTGCGGCAGGCGTTACAGCATCATCAAGCCGGTCAGCTTCAGGCTGCAGAAGAGCTCTACCTGGGCATTCTTGAAATTCAACCGGCCCACCCCGAGGCAAATAACAATTTAGGTCTGTTGGCGGTTCAGATGCGGCAACCTGATTCCGCGTTGCGCTACTTTGAAGCGGCTGTGCTGGCGCGTCCCGGCAACGGGCAATACTGGTTAGACTATATCGATGCACTGCTGCAAACGGGACATGTGGACGGCGCGTCGCAGGTGCTGAAGATCGGACGACGAAATGGATTGAAAGAGGAAGTCGTAAAGGCTGCGGAAACGCTGATAGGGCTGATGCCAGACGAGCCGAGCCCGGAGCAATTCGATGAGTTCGCCGGGCTGTATGAGAGTAAGCAATTTGTCGAAGCAGATGCCGCAGCAAGGGCACTCACGAGGCGATATCCCCGCAGCGGAGCGTGTTGGAAGATGTTGGCGGCGTCGCTTTCCGCGCAGCGCCTTGCGGGAGCGACGAAACTGGCAGAGCTGATGAAAGCATTGCAGAAGGCTGCAGAACTGCTGCCAGATGATTTTGAAGTGCCTCTTCTTCTTGCCCAGATTCTCAGGGACCAGCGGCAGTTCGCAGATGCTGAAGCCGCTTGCCGCAGGGCGATCGCAACCAAGCCGTATTATGCCCCCTCGCATAACTTGTTGGGAGTCATCTTCGGAGATCAGGGACGGCACTCCGACGCTGAAGCTTGCTTCCGTACGGCGCTGGGGATTACACCGGATTACACGGACGGGCATAGGTGGTTCGGCAAATTGCTGTTCGAAATGCAGCAATTCGAAAAAGCCATGGAACATTACCGGGTGGCATTCCCTACGTCACGACATGAGAGCATTGTTGTCGGGACGGTGCTTGACGTAAAAAGCTGGTGCAAGTTATCTGGCGCTCCCTATCATCTCGTCGGTGCAGTGCATGACATCGTTGTCCCGGATCCCCAATTTATTGGAGAAAAATTTGATGCCGAAGGTGGTGTCGCAAGCACTAATGAGCTATATGTAGCGGAGCTGAGCGAAGCCAGAATTTTCGGAAAATCCAATGCAATTATCGTCGGTCAAGGCGCCGTGCTATATGACCTGCTGACTGGTCCATACGGAGATACCGTTAATCTTATTTTTGAAGATGTTATTAAATATCACCATCAGCGCAAGCTGTTAATCGATTTTTCGAGCCATAAGCAGCTGCGGCATCAACGCGGAATTTTATTGTCAGGTCCATCGAGTAAAGTGTATGGCCACTGGTTCGCCGAATTTTTACCGAAAATAAAGCTCGTGGACAGCATTCCAGCCTATCGTGACTATCCGATATACGTGGATGACGATATGCCGGCGAGTCATTATCAGGCGCTGGAACTGCTGACAGGAGGAAAACGAGAGCTGATCAGGATTGGTGCCGATACGTCGATTGTTTTCGATAAACTCATCGTCGCGCCGTTATTTACCTTCTTCCCATTTGCATGCAAACCGGATACGCCCACCAGCGTTCACATCGGGACAACATCGCCGGAGGCATGTCTCTATCTGCGGGAGCGATTTCTGGAATCAGTCGGCCTGGATTCCAAACCTCTGCCGCGTTGCAGGAGAGGGCGTAGGATTTATCTCGGGCGCCGTTCTGAAGGGCGTAAACTAAGAAATGAATCTGAAGTTCAGAATTTTCTGGCTAAATTCGGATTCGAAATTGTCTATCCGGAGGATTTCACGTTTAAAGAGCAAATCAAGCTTTTTAACGAAGCCGAATGCATCATTGGTCCTCACGGTTCCGCCTTCGTCAATGCGATTTTCTGCAAACAAGGGGCCAAGGTGGCGAGCTTAGTTCATAGCTACGGTGCTAATTTTGCCGCATGGGCTAACGCCGTAGAGGAATTGGGTTGCCAGCATCTTTATGTTGCCGGGCAGGCGGTGGGGGAGAGTTGGAATGATCATCATTTGGATTATGTTGTCCCGATCGAACTCGTGGCGCAACTTATTGAACACTTCGAGATTGGAGCATAACCGTTGGCATGCTGTCGTTTATAACCGCTATATCAGCATGCCAGGATAAGTGCTGGGCGCGCCGATTTGTACGACCTTTTCCGGATGTCGGACTGTGACGGCAAGGGAAAAATTTTATTAATTGTTTCCTCGTTCGCACATCAGGAATATGCTTGAGCACAGATCGGGATATTGCTGCCCCAGTTTGTAGCATCCCTCCAGATACTCTTTCGAGATGATGTCCGTCTGCAGCAGCCGGTCCCACTGGAAGTTTGCCAGTGCCTTGAAGAATATTCCGGAGCGATGTACTACTTTCAGGCCTGCCGCGACAGCATCACGTTCCAATGTGTCCAGCGTGTAGGTACAACGGTGACCATGCTCGACCTCGGCTGGCGTGACCGCCGCATTATGCGAGATTAGTCCCATCTTGACAGCGATCTGCCTTGAAGGTGCATTGGCATTCGGGCATGCTAGGAAGAACCGTCCGTTATCTGCCAGCCACTCTTCGTTGATACGTGTCAGCACCATCACGGGGTCGTCCAAGTGTTCCAGTACATGAGTCATCACGATGTTGTCGTAGCGAGTTGGTAATGACGCTTTCTCGAACAGCGAATTGACAAATTTGACCTTGGTTCCCAGCTTTTTCCTCGCCTCAGCCATCGCGATATCCGACGCTTCCACACAAGTAATGTCATCGAAATACGGTAGAAAACGCCTTGTGAAATGCCCCTTGAAACTTCCCAGTTCCAGCAGGCTCCCTTTCCGAAAGAATGGCTCGAACGATCTGATCATATAGGGATGCATAACGTCGAAATCGAAGCCGTACGCATATTTATGATCGTTGGCATCGCTGATTTCAAGGTTGTAGTCACGCTTAATATTCATGCTATTCCAGGTGTTTCAAATATAGGGTCATGTTGACGAGTGCTGCATTTGTGCTGGTGGCAACGAAGCCGCTCTTGAGATAGAGTCCGATGGCAAGCGCATTGTCCTTCGCAACTTCAAGGCTGATTTGTCGCATGCCCGATGCCTTGGCGTGCTTGATGCAATGATCCATCAAGTTTGCCGCGATGCCTTTGCCTGTCCACTCGTGCAGGACACTGACGCTCGTTATGTAGGCGAGGCGCGTCTCCGGATTGTTGCAGTATGCCGCCACTAGGCCGATCAGAGTGCAGGCTGACCATGCTTCGAAGCGGACTGCATTGCTTGATATTTTTTTTGCGTAGCCGCCTATCTCTATACGGCTGCTCAATCGCGGTACGAAATTGCCATCGCATGCGCGCAGGTGGGCAGCAATCTCGGTTTCCGATGCCGAGTTCAGCAAATATTCGATTGGTGCGATCATCGATCCAATACCGCCAAGCCGAAGCCATGGCGTCCGAATTCGTTGCCGTTATAGAGCAGATATATGTTGCCGTCGCTTTCGAACACATGGGGATAGCACAACATCTCAGAGTCCCAGTCGCCCGGCGTGACATCGAGGAGCGGATTCTCGTCGTCGCGCGTCCAATTTGCTAGGTCATCCGAGTACGCATGGCCAATTCGGTAACTGCGATCCTTATTTTTCCTAAAATCGAAAGACTGTCGATAGCAGAAAAACATGTGATACCTGCCGTCGATTTCGATGACTGTCGGAAGCGCCTGGCTTTCATCCGGGCCGAGACGATCAGTGACGATTTGGCGAGCTTCTTCCTTCATCCAGTTGATGCCGTCAGACGAAACGGCGTGGCCGATCTTGTAGGTGCGATCTGGTGCTGAATCGGGTGAGAATTTTTTCCATCCGGTTCCGAAGATGTACCACATGTGAAATACGCCGCCGATGACTTTCACGAAACCGTCCCCGACCAGACAAGGTTCATGCAGTGATGTCGAAAGTACTGGCCCGTCGCCCATGCGCTGGAAGGTCAGCCCGTTGTCGTGACTGATTGCCAGTCCAATAGATGTATCCACAGAAACCGATATGCGACGATTCCAGCCACAGGTATATCCGTAAATGGCATTTCCATGGCGCAGTACGTTCATCGGGAAAATTCCGTGTTCATCGAAACAGCCAAGGCCGCCAAGTGGGATGACTGTCCTGTCCGACACTCGAATAACTTCGCGCAGGTCTTTTCGCATATCTACGAAGGCGATGTGGCTCAGATATTTCCCGTTTTGCTTGTCCACCGCGCGGGTCGAGAAATAGATGCGCACGAAATCGTCGAACACCAAGGCTTGCGGAGACTGCGCGAACTCCAGGCAGTCATTTGGCAATTTATACTGCGTTGGGTCGAATATCTTGCCGAGCTTTTTCCATTTCATAGCGCTCATTCCTTACTCCAGCTTTCCGTCAAGCACTGCCAAACCGAAGCCGTAGCGGCCGACTTGGTTGCCAAGGTAAGCGAGGTAGGTCTTACCATCAAGTTCGAATACATGCGGATAGCTGATCATCTCGGAGTCCCAGCCTTCCACTGATATGTCAATTCCCGCTTTCGAATCATCGCGCATCCAGTCGATAAGGTTGGTGCTGGATGCATAGCCGATGCGGTAGCCGTTCTCTTTTCCGCGATAATGGCTGCTGTAGCGGTAGCAGAAGAACATGTGGTATTTGCCATTAGCGAAAAATACGTCAGGGCTAGCTTGTGCTTCATCATCTTCGATGCGGTGCTCGATCAGATCCTTGTTAAGCTTGTTCCAGTTAATACCATCCGATGATGACGCCATGCGAATCTTGTAGACTGGTTCTGCCCGGCCGTCGACCATCTTCCACTTGCGCCCCGCTATGTACCATAGATACCAAGTTTCGTTGAAACGTCTTATCTTCGGACCGCTCAGCACGAATGGCTCATTCGGCGAGTACGTCAAGACAGGGCCGATGCCGAGCTTGGTGAATGTCTTGCCGCCGTCAAGGCTATTAGCCATGCCGATCGCGACATTGAAGGGAACTGATTCGCAGCGCGTCCAGCCCGCGTAATAGGCGCGCACATCGGTACCGTTGCGAATGACGGATACCGGATAGGTTCCAAATTCGTCGAACTCGCCCAAACCGCCTAGGTTGAGAATGGGCTGCTCGCTGACGTGACGTATCTTGAAAAGATCGGAACGATCGAGGTCGACATAGGCGGAATAGCTCACATATTGGCCGTTCTCATCTGCGGGAGGTCGGCAGGAGAAGTAAACGCGCACGAAGTCGTCGAATACCAGAGTCGCTGGAGCTTGAGCGAACTCTTTAAGCCAACTGCGGCCAGTGACTTCTTGCGGAGTGAACAGTTTTCCTAATTTCTTCCATTTGAACATACGATTCAGATCAATTCATAGTTGGTCGAGATGCAGCTCCGGATCGTATCAAGCGGATTGAACATCATTACGTCAATGATTGACAGCCAGGGCACGAAATCATTACCAAACTGCTCATATGTGAATGGTCGCGGTCGGATGAATTTCAAATCGATATCCTTGCTCCCGAAAGTCTCTTTTGAATACAGCTCCATGCCGCCAATGGCATTCACATAGGTATCCGCGGCAACCGCTTCGCACAGAGCTAGTACCTTGTCCTGATTCTTCAGGTCGTGGTTAATCGGAATGCTTGAAGAAATACGGATCGTCGTTGTTATTCCGAGGTGCTCGCAGATCTTGACAATGGAGTGGTGCAGGAACCGAAACAGGTTCGCGTCTGTATTTCGAATGACCTGTTCGATCACAGGAAACGTCTGAGAGAAATACGGTGCACGTCTGTATGCCCCGTTGAGCTGGTTGAGCAGCTTGTCGCGATTGAAATCAGCCGCTAGTTCCCGTTCGCATACATCCAAATAGTCGGAATCGCTTTTGAGCGGCAGTGAGAACATCGCGTCCTTGCCGTTCTGCAGCATGCGATTGCGGTTTATCCAGCCCTTCTTCGTGTATTTGATATTGTCGTACACGATGAACAGATCAACAGCCGCAATCAGCTGGAAATAGCCGATATAGGGAAAAAAGTAAGGTTGCATGATTGCTGCTTTCATCACGCAGCCTTCTTCACCTTCGAATTGGTTTCAGCCATCCGCTTGCCGGAAATGATGTTGGCGATAGTATCGATTTGCGATTCTTCGAGTGCCGGGTAGATTGGCAAGCAAAGCACTTTTTCCGCAGCCGTTGTTGCGGCAGTCAGATTTTCCTTCTTCGCCGATGGCAATCCCCGGTACATCGGAAATTCGGAGATCAGCGGGTAGAAGTAGCGGCGCGGGTGGATATTGTTCTCTTTCAGCTTATGGTAGAGATCGTCGCGGCTAATCGGGTAATCGCAATTAACCAGAATTGGAAAATACGAATAATTGGCCACTTTTTCGCCTGCCTGCTGCACACAGTGGATTCCCTTCACGCCCGCCAGCCGCTCCCGATAGGCGGCGTCGATTTCCTTGCGCCGTTCCAGAGCTTCATCGATGTATTTGAGCTGTAACAGGCCAAGCGCGGCATTGAACTCGCTCATCTTGCCATTGATACCAGGGGCAACCACCGTTACCTCGCCCACGTGGCCGAAGTTCTTCAATTGGTCGATGCGCACCTTGGTTTTCGGATCGGGGCACACGATGGCACCGCCTTCGAAGGTATTGAAAACTTTAGTCGCATGAAAGCTCAGGACGGACAGATCACCGTGATTCAATACGCTACCGTTCGCATCTTGGACGCCGAAAGCGTGGGCTGCATCGTAGATAACCTTGAGATTGTAGTTGTCGGCAATCTTCTGAATCGCTTCTACGTCGCATGGATGCCCATAGCAGTGCACTGGCATGATGGCGGTGGTTTGCGGGGTGATTGCCGCTTCGATTTTCTTGGGGTCGAGGTTGAGTGTGTCAGGGTCGATATCGACAAAGACCGGCTTGATACCGTTCCATAGCAATGAGTGCGACGTCGCTACAAAGGAATATGGAGTTGTAATAACTTCGCCGGTGATGCGCAATGCCTGAAGGGCGGTAACCAGGGCAAGCGTTCCGTTGGCGAATACGGCGATATGTTTTACACCCAGATATTCGCAGAGCGCTTCTTCAAATTGCTGATGGAATGGGCCGCAATTGGTGAGCACCTTGTTGGCCCATATTTTTTCAAGATAGGGCACAAATTCTTCAAGGGGCGGCAGGTACGGCTGTGTGACGTAGATTGGTTTGCTGTTATCCATGTCGTTCCCCAGGATGTCTTGTATGGCCGAGCTTGGCTGTCAGCGGATTTATCCACTATAAGGGACATGATAAGGTTGGTGATATTTGATTTACGCATCGATTAGCCATTGAAAGCGTGCTTAATTCAAGGCTTAAAATCAGACGATGTCGGCCCGTTAGCGCAGGATGCCGGACAGTCCGCGGTCCGACGTCCTCCGGCGCTCTGTCATTATATTTATTTGTGTTGTTTTTATAGCATTGTTTCAGCATTCAGGAGTCGCACCATTTTCTCCACACTTCGCGAAACTGCATCTCAAGGTGGCACACGAGATTAGGGCGAACACAATCCTCAACGTCGGACATCCGTTTTTTTAATGTCTGCCGGACTTCATTGAGTTTATGCAGATTGTTTGCATATTCGACAGCCCGGCGCACGTATTCGTCCTTGCTCTGGGTGATGAAATCGGGTAAATCAAAGGCAGTCATCGCCGCTGCGCCGCTACGGGAGACTGGCGAATCGCCGGACAGCGTGAGGACCGGAACTCCCATCGACAGGGCGTGGAGACTAGTGGTGCCGCCGGTGTAAGGGAAAGGATCGAGCGCCATATCGATCAGCTGATGCAGCGCCAGAAATGCTTCCAGCGGCAGCTTCGGCTGCAAGACCAGCCGATCTTCGCTCACACCTAGGTGAGCGAACGCGCCGGCTAGCCTTTGCCTAGTCTTTAAATCATTGACGTTGCCTAGTATGAGTCGTGCCTGTGGCAGGGCGTGAAGGATCTGGGCCCACAATGCGATGGCTTCATCCGTGATTTTAGCTAGGTTGTTCAGGCAGGAAAAAGTGAAGACACCTTGGGTCAAAGCCGGCAATTCATTGACGGGCGGACGATTAGCCGCCGGCTGGAATTGGCAGGAGGCCGGCAGGCGCAGCAAGGTTTCGGTGTGAAAAGCCTCGGTCATGCCAGGGGGGTCCATCGCGGCGTCGGTCAGGCGGTAGTCCATGGCCGACAGACCTGTCGTGGCCGGGGAGCCGATCCAGGTGATCTGGATAGGGGCAGGCTTTCGTGCGAACGTGAGGAGACGGTTAAGCGGGGTGTGACCGGACAGATCGACCAGAATGTCGATGCCGTCCTGCTGGATGCGCTCTGCCAACATTTCGTCGGACCATCCCTTGCAGGGAGTCCAGTGATCGCTCCGCGTGGCGATCCATCCGGTTATCTCATCCCGTTTGTGGTTGTTGTAATAGCAGAATACTTCGACTTGTGACTTGTCGTGGTATGCAAGAATTGGCAGGAAAAAAAATGCGACGGAATGGCCGTTGAAATCGCCGGAGACATAACCGATCTTGAGACGTTTATTCTTGTCGCGCGGGTTGTCGTGTTTCGGCCAGAACGGTTTGAGAGGCGCCTCGAAGCGCTCCCCAAACTGACGGTGCGCGGCGAAGATTTCGGCCGGCGTATAGCGCGCGGAATACAACATCGCAAGCAATAAACACTGGTGAGCATCAACATGATCTGGCTTGAGCGCTATTGTCTTCCGGAAGGCGGCAATGGCCTCGTCCGGCTTGCCCTGAACCTGGAAAATGATTCCCAAATTGTTATGCGCGTCAGCGAAATCCGGTTCCAGCGCAAGTACGGATTGAAAGCACTTGGTGGCTTCATCAAGTTCGCCTCGTTTCACGAGCGCGGCTCCCAAAGCGTTATACGCGTGGGTGAAATCCGGTTTCAGCGCGAGTGCGGTCTGATAGCGCTGGATGGCTTCGTCCAGATTGTCTTTGGCTGCATAAGCCAAACCCATATTGCAGTGTGCTTCGGCTAAGTCCGGCTTGAATGTGAGTGCAGCCTGGCAGGCCTCGATAGCGGCATCCGGATTGCCCTGATCCGAGAAAATTGCTCCCAGATTGGCGTATGCATCGGCATAATCGGGCTTGAGTTCGAGTGCGCTTAGATAGCATGCCGCAGCATCTGCTAGCTTGTGCATTGCCCGGTAGGCGTGGCCCAGAGAGACATAAGTCGCAACATCATCCGGGGTGAGCGCAAGCAGCCGCCGGTAGCAATCGATTGCTTCGTCGAATCTTCCGCGGACTTGCAGGGTCCAGGCTATGTTTTGATGTGCTTCTGCGAATTCCGGCTTTAGCGCGAGCGCCTGCCGGAAGTAGGCTTCAGCCTCGTCGAGCCGGCCTTGTGCTTTCAGGGCGTTTCCTTCGTCATTGAGGGAAACGGCGTCGGACGCGGCGTTATGATGGTGGTGTTTCCGTTGCTTTTTCATTCAGAAGCTTCATGTTGGCATACCGGTGACGCCAGGTTGAATTTCGATAGAAGGAGACGAGTGAAAATCTGCTGCGCCATCGCACCATTTTTCCCAGACCTGGCGGTACAGTTGTTCGAGATGGCGCACATTTTCGGCCTGGGCGGCTTGGGCGGACACAGTGAAGCGCGCGTGCAATGACTGGCGCATCTCATCCAGCCTGCGCAGGTCGCCGGCAAATTCAATGGCGCGCTGCGCGTATTCTTCCTTGCTGTATGTGATGAATTCCGGCAGACCTGCGTACGTCATTACCGCGGCACCGCAGCGAGACATCGGAGAGGTCCCTGCCAGCGTAAGGACTGGCACACCCATCGAAAGCGCGTGGAAACTGGTGGTGCCGCCGGTGTAAGGGAAGGGATCGAGCGCCAAGTCGATCTGGAGATGCAGTGCCAGGAATGCGTCGAGCAACATCTTCGGATGCATGACCAGTCGCGCTTCTGCAATTCCGAATTGGGCGAACTTGTCTGTCAGACTTTCCCGTGTACGGGCATCGTTGACATTGCCTAGCATGAGCCGGGCCTGCGGCAGGGCACACAGGATCTGGGCCCACAACTCAATGGCTTCGTCCGTAATTTTGGCCAGATTGTTCAGGCAGGCGAAGGTGAAGGCGCCTTGGGTCAGCGCTGGCAATTCATTGACGGGCGGGCGGTTGGCCGCGGGCTGGAATTGGCAGGAGGCCGGCAGACGCAGCAAGGTTTCGGTATGAAAAGCCTCGGTCATGCCAGGGGGGTCCATCGCGGCGTCGGTGAGTCGGTAGTCCATTGCCGAAAGGCCGGTGGTGGTCGGGGCTCCGATCCAGGTGATCTGGATGGGGGCCGGCTTGCGGGCGAACGTGAGGAGACGGTTATGCGCTGTGTGGCCGGACAGATCGACCAGAATGTCGATGCCGTCCTGTTTTATGCGCTCGGCCAGCATATCGTCGGATAATCCCTTGCTGGGAATCCAGTGGTCGCTTTTCGCGGCGAGCCAGTGGGTTATCTCATCCTGTATATGGTTATTGTAATAGCAGAATACTTCGACTTGTGACTTGTCGTGATAGGCAAGCACCGGCCCGAAGAAAAAAGCAACGGAATGGCTGTAGAAGTCGCCGGAGACATAGCCGATCTTGAGACGTTTATTCTTGTCGCGCGGGTTGTCGTGTTTCGGCCAGAAAGGCTTGAGAGGCGCCTCGAAGCGCTCCCCAAACTGCCGGTGCGCGGCGAAGATTTCGGCCGGTGTATGACGGGCGGAATATAGCATCCCCATCAAAAGGCAGTGATAAACATCGGTATGATCCGGTTTGAGCGCCAATGCTTTCCAGTGGCAGGCAATGGCATCGTCCGGCTTGCCCAGACGCTGGAATGCGACTCCCAAATTGTTAAGTGCATCGACGAAATCTGGTTTTAGCGCAAGAGCAGATTGGTAGCATTTGACGGCTTCGTGCAGGTCGCTTTTTTCTGCGAGGGCAATCCCCAAGTTGTTATGCGCTTCTGCGAACTCCGGTTTCAGAGCGAGGGCAGCGCGATAACGCTTGATAGCTTCCTCCGTATTGCCTTTGGCTGCGAGGGATAAGCCTATATTGTTGTGCGCTTCCGCCATTTCCGGCTTGATCGCAAGGGCTGCCTGGCAGGCCTCGATGGCGGCGTCTGGATTTCCCTGGTCTGAGAAAATCGCTCCCAGGTTGGTGTACGACTCAGCCCATTTCGGCTGGAGTTCGATCGCCTTGAGATAACATGCCGCCGCATCGTTTAGTTTGTGCAGTGCTCTGTAGGCGTTGCCCAGGGTTACGTGGGTTGCCGCATCATCCGGCCTGAGCACAAGCACTCGTTGGTAGCATAGCGCAGCTTCGTCCAGTTTGCCCTGCCTGTCGAGGATATCCGCCAGATTTGCCTGCGCTTCCACAAAATCAGGTTTGAGCGAGATCGCTTTCCGGTAGCATTCGGCAGCCATGTCCCAGTCGCCGTTGTCTGCGAACGTAAGGCCGAGATTGCTATGTGCTTCTGCAAAATCGGGTTGCAGTTCAATCGCATTTCGGAAGCTGGCCGCTGCCTCCGTCAACCGGCCCTGGTGTCTGAGTTCGATCCCGAGATTGGCATAAGCTCCTGCAAAAGAGGAACTGAGCGCAATGGCATTTTGGTAGCACTCAATAGCGTCATCCTGTTGGCCCTGGCTGCTCAATATGAGGCCCAGGTTATTCCAGGCTTCCGCAATCTGCTGGTCATGCTCAAGTGCTTTCAGGTAGCTGATCTTGGCTTCGTCCAAGCGGCCGCGGACATGCAGGGTCCAAGCCAGGTTGTAATGTGCTTCGGCGAAGTCTGGTTTTAGTGCGAGCGTCTGGCGGTAGCAAGCTTCGGCTTCATCGAGCCTGCCTTGCTGCTTCAGAGCGTTTCCCTCGTCATTGCGTAAAACGGAGCCGTTCATTGCGCTCTGATGAGGATGATTGTGTTTCCTTTGCTTTTTCATGCCGAGGCTTCAAGTTTGTAAACCGGGTTGATGCTGCGATAGTCCATTGAATAATACAAACAATACTAATACGGCCGTGCACGCTCAGTTAGTGGGATCAACCTGATTTTTCTATGCTTATTTAACTTCTTGTAGATCGCGACGTCCGCTCAACGCCGAACACTAAAATCTGTTCAGCCGGTGTACCTTGACGGGTTTCAATGATTGGTATCCGCGAATTTCGCACATCTACTGTTGCCATAGGAAATTGAAGATGTTCCCATTGCAACGTGGACGTTGTAATTTCTGCCATGAGTAAGTGACTGAGGTCTGCCGCTATTTGCCAGCCTCTTAGTCTTCACACCACTTTTGCCACATGTTGCGATAAGCCTGTTCTAGTTGGGCGGTAAAGCGGTGAGCATCTATCAGCGCGCTGCCTCGCACCCGCTCGCGTAAGCCGTCGCGGATTCGTTGGAGACGTGCGGGGTCGAGTGCCAGCGCCACACTGATTTCCTGGTACTCCTGCTCGTCGTTTGCGATCAGTTCCGGCAATCCGGCATTAACCAGAGTGGAAACGCCCATGCGTGACGTGTAATGTCGGCCGGCCAGTGTGATGAATGGGACCCCCATCCAGAGTGTATCCAAGCTGGTGGTATGGCCATTGAACGGGAAGGGGTCGAGTGCGATATCGACTGCGTTATAAAACGCGAAATAGTTTTCTGCGGACGGCGGACTTAGGATGAGTCGTCCGGCGCCAACGCCATTCCGTTCAAATCGCTTCTCGACTTCGGCGCGCAAGCCGTCATCCTCGATCCCCTTGATCACCAGTGAGAGTCGTGCAGCTGGCACCTTGTTCAGAATGCTGCTCCACAATGCGATGACCTTGTCGTTGACCTTGGCGAAATTATTGAAGCAGCCAAACGTCACGTAGCCGTTGTCTCGCGCGGGCGGATGATCGATCGGCGCCGGACTGTTGTCCGGCTCGCCGTAACAGAAGAAGATCTGCGGCAGGCGCCATAACTGCTCGCTATTCCACGGTTCGGTCATGCCTAGTGGTTCTGCGTGGGGATCTGTGATCCGGTAATCAAAAGCGGACATGCCTGTGGAGAAGGGGTAGCCGAGATAGGCGACTTGCACCGGACTTGGCTTCCTTGCAAACGTCAAGAGATTGTTGCCAGCGGTGTGGCCGGCGAGATCGATCAAGATGTCGATTCCGTCGGCGCGGATGCGCGCGGCGAGCTGTTCGTCCGGAAGGCCCTTGCATGATATCCAGTGATCTGCCAGGTTTTGAAGTCGTTGGGTGACTGCATCCTGCTGGTCATGGTTGTAATAGCAGAAGACTTCGAACTGCGACTTGTCGTGGCAGGCCAGAATGGGCTCGATAAAAAACGAAACCGGATGGTTGCGGAAATCGGGCGATACGTAACCGATTTTCAGACGTTTGCGCGGATTGCGTTCGTTTAGATGCAGGGACCAGGCAGCCTTCAGAGGAGCCTCGAAACGTTGCGCGAATTGTAAATGTGCGGCGAAGACTTCGGCAGGCGTATGCTTGGAGGAATACAACAATGCAAGCAATAAGCAGTCGTGCGCATCAATATCGTCTGGTGCCAGTGCAATTGCCTTCTGGTGGCATGCAATTGCCTCATCCGGTTTGCCTTGGCGCTGGAAGGCGATTCCGAGATTGTTATGCGCGTCGGCGAAATCTGGTTTTAGCGCAAGCGCAGTTTGATAGCACATGACGGCTTCGCTCAAATTGCCAACGTTTACAAGCGCTAAACCAAGATTGTTATGCGCGTCGGCGAAATCTGGTTTTAGCGCAAGCGCAGTCTGATAGCGTTTAATGGCTTCACTCAAGTTGCCTTTGGCCGCGAATGTTAATCCCAGATTGTTGTGAGCTTCAGCCAGATTAGGCTTGAACGAGAGCGCGGCCTGGTAAGCTTCGATGGCGGCATCAGGATTGCCCTGATCCTCGAACACCGTCCCCAGATTGACATATGCCTCGGCCAGATCCGGTTTAAGTTGAATTGCGTTCAGGTAGCAGGTGACAGCGTCACTTAACTTGTGTTGCCCTTTATAGACGTTACCCAGGTTGACCTGCGTCGCGGCATCATCCGGCGTGAGCGCAAGCACGCGTTGATAGCAGGTCGCGGCGTCGTCGAGCCTGCCCTGCTGTGCAAAGATGCTCGCCAGATTTGCATGTGCATTTGCGAGATCCGGCTTGAGAGAGATTGCTTTCTGGTAGCACTCGCTGGCCATGATCCAATCGCCGTTGTTGGCAAATGCGATTCCGAGATTGGCATAAGCCTCTGCAAATGACGGGCTGAGCGTAATGGCATTTTTGTAGCAATCAACGGCGTCGTCCTGTTGGCCTTGGCCGCTCAATATGAGGCCCAGGTTGTTCCAGGCTTCCGCGATATTTTGGTCATGCTCAAGCGCCTTCAGGTAGCCGGCCTTGGCTTCGTCCAAACGGCCGCGAACATGCAAGGTCCAAGCCAGGTTGTAATGCGCTTCGGCAAAGTCCGGTTTTAGTGCGAGCGCTTGACGGTAGCAAGCTTCGGCTCCATCGAGCCTGCCTTGCTGCTTCAGAGCGTCTCCCTCAGCGTTGCAGGAAACGGCGCTGTTCGTTCTATTGTGATGGAAGTGTTTTTGTTGTTTTTTCATTAGGAGCCTTCATCTTGCATATCAGGCGGTGGCTCTATGTTCAAACGACATGTCGTCAACAGAAACTGCAAACAATGCGGGCTTTCGCAGTCAGTCCGCTGCAATAACGCGGTTTTTCCCGGCTTTCTTTGCCTTATATAGTGCTTCATCGGCACGCGCAATCATAGTCGCCTGGTCCTCATTTTCCTTCCACAACGCCACCCCGGAGCTGAACGTAATCAGCAGCCGCTTATTCTCATGCATGAAGATCTGCTTGGTCAGTTCCCTTTGTATCCGGGTGACGCTCTGCATCGCATCTTCCAGCGGCGTATGCGGCAACACGATCAGGAATTCTTCGCCGCCGAAGCGCGCAATGACATCCATCGCGCGCAACGTGTCCTTGACCACCTTCACCAAATGCACCAGTGCACCGTCGCCGGCACTGTGGCCATGCGTATCGTTGAGCTTCTTGAAATCATCCAGGTCAAGTAGCGCTACGCACAACGGCGACTTTTTCCGTTCGGCTCGTGCCATTTCCCGCTCCAGAACTTCATCCAGGCCGCGCCGGTTCAGACTGCCGGTCAGTTGGTCTTCATGCGCCAGTTCGCTCATTTGCACCAGCTGCACTTCCAGCTCGTGGATGCGCGCTTCGGCTGCCTGCACTTCCTGCCGCACTGCCACCATGGTGTCGTGCGAGCGCTGGGCTTCAAGCTGCGCAATGCGTGTATCCTGCATTACGTGGTCGAGGATGCCGTTAAGTTCGGCAGCGTTTTGCGCCTTGCTGATCTTTTCCGAATAGCGTTCGATTTTTTGATGATATTCCTCGGCATTAGACGCAACAGCGCCGAGGCGGTCGATTACCGTGAGCACCATCTCCTTGACATGGTTTTTTGCCTCGGCGAGGCTGTGCTTGAGCAGGCTCTGCTTGTATATGACTTCTTTGAGGCTGCGGGTTGCGTCGAGCAGGGTGGCGTAATTGATTGTGCCGGCGAGGATCTCTTGTATGTTGGCGATCTGCCCAGCCAGCCAGGAATCATCATCCACTAATTCGCCGACGTTCTCGATCAATAGCTTGAACAGGCGCAGGAGCAGTTCGCGCTCCTCGGCTACGTCAGCGCTCTTCATTTCGATCCTGAAATAGAACTGTTTGAAGCGCGGCGCCAGTTCGTTTAGCGCGTTTCTGCTGCGCGCGCTGGCAATTGCGACGGCCAGTGCTTCCGATTCTTTAGTGAGTTCTTGCGAGCCCTGTAACAAGGCGGGGATGGGGAGTGTTAGCGTACGCACCAACATCTCGCGCAGCATCCGCGTCATTTGCGTGTCGTTGAAGCGTGGCTCGGTGGCGAATGGTTCCGCTTCAGTGTGCCCCGGCTGGCCCTCGTCATCAACGAGTGCCATAGGCGGCGCGGCGCGGGGGGGCGTCGGGTCGTCAACCAGGGGAATATCGATTTTTCGCGCCGGCGGCGGCTCAACGTCGTCAACTAGCGCAACTGTGATCTTCCTTTGATGTGCGGGAGCAGTCTCGTCGATTAGCGGAATAGAGTGGGCCTTATCCATGGCAGGCGCAGCCTGATTTTGTTCCAATAGCTTTGTAGCTACGGCCTGGCTTGATGGTGCGGACTTCTCGCTGCCGTTGCCTGGGGCGGCTATTACGCGTTCTGTGATAAATTGGTTAAGCTGTCTGCCATAAGCTTCCCAGTCGCGCGTCTTCAGCGATTCGGCAAAACGGTGTGCGAATAGGGCGAGATCGCCTGGGCCCTTGGCCAATGTGGAGGCAAGGTCCGCCAGTATTTTTTCCGCAGGGGGCTGCTCTCGTGAGCCCGCCACTTCATCATAGACTTCCCGATAAGCTTCTGGTGTGGGGGCAATGCGCCGCGCGGCGAGGCGGCGAAATGCCTCGCGCGCTATGTCGGCTGGGTTGAGTTGGTCGGGTTTTGCCGGCTTGTCTTGCATGGAGACGATTGCGACTGGTCACAGGATTCTGTTTACTTCGCGCCATCATAATCCCTTGATCCGGCGGACAATGGATGGATTAGCAGATAAAAGGCCGGCTACTTCGATATTTAGGGCGCCGTCATGCCGACGGCGCAAGCGCAAATGAACTCTTTTCACCGGCAGCGTGTTGTGCCCATATTGCGAAATATATGCGCTCCAGGTCCTTGGCAAAGCGCGCCGAGTTAAACAGTCTGGACTCCGTCCTGCCGGTGTGCAGTTTTTTACGAATCGCAGCTAGGTGGTCCGGATGTTGTGCCAGCGTCAGGGCGAGATCGAAGTAGCTGGAATCGGACGTCGTGACGAGTTCCGGGAGCCCCGCTGCATAGAGCAAACTTGCCGCAACCCGGCTTGCAAAAGTCTCTCCGATTTTTGTTACCAATGGTACTCCGGCCCACAATGCATCGCTTCCCGTTGTGTGAGATGTGCAAGGGAACGTGTCCAGGGCGAGATCGGCCAATTGCAGGCGCCCCAAGTGATCGGTTTGCGGTCGTTTCGGCGCGAATATTAGGCGGCTTGGATCGATTCCCCGTGCCACGGCTTCCGTTCGCAGATTGGCAATGGCGGCGCTATTGGGCTCAAGCAGCCAAAGCACGCTGTGCGGCACCTGCTCCATCAGACGACACCACAGTGAAAACATCTGCGGGTTAAATTTGTAGCTTTGATTGAAGCTGCAAAATACGAACCCGGATTCGGGAAGGCCCGCTTCGGCTCGTGTTGGTTTGTTGCCAATGGCACGTTCACGATCTGTCGGCTGATAGCAGTGTGGCATCAGCGCAAGGGCCTCGCTGAAATGTCCTGCGTGGGAAAGCGGTGTCACCACAGGATCGCCAATGATGAAATCAGCCAAGCGGGAGTCTCCCAGTGTGCCGGGATAGCCCAGCCAACTTACAATGACTGGAGCAGGCCGCAGCGCCGGAATGCCAAGGCGGGTGTTTCCGGTGTAGCCTTTCAGGTCAACAAGTATATCGATCTCGTCTTCCGCGATCTGTCTTGCGGCATCTTGATCGGACAGCGATCGGATATCCCGAAAACGTTCGCATGCGGATATCAGCCTTTGTCGTATCGGAGCTTCGCAATCCGGACCGTAGGAATAGGCGAATACGGACAGCGAGCTGCGGTCATGTCGCTCAAGAACGCCGGCCAGTAGCCATGCCGTGGCGTGTTCATGAAAGTCTTCGGAGAGATAGCCGATTCGTAGCCGATTCTTCGACGCAGCTTCTGCCCTGAGGGGAATTATCGGTAGATCGGCATGGAGATATTTTTCGGCAAACATCTTTCCGGCCTGGCGCTGCTGAAGCGGAGATATGTCGGGGATTGCAAGAAGGGCAAAGGGGGAAACTCCGGTAGCGCGGTCAGTGGCAAGAAGGCTTGTTATTGCCTTCTCGCTTTCGGATAAGGAAGCCCATGCGCATTGATAGCGCATCATGTGATCAATTTGCCCAACTGAATAGCCATTGTCGGGTTTGCAAGCCGCTGCAGAGCGAAATGCCGTTTCCGCGTCTGAGAAACGCTCGCAATTAACGAGCAGAATGCCTAGATTGTTATGGACTTCGGAAAAGCCGGGGTGAATCGCCACTGCCTGTCGATAGGCTGCCTCCGCCTCCTGCACACGCTTCAGATCCACGAGCAGAAGCCCAAGGTTGTTATGAGCTTCTGCGAAATCAGGGCGAATCGTCACCGCCTGTCGATAGGCTGCCTCCGCCGCCTGAGTGCGCTTCAGATCAGCCAGCAGCAGCCCCAGGTTGTTGTATGCGTCCGAGTAGTCCGGTCGAATTGCCAATGCATGGCGGAATGCGTCTTCTGCCTCGCCATGGCGTTTATGCATGTGCAGTATGAGGCCGAGATTATTTAGTGCATCGATATGATCAGGGCAGAGTTCCAGCACGCGCCGGTAGCTTGCTTCTGCTTCAGCGACACGATTGTCCCCCATGAGCAGATTTCCAAGGTTGAAGTATGCGTTTGCGAAGTCAGGCTGAAGTGACATTGCCATCCGATAGGCATCTTCAGCCTCGCTAGAACGTTCGAGACGATTCAATAGATTACCGAGGTTGCAGTGAGCAAGAACATGATCTGGGCGATACGTAATCGCTCTTAGATATGCTGCCTCGGCTTCAGCCAAGCGATCATTCTCACTGTACAGGCTGCCCAAGTCGCATAGCACATCTGCGTTATCTGATTTTATAGTCAGCGCATAGTTATAGGCTTCTTCGGCGTCGGCATGCCGATTGAGTATGTGGAATAGCTTGCCGAGATTGTGTGCAGCTTTGACGCTTGCCGGCTGGACGGCAAGCGTCTGGCGAAAAGCTACTTCCGCCTCAGGAAAACGGCCTTCCTCCATGAAAAGGGCACCGAGATTGCATAGCGCATCCGTGTAATCGCTCTGGACGGCGAGCGCTATCCGATATGCTGCCTCGGCTTCGGAAAACCGTTTGAGGTGGTGAAGCAGCAAGCCTAAATTGTTATGTGCTTGTGCGTAGGCAGGACGGACGGTCACAGCATTTCGGTATGCCGACTCGCATTCGGAATATCTGTTTTTCAGTTTCAGGATATTCCCGAGATTCATATGCGCTTCTGCGTAATCGGGACGTAGTTCTATTGCGCGTCTGTAGGCCATTTCAGCATCGTCAAAGCGGTCGGTGCTATGGTGCAGCAGCCCTAAATTGAAATATGCATCAGCAAATTCGGGACGGGCTGCGATGGCACGCTGATAAAAGGCTTGAGCTTCGTCCAATCGATTGAGGCTATGCAGGAGTGAGCCTAGATTGTTGTGCGCATCTGCAAAATCCGGTTTTAAACGAATGGCACTGGTAAGGTATTTTTCTGCCTTTGCCACTTGTCCCAGCGATCGCGCGCATGCGGCTGCGATGTTCAGTGCATCGACATTCACTGGTTGCAATTTCAGCAGACTTTCCATTGCGGCTAATCCGTCTGAATGCCTGCCAGCGCAATACAGGCTTATTGCGGACTGGAGAGCGGCAATTGTTTGTGCCGAATTGCTGGGCGCGGGGCTATTTTTTGCCTTGAATGTCATGTAGGAACGGTAATGTCGGTCGGGATTATCGCCGGATAGATACAGGGCGTAAGCGTGGCGTTACTCCACCAGATGGTTCTTGATCGCGTAATGCGTCAGCTCTGCGTTATGGCGCAATTTCATTTTTTGCAACAGGCGCGTGCGGTACATGCTGATCGTCTTGACGGACAAGGACAGTTCGAGCGCGATGTCGCTGACGGTCTTGCCCGAGGCGATCATGATCAGGGTCTGGTATTCACGGTCCGACAGGGTTTCGTGCGGCGGCACGTTGCGATCGTCGCCGATTTGGTTGGCGAGTTCCTGCGCTAGCGCCGGGCTGATGTACTTGCGCCCGGACGCGACTTGACGAATGGCGTCGACCAGTTCGGCCGGCGCGCTCTGCTTGTTCAGGTACCCGGCGGCGCCGGCCTTGAGCGAGCGGATCGCGTACTGATCTTCGCGGTGCATCGACAGCACTAGCACCGCGAGCCCGGGCGCTTCCTTCTTGATCAGCTTAAGCACTTCGATGCCGTTTTTGTCCGGCATCGAAATGTCCAGCAGCAGGATATGGGCGTCGACGCTGCGTACCAGCTTGACGGCATCGTTGCCGTTCTCGGCGGCGCCGGCCACGACCATATCCCGGGTATCGGCAAGGATTTGCTTCAATCCCTCGCGC
>DATFAZ010000184.1:0-3603 GCA_035254105.1 Noviherbaspirillum sp. | reverse complement strand
GCAGTCCGACGCCGCACTGAAGAAGGTTGTTGCGGCGACCCGGAATGCCCGCCGGCCAATCGTGTGCTTTACCGAAGATACGGACAGGGACAGGATGCATGCTGCCATCGAGGCCGGTGTGTCGGCTTATGTCGTGGCGGGTTTGTCGGCCGAGCGGGTAAAAGCGGTGCTCGACGTGGCGATAGCCCGTTTCGAAGTGGATCAGAAGCTGCGCCATGAATTAAGCGAAACCAAGCTCAAACTGGCCGAGCGCAAGATCATCGAGCGCGCAAAGGGCCTGCTGATGGAACGCCATCATTGCACTGAAGATGAGGCTTATCGCAAACTGCGTCGCCTGGCGATGGACAAGAATCTGAAGTTGTCCGAAGTGGCGCAACGCATGCTGGACGTCGCCGATCTGCTGATCTGAACGCCCCTTTTTCAGGCGCTGCACAAGAACAGTGCGCGCGATCGTCATATTCCTGCGCACCGCGGGCGCAAAATCACAATCGAAGGCTGGCATACCAATTGCAGATAGGGTAACAGCGCCAATGACGGCGCGATGAACAGAAAATTTTTCCTGACCAATGCCGGTCAGGAAATCGGGACAAGGGCGTCCGAGTCGCATGAACCCAGTTCAATGCGGCCGGACGCCTTTCTTTTTACCTTTTTCGACATCACCCATGAGGACAGCATGACAGTAAAGGAAACGAAAACCAATCTGATCCGCCGCACCATCATCAAGGCGGGCGCGGGCATGGCCGTCGGCGCTTTCGGTGGGTTAGCGACACAGGGCGTGTGGGCTGCCGGTTCCGACAAGCCGGAAAAGGAAGAAGTCAGGATCGGTTTCATTCCGCTGACCGACTGCGCCTCGGTCGTGATGGCATCGGTGCTTGGCTTCGACAAAAAATACGGCGTGAAAATCATCCCGACCAAGGAAGCATCCTGGGCTGGCGTGCGCGACAAGCTGGTTAACGGCGAACTTGACATGGCGCATGTGCTTTACGGCCTGATCTATGGGGTGCATCTCGGTGTCAGCGGCCCGAAGAAAGACATGGCGGTGCTCATGACGCTGAATAACAATGGCCAGGCGATTACGCTGTCGAAAAAACTGGCTGAGAAGGGCGCGGTCGACGGCCCTAGCCTTGCAAAGGTGATGGCAGGCGACAAGCGGGAATACACTTTTGCGGGCACTTTCCCCACTGGCACCCATGCGATGTGGCTGTACTACTGGCTGGCCGCCGCCGGCATCGACCCTTTCAAGGATGCGAAGACGATTACCGTGCCGCCGCCGCAGATGGTCGCCAATATGCGCGTCGGTAACATGGACGGTTTCTGTGTCGGTGAACCTTGGGGGCATCGCGCCATCATGGACGGCATCGGCATCACCGCTGTCACGACGCAGGATATCTGGAAGGATCATCCGGAGAAAACGCTCGGCACCACCGCCGACTTCGTCAAGCAGTATCCGAATACCACTCGAGCAGTGATGATGGCGGTGCTGGAAGCCAGCCGCTGGATCGACGCCGGCCTGCAGAACAAGATGAAGATGGCCGAGACCGTGGCCGACAAGTCCTACGTGAACACCAAGGTCGATGCGATCAATCAGCGCATTCTGGGCCGCTACCAAAATGGCCTCGGCAAGACCTGGGACGACCCGAACCACATGAAATTCTTCAATGACGGCTCAGTCAATTTTCCGTACCTCTCGGACGGCATGTGGTTCCTGACGCAGCACAAGCGCTGGGGCCTGCTCAAGTCGCATCCCGATTACCTCGGGGTGGCGAAACAGATCAATCAGACGGAACTGTACAAGCAGGTCGCCTCTGCAATGAAGATCAGCGTGCCGAAAGAACCGATGCGGACGAGCAAGCTGATCGACGGCGTGGTCTGGGACGGCAAGGAACCAGCGAAGTATGCCGACAGCTTCAAGATCAAAGCGTAAGCACAAGGAGTCATCATGAGCGCAGTCCTGAAAACCATATCGAACAAGCCGGTCGTGCCGGTATCGGAATCGCCGCCGCAGAAAATCGATGCCAGAACCGAATATGCGCAAGCCAAGCAGCGGGCCGCAGTCGCTAAAGAAACAGCCCAAGGTGGTGGCCGAAAATTCTCCCTGAAACCATTCTTCCAAGCTGTGGTGCCGCCGATTTTCGGTGTCGCTATGCTGGTTCTGGTGTGGGCAATCATCGCGGCGCAGGACGGCGCATTTCCCACGCCGATAGAAACCCTGCGCGAAGCGATTCACCTGTTCTCCGATCCGTTCTATCAAAACGGGCCGAACGACCAGGGTATTGGCTGGAATCTGTGGTCCTCGCTCAAGCGGGTTGCAATTGGCTTCGGCATGGCAGCGGCGATCGGTATCCCGCTCGGCTTCCTGATTGGCCGCTTCAGGTTCTTGTCCGGCATGTTCAATCCTATCGTCAGCCTACTCAAGCCGGTGTCGCCGCTGGCATGGCTGCCGATCGGCCTGCTGGTATTCAAGGCGGCGAACCCGGCGGCGATATGGGCGATCTTCATTTGCTCGATCTGGCCGATGATCATCAACACCGCGGTTGGCGTGCAGCGTGTGCCGCAGGACTACATGAACGTTGCGAAAGTCCTGCAACTGTCCGAGTGGAAGATCCTCACCAGGATCCTGTTCCCGTCGGCGCTGCCCTACATGCTGACAGGGGTGCGCTTGGCGATCGGTACAGCGTGGCTGGTGATTGTTGCGGCGGAAATGCTGACGGGCGGCGTGGGCATCGGTTTCTGGGTCTGGGACGAGTGGAATAACCTGAATGTGCCGCACATCATCATCGCGATTGTCGTGATCGGCATGGTGGGGCTGCTGCTGGAACAGGCGCTGGTCGCACTGGCGCAAGCCTTTACCTACGAGGAAGTACGCAGCTAATTGCCGGAATATCGGCGGACCTGTTCACGTCTCCTTTCTCACATGGAAAGCAAGGAACCAACGGAGAAAATCATGGATAACGCAAGCAAGTTTATTGAGATTCAACATGCGGAAATGGTGTTCCAGACAAAGAAGGGCCGTTTCCCCGCGCTACGGGACATCAACCTGACAGTGAAAAAAGGCGACTTTGTCACGCTGATCGGGCATTCCGGTTGCGGCAAGTCGACCTTGCTGAACCTGATTTCAGGGCTGCTATCGCCAAGCGCAGGCACGCTGCTGTGCGCAAACCGGGAAATTGCAGGGCCTTCGCCGGAACGCGCGGTGGTGTTCCAGAATCATTCATTGCTTCCGTGGCTGAGCTGTTATGAAAATGTGTACCTTGCAGTCGAGCGCGTGTTTGGTGCCACCGAAAATCGAGCCGAACTAAAGAATCGCACCAATGCTGCGCTGGCGCTGGTTGGACTGTCTCATGCCGAGCACAAGCGCCCGCATGAAATTTCCGGTGGCATGAAGCAACGCGTAGGCATTGCACGCGCCTTGTCGATGCAGCCCAAGGTACTGCTGATGGATGAACCTTTTGGCGCGCTTGACGCGCTGACGCGTGCGCATTTGCAGGACGAGCTTCTGAAGATCGTGGCAGCCACCGGATCGACCGTAGTGATGGTCACGCACGATGTTGATGAGGCAGTGCTGCTGTCCGACCGCATCGTGATGATGACCAACGGGCCGGC
>DATFAZ010000183.1:0-5274 GCA_035254105.1 Noviherbaspirillum sp. | reverse complement strand
GGAGCGGCGCTACATCGAGCCGTCGGAGGTGCAGGCAAAACGCATCGGCCACTTCGGTTTCTTCCGGCAGGAGTTCCAGTCAACGCTGTGGAGCCAAGCTGTCGGCTGGATGGAACAGTTCGCGCGTAGCGAGGAAAAGCGTTGCATGCAATAGACAAATTTGCGCAGGCCGCTATGCTCTTTATCAATCGCATTTCCTGCGCGGGAAGCCGTCTGCTGGCACTTCGTTTTTGCTCCCTCTCCTAATCAGGCAGGCCAGCGGTTTTCTTCTATTCGATGCGGGTTTTTCTTGGGCGCCGCAGCATAATGACCCCGGATGCAAAAAAACTTGACCCTGACGTAACGTCAGGCTTTAAGGTGGCGTCGGAAAGGGGAAATTCGCATGCTGCTGAAAATCGGGGAACTCGCCAAGCGTACCGGGCTCACGGTGCGCACCCTGCATCATTACGACGCAATCAAGCTTTTATGTCCGTCCGCGCGCTCCGCTGCGGGCTATCGACAGTACAACCGCCAGGATATCGAACGGCTGCACCGCATCCAGGCATTACGCCGGCTCGGGCTGGCCCTCGATGAAATCGCCGAACTGCTGGCAGGTGGCGGCCCCGATTTGCAGACCGTTCTCGAGCAACAGATCGTGTCACTCGACCGTCAGGTGGCACGCACCATCGAGTTGCGTGAACGTCTGAAGACCTTGCTGGCACGCGTCAGCGCCAACCTCGAACCGGACCTTCCGGCCTGGCTGACCACGCTGGAAATGATGGCGATCTATGACCGTTACTTCACCAGCGAGGAATTGACGGTCTTGCGCCAGCAGCGCGAGCAGGCCAAGGAAGATCTGGACTCTGAGGCGACAGGCATGGTTGCGCAGATCCGATCGCTGATGAAACAAGGCATTCCGCCGCAGAGCAGCGAAGCGCAGCAATTGTCACGGCAGTGGATGGCCTGGACTCAAAAGACGCTGGGCAATGATCCGCGCCTGATCCTGAAGCTGGACACCATGCACAGAAACGAGCCGACCATGCAGGCGCAGACCGGTGTGGATGGCGCGGTGATCGACTATATGTCCCGGGCCGCTGCCGAATACAGGTTGAGCATCTATGCAAAATACCTCACGCCCGCAGAGCTGGTCGCCGTGCATGAAAAGTATTGCGCAAAGACCCTGCAGTGGCTTGCGCTCGTTGCGCAGATGCGCGACCAGATGGACCTTGGCGCAAGCCCGTACGCACCGGCGGTGCAAGTGCTTTGCGCGCGCTGGCTCGAGCGTTCGCGCGAAGTATGGGGAGATGATCCGGCCATGCATGCCAAGGTTCGTAACATTGTGCAGAACGAACCGGAGCTGTTGGTTGGCACCGGGCTCAGCTACGAGATGCTCGATTTTCTGAAGCAGGGGATTGGGTTTCTTTTGGCGCAGCAGTCAACAGGTAAAGATAAGCGTGTGCGTGCTTGAGCTGGCCGCACTAAAACACCGCTAATACTGAAGAACAAGAACAGGAGTCGTACCCATGAACCATCCGCAGCGTTTCCATTCGCTGGACAATCTCCGGGCCATCATGATGTGGCTCGGCATCGTGCTGCATGTCGCGGTCAACCATACAGCGCAGCAATCGCTGTTGCCGTGGCACGACCGCGAAACTTCCATGGTGGCGGATTTGATGCTGGCGTTCATTCATGCATTCAGAATGCCCGTCTTCTTCATCCTGGCCGGCTTCTTTGCCGCGATGCTGGTTTCGCGCCGCGGATACGGTGGCATGTTCAAGCACAGAATGCGGCGCATCGGCCTGCCGCTTCTCCTGTTCTGGCCCTTGCTCTTCGCGGGGATGGGTGCGTTGGCGATGGCCTATGTGCATCTGATGGTGAAAGGAACCCTTGGCATCGACGAATCCATCATGCCGGTCGATCCGGCGCGTCCTCTCATCAACACCATGCATCTCTGGTTCATTTACTACCTGCTCTGGTTTTGCGCTGTGACGGCGCTGATGGGATACGTCGAAAAATATCTCCCGGACGGATTCAAGGAGAGTGTTTCAAGAACGTGGTTCGTTCTGGTCTCCAGGTGGTGGGGATTTCTTGTGCTGGCCTTGCCGATGGCCGCGATCGGCCTCCCTTACAAGTGGGGCATCGTTGTGGCGAGCGGATCGTTTATCCCGCAGTTCGATGAATTCGTGCACAACGGACTGTTCTTTGTGGCCGGCCTGTATGTGTATCAACAGCGCGATGCTGTATTGGCGCTGTCATCAAAAAATGCCTGGCGCTATGCGTTAGCGGGCGTGGCCTTGTTCATGATTTACCTCGTGCTTTCCGAGATGTTCCGGGCTGCCGAGGAAAGCAATAGGCTGGTCAGGTTTGGCCTCTCGCTGATGTATAACTTTATCAGCTGGCTGTGGAGCTTCGCGCTGATCGGCATTTTCATGCGCCACCTGCCACATCAGAATCGCTTCCTGCGCTATGTATCGGAGAGTTCGTACTGGGTCTACCTCGTTCATATGCTGGGAACGATCGGCTTCGGCATCATGCTCTACAACATGCCTTTTAACGCCGTAACGAAAATGGGAATCAACATTTTGGCGACGACGTGCGCTGGTATTGTGACCTACCATCTGCTGGTGCGCTATACACCGATCAGCATGCTGCTAAACGGCCATCGGCTCTCGTTCAGAAGCGGACAGAAGATAGGCAAGAACGTTTCGGTAGCCTGATTACGCGCATCTAAATAAAAATCCGCTGCGTGCCGACAAGGCAAGCAGCGGATCTTGTTTTTCCTGGACGTTACAGCAGACCTTACCGGCCCGTCATCCCCAGCAACATCTCGTTCAGACGCTTCACAAATACCGCCGGGTCGGACAGTGCGCCGCCTTCAGCCAGCGTGGCCTGATCAAACAGCAGGTGCGACCAGTCGTCGAATTTCGCTTCTTCGTACTTCAGGCGCTGCACCAGCGGGTGATCCGGATTGATTTCCAGGATCGGCTTGGACTCCGGCGCGTTCTGGCCGGCGGCCTTCAGCATGCGCAGCAGGTTGCCGGACAGTTCGTGTTCGTCGGCCACCAGGCAGGCCGGCGAATCCGTCAGGCGGAAAGTCACGCGCACATCCTTGGCCTTGTCGGCCAGTGCGGTCTTCATCTTCTCGACCAGGTCCTTGAACTGGGTTTCGGTTTCTTCATGCTGCTTCTTCTCGGCTTCGTCTTCCAGCTTGCCAAGATCGAGGCCGCCCTTCGCAACCGATGCCAGTTCCTTGCCCTCGACTTCGAGCAGGAAGGACAGCATCCATTCATCCACGCGATCAGTCATCAACAGCACTTCGACGCCTTTCTTGCGGAAGATTTCGAGGTGCGGGCTGTTCTTTGCGGCATTGTAGTTTTCCGCAGAGACGTAATAGATCTTGTCCTGGCCTTCCTTCATGCGGCCGATATAGTCGGCAAAGGACACATTCTGTGCGTCGCTGTCATTGTGCGTCGAGGCAAAGCGCAGCAGTTTGGCGATACGCTCCTTGTTGGTCTGGTCTTCGCCGATGCCTTCCTTGAGCACCTGGCCGAATTCCTTCCAGAAGGTCGCGTACTTGTCCTTCTGTTCCTGCTCGTCGCTGTTAGCCAGTTCTTCCAGCATGCCAAGCACGCGCTTGGTCGAGCCTTCGCGGATCACCTTTACATCGCGCGACTCCTGCAGGATTTCACGCGAAACGTTCAGCGGCAGGTCAGCAGAATCGATCACACCCTTCACGAAACGCAGGTAGACCGGCATCAGTTGTTCCGCGTCGTCCATGATGAACACGCGTTTCACATACAGCTTGATGCCGCCGCGTTTGTTACGGTCCCACAGGTCGAACGGTGCGCGCTGCGGGATGTACAGCAGTTGCGTGTATTCGCTGCGGCCTTCGACGCGGTTGTGCGTGTAGGTCAGCGGCTCCTCGAAGTCATGCGACACATGCTTGTAAAACTCGTTGTACTGCTCCGGCGTGATCTCGGACTTGCTGCGCGACCAGAGCGCGCTGGCCTGGTTGACGGTCTCGAATTCGTCCTTGACCACCGTTTCTTTTTTCTCCTCGTCCCATTCCTCTTTCTTCATTAGGATCGGCAAAGAGATATGGTCGGAATATTTGCGGATGATCGACTTCAGCTTCCATGAAGACAGCAGCTCGTCCTCGCCTTCGCGCAGATGCAGGGTAATGTCGGTGCCGCGCGTGGCCTTGTCGATGGTCTCGACGCTGAAGTCGCCTTCGCCGCCCGATTCCCAGCGTACCCCTTCGGCGGCCGGCAGGCCGGCACGCCGGGTCTCGACCGTGATCTTGTCGGCCACGATAAATGCTGAGTAAAAGCCGACGCCGAACTGGCCGATCAGCGCCGCATCCTTCTGCTGGTCGCCGGACAGGCGGGAGAAAAATTCCTTGGTGCCCGACTTGGCAATGGTGCCGAGGTGCTCGATGGTGTCCTCGCGGCTCATGCCGATGCCATTGTCGGAAATGGTGATCGTGCGTGCTTCCTTGTCGAAGGTAACCCGGATCTTCAGGTCTGGATCGTTCTCGAACAGCGCATTGTTATGCATCGCTTCGAAACGCAGCTTGTCCGACGCATCGGACGCGTTCGAAATCAATTCGCGCAGGAAGATTTCCTTGTTCGAGTACAAGGAATGAATCATCAGTTGCAGCAGTTGCTTGACTTCTGCCTGAAAACCCAAGGTTTGCTTTTCGGTTACGGCCATTTTTTACCTCTAGAGTGGAGAGTCGTTGATGTGGATAAAAATGAATTTTTGCCAAGATAGGGGCGGGTTGAAATATTTCAAGAGGGCGTGGTGTGGGACGTCGGGTTTTCCAGCGGGGCGGCGGCCTGTGGCGAGCGTTAAAAACTTGCCTGCTCTTGATGTTGCCTCGAGTGCAATATTTCCCTACACTCGCTGGGAGACTTCAGGCGGACTGTCCGTATAAGTTGGCTATTTTTGTATAACCCAGGTGGGAAGCCGGTCCACGACCATTATCTGCCTGTGTTTATTGTCAGACCGCCGTGCTTATCAACTTGCTATGTCTGTATTAGAGGTCACCGTGAGGAAGCACTTCAAATTAGCGCTCGTTATTGTTTTGACCGCAATCGTAACGTCCATAGCTACGGCGTTTTTCACAACTCAGAATGTAAGGGAAAGCATATGGGCTGCGTTTATTGCCACGGCATACGACATGGAAGCTTCTAACGATCTTCACAGAATTAAGTCATGGGATAGTTTGGAGCAACTTCTAGTCAAGGGTTGCAATAAAGAGGCTCTGGAATACATAAAAATGGAGCAGTCCTT
>DATFAZ010000182.1:0-3581 GCA_035254105.1 Noviherbaspirillum sp. | reverse complement strand
CTGCCCCATCGCTTCGGCGCGGCTATACCCGTATATCCGTTCCGCGCTGCGATTCCAGTACACGATGGTGTCTTCAATGGTGCGCACCAGAATCGCATCGTGCGCCAGATCAAGCAGGCTCGCCTGTTCCTGCAATACGCGTGCCTGCTGCGCCAGGTCTTCTTCATGCCGGCGCAGCGCGGTAATGTCGTCGAACACGACCACACCACCGATCAATATGCCCTTACTGTCGCGTAGTGGCCTGGCATTGATAGTTACCCATACACCATCGGGAAAATCGGGATGCAGCACAAAGACGATTTCGCCATCCACAGGCTCACCACGCAGGGTACGCCGTGCCGGCCGCCGTTCGCTCGGGTAAGGCGTTTTGCCATCCTGCAGAAACAGTTCAAAGGAATTCAAGGTCTGTGCGCTATCGAACTCAACTGGCTTCAACCCAAACAGGCGCTGGGCGGCCGGATTGATCATGATCAGTCGTTCGGACAGGTCGGCGACGATTAGTGCCCCGACCATATTGTTAATCACGGCCTCGCTGATGCTGGCTTGCCGGTACATCTCTTCTTTGATGGCGCGGAATTGCGACAAGTCGCGCAGCGCGATAAATACAATCGTCCGCTCCGGGATCGAAACCGGTATTGCCGTCAACTCCACCGGGATCTCGGTGCCATCTTTTCGGCATGTTGTCATTTCCAACCGCCGGCTCGCAAGCGCCTCCTGGCCTGCTTCAAAATAGCGCGTGATAGCAGCCTGGTAGGCAGCACGGTGCTCCTCGGGGATGAGATCGATCAGCTTTTTTCCCAAGACTTCTTCTTTGCGCCAGCCAAAGATGGTTTGCGCATACGCGCTCCATTCGATGATGGTGTTTTGTTCATCGATCGCGATGAAGGCATCAAGCGTGCTGCCAGCCATCTGGCGATATAAGTGCTCGGACTGATTTGCCTCTTGGAATGATGTGCCCATCGGCGCTTTCTCTGGCAGGAGGAAGGTTTTATTCCATCTCTGACCTTATTTGCAGCCGCTTGTTTCTTGTTAAAAGTAAGTAGCGGCGCCCATTCAGCATAAATTCGATTATTCTTGCCTAGAAGCTTGCCTTGCCGCAGCCAAAAGCGGATAAGTCTCTATCTCTCATCTCTTCGTGCATCCTTCCGGAAACGGAAAACAAGCGATAAATCCGCATCTTCTTGGCATTCAGTCGGATTTCGGTGGCACTTGATGTAGATCAATCAATATTTTAGGGGAGCTCCCTACCATGAAAAATGCAGGCATTCGCAGCACCATCAGAAAAACAAAAGAGAACGCGGCACCCGCCAAGCACATATCGGGAGAAAGCATGGACAGGCCCCAAACCGACCTGAAGGCAGCGGCAAATTCACCGGATAAAAAACCGGCGCATGTGCCCGGAGTGCCTTGGGTGGTCACCGATGTCGAACCGCCGTCGGAAATCGATCGTCTGATCCATGCCGCCATGGGGCGAATGACCGGCAGCCTGTCGCCTGCCAGCCTGGCGATGGCGTATCTCGATTGGGCGCTGCATCTGGCAGTGTCACCGGGAAAATGGTCGCGCCTGTCCGAAAAGGCGGTGCGTAAGACAGCACGTTTTGCGATTTACGCCGCACACGCAATGACTGACCGGAAAACCGATCCCTGCATCGAGCCGCTGCCGCAGGACCGGCGCTTCCGCAACGAAGCATGGCAGAAATGGCCGTTCAATCTGATTCACCAATCCTTCCTGCTGAACCAGCAATGGTGGCACAACGTGACGACCGGGATCGGCGGCGTGTCGCCGCATCATGAACAAGTGGTGTCGTTTGCCGCCCGCCAGTGGCTGGACATGGTTTCGCCGGTCAACTTCATCGGAACCAATCCGGAAGTGCTTGATGCAACCGCGCGTGAAAACGGCATGAACCTGCTGCGCGGTGCGATGAATTTCGTCGAAGACTGCGAACGCATGATAGGCGGGAAGCCGCCGACCGGCACGGAGAACTTCCTGCCGGGCCAGCAGGTCGCCGTCACTCCCGGGCAAGTGGTCTATCGCAATCGGCTGATCGAACTGATCCAGTACACGCCAACCACGCAGGAAGTGCATGCGGAGCCGATGCTGATCGTGCCGGCATGGATCATGAAGTACTACATTCTTGATCTGTCGCCGCACAATTCGCTGGTGAAATACCTGGTCGACCGTGGCCACACGGTATTCATGATTTCCTGGCACAACCCGTCTCCCAAGGACCGCGACCTGGACATGGAAGATTATGTGCGGCTGGGCGTGCTGGAAGCGCTCAACGCAATCCAGGCAATCGTGCCAAAACAAAAAGTGAACGCGGTCGGCTACTGCCTCGGCGGCACACTGCTGGCGATGGCGGCCGCCTATCTGGCGCAGATCGGTGACGAGCGACTGAACTCGATGACGCTGTTGGCGGCGCAGACCGATTTCACCGAAGCCGGCGAGCTGACGCTATTCGTCGACGACAGCCAGCTCAACTACCTGGAAGACATCATGTGGAGCCAAGGCTACCTGGACAACCGCCAGATGGCCGGTGCATTCCAGCTGCTGCGCTCGCATGACCTGATCTGGTCGCTGATGGTGCAGCAATACCTGCTCGGCGGCCGGCAGACAATGACCGACCTGATGGCATGGAATGCGGATGCGACGCGCATGCCCTACACCATGCACAGCGAATACCTGCACCGGCTGTTCCTGAAGAACGACTTGTTTGCCGGCCGCTACAAGATCAATGGCAGGTCGATATCGCTTGGCGACATCCGGGTGCCGATCTTCGCGGTGGCCACCGAGACCGATCATGTCGCGCCCTGGAAGTCGGTCTACAAGATCAACCTGATCGCCGACCCGGACGTCATATTCCTGCTGACCAGCGGCGGCCACAATGCCGGCATCGTTAGCCAGCCGGGCCACAAGGGGCGTTATTACCGGATGGCGCACCGGCCGGCCGGGACTAACTACATCGACCCGGAAAGCTGGTACTTGTCCAACCCCGCCATCGACGGTTCATGGTGGCCGGCATGGGCGGACTGGCTGGAACAGCATGCGAGCGCACAAGTGCCGCCGCCGTCTGTCGGCGCGCCCAAGAAAGGCTACCCTCCACTCGAACCGGCTCCCGGCGCCTATGTACTAGAGCGCTAAAGCGCTTTCAGCGGGACTGTGCCAGGCGAGGCCGAAGCGATTTTCTTGCGGAACAAGGCGCGGTGACGCGACATGACGGTGCCATGGCAAGGAAGCGCCCGGCACCGACGAGACAGTCACGTTGAAAGCGCTCTAGAGCTACCGCTAGTTGGTTACGCTGTAGATAAAAAGTGACAGCAGGAAAAATTGTTACGTTTCAAGATAAAATATGCGCGCGCACGTCCATAATAACGATCGAGTTCAACCGCAGCTAATCAGAACCCGGCAAGAAATCGACGAACCCCTCCCCCTCACGAGACTTTAGGACGCCCTTCGCCCCTCATGCTGACGCTCTTTGCATCCACGCCGGCTTGCAATTGGTACGCAGCGCCCTTTTAAGGGGCCTGGAACTTTGATAATGGAAGCACTGCTCAGGCACCTCACCGACATGACTCGCCAA
>DATFAZ010000181.1:0-5031 GCA_035254105.1 Noviherbaspirillum sp. | reverse complement strand
AGACGCTCGGACTGCGCATGCATATCGACGTGCCGGTCACTGTCACCCGCCATGAGCACGACCGGCATGGTGAGTTCGTGGTAACGCTTGCGCATTGAAAAGGCGGCAGGAATCATCTGCGCAGATTCAGCCGCGCTGGCTCGCAATTGCGACGGCCGCAATGCCATCCACACCGGAAATTCAGCAGAAAAGCGCTCGGGTACCGACGCCGGTCCGAAAATCCGCCGCAGCATTGCAGGCCAGATCATTCTCCCGAACAAAGGCGACACCGTATAGCGCATCAGATCCCCGATTACCGGCAGCGCCGGCAGCGACAGCACCGGCACGTCGGCCCGAACAGTCGGATAGTAATAACCCGACAGCAAGACCAGGCTCTTCACATAATCGGGATAATCCAGCGCGAGCGATAGCGCCACCAGCGTTCCCCATGAATGGCCCACCACAATTGGCCGCTCGACGCCCAGATAAAGCAAGGCCCGATGCAGCAGGTCCGCCTGCGCCTGCGGCGTCCATGTTGTTCCTCGGGGCCGTTCACTGTAACCGTATCCCGGGCGGTCAAAAGCAATCACACGATGCTTCCTTGCTGCCATATCGATCAGGCCGCTGGATTCCCAATCCTGAATCATGCTGCCGTTGCCGTGCAAAAGCACCAAGGGCTGCCCCTGGCCGCGTTCGATGTAATGCAGACGAACTCCGGCAACATCAATGAATCCTCCGGCCGGAGGATGTTCCCGCTCAACCTTCCGGGTCTGCTGGCGTACCAGAAATGCCGAGGCCGCCAGTGCTGCGCCTGCAGCCAGGAATATCTTGTTGCGTTGTGTAAGAGGAAGGCTACGGAAGGGAGAACTGCGGCGTACCCCGAAGGTATGGGAAACATCCTGCTGCATGGAATAGCTCATCGTTTTTACTCCCGGACTGTTGAGGAACGAGTTGGAAGTCCGGTGCGAGATGAAGTTCACTGCATTTTTGTCTATTGCCGGCACGCGCGGCATCTCAAAAGGACGGAACCTCGTACGGGGTGAAAGAAGAATTTGAAATATTGCGCCGAAGTTCAGGCGTGCGCTCGGGAACGATCACAACTGGGGGCAAGGCAGCACACTAGTTGCCACGCACGTATACTAGTGCTCTGTTTGCGACCCTGCTTCCGCAGCAAGGTGCTTTATCCAACCAGTTTTTCTAAAGGGGTTATTACATGAAATCGACAGTCAGCGTCGAAGCATTCAATGAGCGCGGGCAGCATTTTCTGCCGGGGCTGCTCGGCATTACTGTCACGGATATCGGCGAAAATACGCTGAACGCTGAACTGGCCGTTCAGGAATCGCATCTGGCGCCGAACGGTTACCTGCATGCCGGCACAGTGGTCACACTGGCGGATACCGCTTGCGGCTATGCCTGCATCGCAAATCTGCCGGAAGGCGCTATCAGCTTCACGACCATTGAACTAAAAAGCAATTTCCTAGGCACCGCTCGTGCTGGCGTGATCGAATGCGAAGCCAAAGCAGTGCATACAGGCCGCAATACGCAGGTATGGGATGCACTGGTCAAGCATCGCGATACCGGCAAGCTGATTGCGACTTTCCGCTGTACACAGATGATTCTCTGGCCTAAATAAGCAAGCCACGCTGCGAGTATCAGCCTGCCTTTAATTGAGCCGCCTTGAGGGAATCAAACGTCATAACACATCCCTCCTGCATTGCCGGCTTTACTGCCAGCGAACTTCTGCTGGCATCAATCAGTCAGCATCGCGGCTAGCCATAACGCGCAGTTCCTGTGCCAGATTCGGCATGACGGAATCGTACGGGCTAGCCAGGCAATACAACTGATATAACGAAACCTTATCGCGCGCTTCCTTACGCACTTCTGCTTTCACCGGCGCTGCTGCGGTCGTTGTATGCGGCACTGCGAGCAGGGCAACCAGCAGAGCCCGTGCGGCACGACCGACATTACGCATATAAGCTGCGCCATTGCTTACTTCGGCCGGGGATGTAATGGTCATGGTTGACATGATGTGTTCCTCTGTAAAAACGTTTTGCTTGAGAGCAGTGTAGGTAGAGGAAGGGTATATATCCAATTGAGCTTGGAGATAACAGACATTCGCCATACGAATATTTATCGGCATGGAAAGACAAGCTAGCCACCCGCTATCACTTGAAAAATGCAAGTGGATGTAACACCACCGCAGCAGGGGCGCTGATGGGCCGGACAGATCGATTACCGCTTGTTACATCGTTCAACACACCGACTTATCGGCAAACTCGAAAATCGAGCAAGATTGCATTAGGGCGGCATCCTATGCCGATATTTTCAGGAGAATTCATGAAAAAACATCACGTTGCGTTATTGGCCCTCATCGCATTTGGAGTTGGCACCGGCATGCCGGCACAGGCAGATCCGCCACCCTGGGCGCCCGCACACGGCAAGCGCGCCAAGCAGGTAATTGAATACGACTATGTGTATTACCCCGCACAACAGGTGTATTACTCGCCACAGGAGCACATCTGGTTCTGGATGAGCGGAGATAACTGGCAGTTTGGCGTCCACCTGCCGGCGCAATATTATGTGCAACCATCAGGCGGAATATCGGTGACGCTCGCTTCGCCGCGCCCTTATGTCGAACACGCCTATGTAGAAGAACAATATGGCCGCCCCTGGAGAGAAAAGAACAAGCACAAAGAGAAGCACCACAAGCACAAGGACTACGACGATTGAAGGAATACTGTTCCTTCAACCAAATACAGTGGGATACAAGGCGGGCGGATGCGAGAGCTTCCGCCCGCTTGCATTTCTGCGACGGCATGCCGACATTGTTAAAATGTCTTCACGTTTTTTTCGAAGAGCTTCTTCCGTATCCATGAGCTATCTGGCAATCAAGCATATCCACATGACTTTCGCCGCATTGAGCGGGACGCTGTTCTTCGTGCGCGGCATCTGGATGCTGCGTGAATCGCCGCTTTTGCAAAAGCGCTGGATTTCCAGGAGTTCGTACGTCATCGATACGGTCCTGCTGGGCAGCGCAATTGTCATGATGATATGGAGTTCGCAGTATCCGTTCGTGCAGACATGGCTGACCGTCAAGGTGCTGGCTGTGATTGCCTACATCGTGGCCGGAGCAGTGGCGCTCACGCGCGGCAAAACCAGAGGCACACGAACCCTGGCATTCGTCACTGCCCTGCTGCTGCTGGCCTATATCGTGAAGCTCGCACTGACCAGGCAACTGCTGTAGCCTGCCTTTGGCGCTGGCGCCGGTATAATGGCGGGTTCTGTGCACCACTCTCCGGAACATCATGCTTCGCGCTCCCGAACTACTCCTTCCCGCCGGCTCTCTCGCCAAGATGCACGCCGCTTTTGATTACGGCGCCGATGCCGTCTACGCCGGCCAGCCGCGCTACAGCCTGCGCGCCCGCAATAATGAATTTTCGTCACTGGAATCGCTCGCCACCGGCATCAGCGAAGCCCATGCGCGCGGCAAGCTGTTCTTCGTCGCCAGCAATATCTTCGCGCACAACGCCAAGCTGAAGACCTACCTGCGCGACATGGAGCCGGTGATCGCGATGAAGCCGGACGCACTGATCATGGCCGATCCCGGCCTGATCATGATGGTGCGCGACAAGTGGCCCGATGTGCCGGTGCATCTGTCGGTACAGGCGAATGCGGTGAACTGGGCCGACGTAAAGTTCTGGCAACGCATGGGACTGACGCGCGTGATTTTGTCACGTGAACTGTCGCTCGATGAAGTCGAGGAGATCCGCCAGCAATGCCCGGACATGGAACTGGAAGTGTTCGTGCACGGCGCGCTGTGCATCGCCTATTCCGGTCGTTGCCTGCTGTCAGGCTACTTCAATCATCGCGATCCGAACCAAGGCACCTGCACCAATTCCTGCCGCTGGGATTACAAGGTGATGAACGCATCGGAAGACGCCAGCGGCGACATCGCGCGCATACCGGTCGAAACCATCCAGTTCAATTACCAGCAGGCGCTGGAAGAAGCGAACCAGTCATTTTCCGCGCTCGGCGACATGCCGCGCCATCCACTGGCCGACCGCCCCTACCTGATCGAAGAAGCCGGACGTCCGGGCCAGCACATGCCTGTTCTGGAAGACGAGCACGGCACCTACATCATGAATTCGAAAGACCTGCGCGCGGTCGAGCATATCGAGCGCCTGGTGAAGATCGGCGTCGATTCCCTGAAGATCGAGGGCCGCACCAAGTCGCTGTACTACGTGGCGCGCACCGCGCAGGTTTACCGCCGTGCGATCGACGACGCAGTTGCCGGCCGCCCCTTCGATATCAATCTGCTCGGCGAGCTGCAAGGGCTGGCCAACCGCGGCTACACCGACGGCTTCTACCAGCGCCACCATACGCAGGAACACCAGAACTACCTTAGCGGCGTATCGGAAGTCAATCGCAGCCATTACGTCGGCGATGTGCAGTCGGTAGCCGATGGCTGGGCCGAGGTCGAAGTGAAAAACCGTTTCTCGGTCGGCGACCGCCTAGAAGTCATTCATCCGAGCGGCAACCAGATCGTCACCCTAGAGCGCATGCTGACGCAGGAAGGCGAACCGCTCTCCGTTGCGCCTGGCAGCGGCCATCGCGTGCGCATTCCTCTGGATGCACGTTACGACAAGGCATTGCTCGCGCGTCTGCTGTAAAGCTTCTTTTTGTTTTTCCCAAACCGGCTATGCTGAAGAAATGTCGGCATACCACGGAGAAAATTCATGAAATGGGAAGGCAATCGCGAAAGTGACAATGTCGAAGACCGTCGCGGCGCTGGCGGCTTCGGCCTGGGAGGCAGGTCGGTTGGATTGGGCACGATTGCGATCGCATTAGTTGCCTCCTGGTTTCTTGGCGTCAGCCCGACGACCATCCTGAACCTGCTTACCGGCGGCCCGGCAGATATTTCAGCGATACAACAACCGGCCCGGCAACCGCCCGCCGACGACCAGATGGCGCGATTCGTTTCCACCGTGCTGGCCGACACCGAAGACACCTGGACCGCGTTGTTCCGTTCGCAAGGCAGCGATTATGTGAAGC
>DATFAZ010000180.1:0-2495 GCA_035254105.1 Noviherbaspirillum sp. | reverse complement strand
AAAGGACAAATCAACTGTGGGAGCTTTTATCATTGCCGCTGGCTGCCTGACATACCTTGCAGTTCTGATTGGAGAATGGTGGGAAAAGAAATAGGCCAATGTCTTAGTGCCTATCTCAGCAGTCGTATGATCGACCAAGTGGGGATTGCCGCAGGCGAGACGGATGAACGCGATAGTTCTTCGCTTTCTCTTGGCCCACCGGATCAGCAAGACACGAAACTGATTCAGCCAGCAACACGTCCGTTCCACTGCCCAGCGTCCAGTGTTAGCCTTGGCGATTCATGTCATGCGGTTGGCGCCGTCAATGAATCGGGCATTTCCGATATTCAGTTGTTAGAAATTAACCAGCAGAAACCGCCGTCCGGCTGGGCACTGCTGATCCCTGATACTGATCCTGGATCATTTGCGCGCCCTTCTCGCCGATCATGACGCTGGGTGCGCAAGTGTTGCCACCGATGAGCGTGGGCATGATGGACGCATCGACGACGCGCAGGCCGACTATGCCGTGCACGCACAACTGGGCATCCACCACGGCCATCTCGTCGATGCCCATCTTGCAGGTGCCGACCGGGTGATAATTGGTGTCGGCGCGCTGGCGTACAACTTCCCGTATCTCATCGTCCGTCATGGCGTGCCCGGTATAGCGTTCCGCGCCGCGATGGCGATCCAGAAGGGGCGAGGAAATGATCCGGCGGGCAATCCTGACGCCCTTGACGAACAACGCCAGGTCATCCGGATGCCCGAGAAAATTCGGGTCGATCAGTGGCGCTTCGGCGGGATTTGCACTACCTAGGGTGACCCTGCCGATGCTCTTGGGGCGCAGCACCGTCACGATCACGCAAAAACCACGCACCATGACTTTCTTGCGCCCGTGATCGTTGGTAATCCCTCTGGAGATCTCGATCTGCAGATCCGGGATCGGCTGCTCCGGTGTGCTTTTCAGGAAGCAGTTCACCTCGGCAAAATTGCTGGTCCAGATGCCGCGCCGCTCCTTGCGGTAGGGGGCTATACCCTTCAGCAACGCTACTCCGGTTGCCGGCCCCATCCCGATCAGGTCGGGGTGGCTGCAGCGGTAATTGAGATTGATGTCGAGATGGTCCTGCAGGTTGCGCCCCACGCCGGGCAGGTGAAGCACGGCTGGGATGCCATGCCGGCGCAGTTCCTCGCTGTCGCCTATGCCGGACAGCATCAGCAGCTGCGGCGACTGGAACGCGCCGGCAGACACGATTACTTCCCTGCGCGCGCGGATCGTCAGGGTTTTTCCGTCTTGGCGGTATTCCACGCCGATGGCACGCTTGCCCTCGAACAGGATGCGCGTGGCGCAGGCATTCGTCTCCACCCGCAGATTGGTGCGCGACAGATTCGGCGTAATGAATGCCTTGGCCGCGCTGCAGCGCTCGCCATTCTTTTGCATGACCTGGGTGTAGCCAATTCCTTCCTGCTGCGCGCCGTTGAAATCGGTGGTGTGTTTGAATCCCGACTGCATGGCCGCATCGATGCAGAGCTGGAAGAAGGGCGCGGGCGAGCGCAGATACGAGACGTGCAACGGGCCGTCGTTGCCGTGAAATTCATTGCAGAGGTCCGCGTTGTTTTCGGAGCGGCGAAAGTACGGGAGCACCTCGTCATACGACCAGCCGGCATTGCCGAGCGATGCCCAGTGATCGTAGTCCCAGCGATGGCCGCGCACATACATCATCGCATTGATCGACGAGCTGCCGCCGAGCGTCTTGCCACGCGGCTGATAGCCGCGGCGACCATTGAGTCCGGGCTGCGGCACTGTTTCAAAGGCCCAGTTGAAGTTCCTGGTCGGCACCGTAAAGGTAAAGCCGAGCGGGACCTGAATGCGCCAGTCATTGTCGGGCTTGCCTGCTTCGAGCAGGCATACGCTGACACCGGGATCTTCCGTCAGTCGCCCCGCCAGTACACAACCGGCAGTTCCGCCGCCCACGACCACAAAATCCGCCTCTTGCATCAATCGCCTCCAATCGGTTTTTATCCGCCGACCTGCAGCCTTTCAAAGGCCTTGCGCCACGTGGAATTCACTTTAACGAAATTCCACCGGCTTTTATTGACGCAAAAATCTATTTGACTTAACAGTTGGCGCCCCTCGGAAGGGAGAGTAGCGATGATATGGGATGCGGATAAATGCGATTTCGGCGCAGGACAGCGTACATACCATCAATACCAGCTCCGCCGATTCGAACTTTGTGACATTGGAATACCAATGGCTCGCAAGGTCAATTGATGATGATCACCGAGCGCTCCACGACATAGGGATCCCTATTGGGGAATATAAAACGCCCAATTATATTGAGCGTGGAGCTTATCTAAATCACTGGTCCGTTCAGCTCATTGACCGCGGTGAATCGTGGTGAGGTCCGACTGTTAGCAGCGAAGAAAAAATTCACTAATAGGAGACAACAGATGATCACGCGATTTCGTACCAAAATGCGCGGGCTGATACCCGCTCTTGCGCTACTGTCCCTGGGATCAGA
>DATFAZ010000179.1:0-4959 GCA_035254105.1 Noviherbaspirillum sp. | reverse complement strand
TCCGCAAGGAATTTGAATATCACATCGAGCATAAGCGCTGCATCGTTCCTGCTTACGTTTAATAAATCCGGTGCGCATACAAGCGCGCCCTACGGCATAAAACAGAGCCATGGTTGAAATCGAAATTGACGGCAAAAAAGTCGAGGTGCAAGAAGGCAGCATGGTGATGGACGCTGCCAACAAGCTTGGTACCTACATCCCGCATTTTTGCTATCACAAGAAACTGTCCATCGCGGCGAACTGCCGCATGTGTCTGGTTGAAGTTGAAAAGGCACCGAAGCCCTTGCCCGCATGTGCAACACCGGTGACCAATGGCATGGTTGTGCGCTCCAGCAGCGATAAGGCAATCAATGCGCAGAAAAGCGTCATGGAGTTCCTGCTGATCAACCACCCGCTCGATTGCCCCATCTGTGACCAGGGTGGCGAGTGCCAGTTGCAGGATCTGGCCGTCGGTTACGGTGCATCGGCTTCGCGATATCAGGAAGAGAAACGCGTTGTCGTGCCGAAGGATGCCGGTCCGTTGATTTCGATGAAGGAGATGGCGCGTTGCATCCATTGCACCCGCTGTGTACGCTTCGGGCAGGAAATCGCCGGCGTCATGGAACTCGGCATGCTGAACCGCGGCGAGCACTCTGAAATTACAAGCTTTGTCGGTAAGACAGTCGATTCCGAGTTGTCCGGCAACATGATCGACTTGTGCCCGGTTGGTGCATTGACCTCTAAGCCCTTCCGCTATAGCGCACGAACATGGGAGTTGTCTCGTCGCCGCTCGGTAAGTCCGCATGATGGGCTCGGCGCAAACCTGATCGTTCAGGTCAAGGCCGGTAAAGTGATGCGCGTTCTCCCACTGGAAAACGAATCGGTGAACGAATGCTGGCTGTCCGACAAGGACCGCTTCGCCTACGAAGGCCTGAATAGCGCGGAGCGCCTGACTGTTCCGATGGTCAAGCAGGATGGAAAGTGGCTTGAGACTGACTGGCAGACTGCGCTTGAATACGTTGCACGCGGACTTCAGGGTGTCAGCCAGGAACACGGGGCCGACGCAATCGCCGCCTTGGCTGCCCCATACTCTACGCTGGAAGAACTCTCTCTGCTGCAGAAACTGGTTCGCGGGCTAGGCTCGGATAACATTGACTTCCGTTTGCGCCAATCGGATTTTTCGCTGGATGGCAAACTCGTACCGTGGCTCGGCATGTCGATCGAAGAATTCGGTCAGCTTAACCGTGCGTTTGTCATCGGCTCCTTCTTGCGCAAGGACCATCCTCTGCTCACCGCTCGTCTGCGCCACGCTGCAAAGCGGGGCACGAACGTCAGCATTCTGCATGCCAGCGACGATGACCTTCTGATGCCGATTACAAACCGGATGATCAAGGCGCCATCTGACTGGATGTCCGGATTGAGTGAAGTTATCGCTGCGATCGCCCAGGCAAAAGGTGTCGCCGCACCTGCCGGTTTCGATAAGATTGCCCCGGGCGAAGTGGCGAAGGGTATTGCGGCAAGCATGCTGTCGGGTGACAAGAAAGCGGTCGTCCTTGGCAATGCGGCAGCTCAACATCCTCAGGCATCTCAATTGCATGCCGCAGCACAGTGGATTGCGCAGAATACCAATGCCAAATTTGGCTATCTGACTGAAGCAGCGAATACTGTCGGTGGCTATCTCGCAAACGCGATACCGGGCAAAGGTGCCAACGCAGTTGAAGCGTTTGCACAAGCGCGTAAAGCCTACGTGCTGTTGCATGCCGAGCCCGAGCTCGACAGTTATGATCCGCAAGCAGCTCGCACTGCGTTGGAAAAGGCCGAGATGGTCGTCGTCATGTCGCCTTTCAAGCATGGTGCCGATTATGCTGATGTTCTGCTGCCAGTTGCGCCATTCTCGGAAACTTCCGGCACCTTCGTGAACTGTGAGGGTCGTGCGCAAGGATTCAATGGGGCCGTGAAGCCGCTGGGCGAAACGCGGCCGGCATGGAAAGTACTGCGTGTCCTGGGCAATATGCTCGATATTCCTGGCTTCAACTACGAGACATCAGAAGAGATCCGAGTCGAACTGCTCGGAACCAAGACTGCCGAAGAAGCAGATCTCAAGCCGCGTCTCAACAACCTTGTGAACGCGCAGCCGCAAGCGGCAATGTCGGCAGCACCCACACAAGTTGAGCGTATTGCAGACGTGCCGATCTATTTCACGGATGCCATCGTGCGCCGGGCCGAATCCTTGCAAATGACAACCGACGCGCAAGCGCCGAAGGCGTCGCTTTCCACAGTACTGGCAGCAAAGCTGGGTGTGAACGAAGGCGCACAGGTAAAAGTAACGCAAGGGAAGGGCTCCGCAGTCCTGACCGCTGCGATCGACGCAAGGTTGCCTGAAAACGTCGTGCGAGTCTCCGCAGGCCATGGAGCAACGGCACACCTTGGCGGAATGTTCGGTGCAATCAGTGTGGAGAAAGCGTAATGGACCAATTGCTCCTGACCATAAATACGAACGGACAAAATCTGTTCGGCGGAGCTTGGCTGCTCATCTGGACCCTGGTCAAGATCGTCGTGCTGGTTGCGCCGCTGATGGGACTGGTCGCTTATCTCACGCTGTGGGAACGCAAGATGATCGGCTGGATGCATATCCGGCTCGGGCCGAACCGCGTTGGTCCGCTTGGCCTGCTGCAGCCGATCGCGGACGCGGTAAAGTTGTTGATGAAGGAGATCGTTGTTCCGACGCGTGCCAACAAGGCCTTGTTCGTGATTGCTCCCGTAATGACGATCATGCCGTCGCTTGCCGCCTGGTCCGTGATTCCGTTTGGGCCGGAGACTGTGCTGGCCAACGTCAATGCCGGCCTGCTGCTCCTCATGGCAATCAGCTCAATGGAAGTGTACGGTGTCATCATTGCAGGATGGGCATCCAACTCGAAGTACGCCTTTCTGGGTGCGATGCGCGCCTCGGCACAAATGGTGTCATACGAAATTGCGATGGGCTTCGCGCTGGTGATCGTGCTGATGGTTTCTGGCAGCCTGAATTTCACTGATATCGTGATGGCGCAAAGCAAAGGGTATTTTGCTGACAAGGGACTTGGCTTCCTTTCATGGAACTGGCTGCCGTTGCTGCCGATTTTCGTGATCTACGTGATTTCAGGGATTGCTGAAACCAACCGCCACCCGTTTGACGTGGTTGAAGGCGAGTCAGAAATCGTCGCAGGTCACATGGTCGAATATTCCGGCATGTCGTTCGCGATGTTCTTCCTGGCCGAATACGCGAACATGATCCTGATCTCGATCGTTGCTTCGCTCATGTTCCTGGGAGGATGGGCAGCGCCGGCATCATTCCTGAGCTGGATCCCGGGATGGATCTGGTTAGGCATCAAGACCTTTGTGGTCGTATCGATGTTCATCTGGGCACGCGCATCATTCCCGCGGTATCGCTACGATCAGATTATGCGTTTGGGTTGGAAAGTGTTCATTCCGCTGACACTCGCTTACCTGGTTATCGTGGCTGCCTGGATTCAGTCACCGTGGAATATTTGGAAGTAAAGAATAGAGGCTGATCAAGATGGAAGCCATTAAAGATTTTTTCAGCAGCCTGATGCTCCGAGAGCTGCTAAAAGGCTTGGCGTTGACCGGACGCTACATGTTCGAGCGCAAGATTACGGTGCAATATCCCGAGGAGAAAACGCCCATGTCGCCACGCTTTCGCGGGCTGCATGCGTTGCGCCGCTATCCGAATGGGGAAGAGCGCTGCATTGCATGCAAATTGTGCGAGGCAGTATGTCCGGCGATGGCGATTACGATCGAATCGACGGAGCGCGATGATGGTACGCGCCGTACGACGCGCTATGACATCGATCTGACCAAGTGCATCTTCTGCGGATTCTGCGAGGAGTCTTGCCCGGTCGATTCGATTGTCGAGACCAACATCCTGGAGTATCACGGCGAAAAGCGCGGCGACCTCTACTACACGAAAGAGATGTTGCTCGCGATTGGCGATCGTTATGAAAAGGATATTGCCGCGGCGCGCGCATCCGATGCCGCATATCGTTGATTTTGCCTGATCTGGCCCGCATAAAGCTGACTCACTTGGTCCATTATGGAATTTAAAACTGCCTTGTTCTACGCGTTTTCAGCGATCCTGGTGATCGCCGCAATACGCGTTATCACGGACCGGAACCCGGTGCATGCCGCGCTGTTTCTGGTCTTGTCCTTCTTCTCCGGTGCTGCGATATGGCTGCTCCTGAAAGCTGAATTCCTGGCCATCGTACTGGTCCTGGTCTATGTCGGTGCAGTAATGGTGCTCTTCCTGTTCGTGGTGATGATGCTGGAGATCAACATGGACAAGCTGCGCGAGGGATTTTGGGGATACCTTCCGTTGGCAGCAACGATTGGTGTCGTGATCGTGCTGGAGATGTCGGCTGTTCTGCTCCACGGCTTCTGGGCGCCCGAAGCGCAAGTTCCGGCAGCGGCGGCGAACATCGGAAATACCAAGGAATTGGGCAAACTCATTTTCACCCAATACATCTACGCGTTTGAAATTGCCGCGGTTGTGCTTCTGGTCGCCATCGTCGCCGCAGTCGCATTAACCCTGCGTCGTCGCAAGGACATCAAGTATTTCAGCCCGGCTGCCGCAGTCAAGGTCAAGAGTAGCGACCGTCTGCGTATCGTTCGCATGAAGGCCGAATCCGAGCGTGCGAACGCAAAAGTGCAACCGGCTGCCTCGGCAGCAGAAAAATAATTAGGGGAAGCACCGTGGCTTTATCGCTTGCACATTACTTGATCCTGGGAGCAATCCTGTTCGCGATCTCTATCGTCGGGATTTTCCTGAACCGGAAGAACATCATCGTATTGCTGATGGCAATCGAATTGATGCTCCTCGCGGTCAACATGAACTTCATCGCGTTTTCGTATTACTTGGGCGACGCGGCTGGGCAGATTTTCGTTTTCTTCATCCTTACTGTGGCTGCCGCGGAGTCCGCGATTGGTCTC
>DATFAZ010000178.1:0-3152 GCA_035254105.1 Noviherbaspirillum sp. | reverse complement strand
TTCGCGTTGCTCCTGGCGGTCCAGCGACGCCAGCGCTGCCTTGCCCTCCTCGATGACCGAGCATCGCTCTGCATGAAGCTGGGACCGCCTCATATCGGCAAGCATCGCCACTTCCTTGCTTGCCATGATCGTGGCCTGTGCGTCCTTTGCCATGTCGGCTGCGCGCTGGCACGAAGATTTCCGTTCCTGCGCTACTTCGATCCGTTCCCGGGTATTCCCCAAGTGTGCGATCTCGCCCGCAATCTGGCCGGCATCAGCCTCCAGGCCGCAACGTTCCTGGCGGATTGTCCCCAGCCCGGCTTTGAGCAGCTTGGCGGTTTCCGCTGCCTTGGCACCTAGGTCGCGGATTTCGTCCAGCCCGAGCAAGTCGGCCAGCAGCGTCTTGATTTCGGCGTTCCGATACGCCGATAGCTGGCGCCTGCCTTGCGCGGCATACATCGACGTGAAAAACGTTTGGGCACTGCCCAGGATCGCTTCGACGCAGCGCAAATAGGTATCCAGCTTGCCGTCCGATACGGTCCCGTCCGGCAGTTTCACCGGCATCCATCCGGCCGCACCCGATACATGCAAATAGGCTTCCGTTTTTTTCTTGCCATTGAGCCTGATGACTGTCTGCGAGCGGTAGCGTTTGCCGTCGTGCTCCCAGACCAGGTCCTTGACGCTCTCCGGCAGAAACACATGGTCGTAATAGGAAAATGCTCCTAACCCATCCGCGCCGGCGCGCGACGGCATCAGCGGGTATGGCGTCATGTTGTCCATCAGGGTTGTCTTGCCTCGCCCGTTCTTACCAATGATCGCGATCAACTGCGCGCCGCCCGCAAGCGCCTCGAAATCCAGCGTCAATTCTTCGCGCCCCAGTCCATCCCGAATGCCGCGAAACCCTTTCAACGTCAACGATATCGGTCTCATGCTGTCCATCCTTTCCAGTGATTCGGTTGCATGCCACATATCCCAGAATCAGTATCTCGCGAGCGGCCCAGCCTTCAAGCCTGCCCTAGGAAGTTGCAGCTATTTCACTACGGCCATTCAGTGCCAGCATTTCGGTAGGACAACGAGGTACGGCTGGCTCCGGCTGCGCCAGAATTGTTTCGGCGATCTCTTCGGGCGCCTGCGCGTGCAGCGCTTCCAGACAGTCCAGCAATGGCTCCGGCTTTGCTTCGGTCACCTCTGTCCAGGCACGCACTTTCGACGCCATCGTCACCAAATACGAGATTCCTGCTGCGCGTGCCCTCACCACCGGAATCACGCGACCAGCCAGTTTCACCTGCGCCGCACCGGCAAAGAGACGCTCGATCGCCGCGCGATCGATGGTATCGTTGTCCTCCTCCGGCACGGCCCAGCGCACGCGCACGAATGCGCCCTCCACGGTGGTCTCGCGCACGATTTGCCGTAACTGGTCAAGATCAGGCATGCCATCGAATGTGATGTCGATGGTGCGCTTGGCGGGAGTTGCCACCAACTCGAAGCGCGCCGCATCGGCCCCGATCTCCCACACCAGGAAGCCCTTGTCCCCGTGTTCCCCGTAATGCAATCGGCCGATCGAGCCCGCGTAGGCGATCACCCTGCCGTTGCCGATCCATGCCTGGTGCTTGTGGATGTGGCCGAGCATGAACGCTGCCGCGCCGGCGGCAAACAATGCGCCCGTCGTAAACTCATGATCGAAGCCGGCCATCGGCACGTCACGTTCTGTTAGGCATCCGTACACGGTACCGTGCGACACGCCTATGGTGGGGATACCCTGTCCGCGCGCTACCTCGTTGGTCGCAGCAAAGCCGCTCAGCAACGCCGACAATTGCTCGCCTACCTCGCGCGCAGCGTCAGCGGCGCCGACCGCAGCCGCCACCACCGCCTTGTTCACCACCGGCACGCAGGAAAACAACGCCCGGATGCCATTCAGGACCACCTCGAAGCGCCAGCCCTCCGACATGAGCCAGGTGCCGTCCTGCAGCAGCGCCACCTGCTGCAGCCGGTCGGCCACATGCACCGGATACCTGCCGCCCAACAGCCGAAACAAGTTCAGCGTTCCCGGCGGCTCGTGAGAAAACGTCCCCTGCAACATCAATACCGGGCAGTGGTCCGCCAGGCGCCGGATATGGCGCGCCAGCGCATCGACTGCCGGCGCATGAATATCAAGCGCATGATCCGTCGAATCGCCCGAGATCACTGCAAACTCGACGCCCAGGTTGATCGCTTCGTCGACGGCATACGTGAAGCAACGATCGACTTCGGTCAGCGTCCCCGCCGCATAATGAATATCTGAAAAATGCGCCCCTCGAATCATGTTCACCATTTCGTCTCCTTTCGCACTCTGTCGTACCAGCTTCTCTGATAGTTAAGCGTCGTCAAATGGGCTTCTGGGCTGCCGTCAATTCCGCGTCGACCTTGTCGACAAAGGTGTCGGGGTCGTTCTTGTAGCGGGCGATTTCGTCCAGCGCGCGGAGCCGACCGTTGGCATTCAACATCCATCCCGGCCCCCAATGGCATTCGGCGTAGGCTTCATAGCGAACGGCGTCGATGCCGAACTCGCCGGCGGCGGCAATCACCTGTTCTTTGCTGGGCGCACTGTCGTGACTGGCGGCCGGATTCCGTCCTTGGTGAGTAGCAGTGGCTTTTCTTGGCGTGGCCGCTACGGCCTGGTCGCCACGCGCATTCGGAGGGCTTTCCACCAAATGCCCAATGCCTACGTCGTCGGAGGATGGATTGCCATTCAGGTCAAGTACATCGCTGCCAAAGGCCTTTGCGCCTTCCTTTTCCAGATCCGCTCCATGACGCGCTCCCTCCAGCACATGCGCGGCCTCATTGGCATTGGCCAGAACGGAATCATCGTCGTCTGCTCTCCGTAGCGTCGTCACGTCAATCGGCGCTTCCAGTTCGATGATCCAGTGCGCGGCACGTACGGCCCTGCCCGTTTCATCGATATGCGGCACGTCGCGCAGCTTTTTGGTGAGATAAAACGGCGTGCGCTTGGCATCCAAAAAGCCGGAAATGCGCCCTCCGCGCAAGAAGGCCAGGGTCTCGAATTGCTCGATCGCGCGACTCATCGCATAAAAGCTGTTCGTATGTAGCTCGAATGCGTCGATCGATTTGATGCCGGGAATGAAGAAAATGAAGCGCCCCGACAGGTTGCACTGCCTGGTCTGGAATTCGTGACA
>DATFAZ010000177.1:0-11561 GCA_035254105.1 Noviherbaspirillum sp. | reverse complement strand
TGTTCCGTAACTTATACGGTCCCAGATGGCACAAGCTCATTTTCGCCTACGTATAGCAATGCCAATGTGACGGAAGCAAATTGTCAGTAACGCAGCAATACTTTTATAAACAGTTTTTGAGTTCCCTTTAAGGAGAAGAAGCATGAAGAAACAGCAATCGGGTTTTACCCTTATCGAACTAGTAGTTGTAATCGTGATTTTGGGGATTTTGGCGGCGACGGCACTGCCGAAGTTTGTTGACATGTCGGGCGAAGCGCGTACTTCTGCAACTGCTGGTGTGGCCGGAGCACTCGGTTCTTCTAGCTCAATCAACTATTCAGGCTCGTTGGCGAAAGGTCAGGTTGACGGAAAGACGCTCACGTCTGCTTCTGCAATTACTGGAATTCAAGACACCTCTGCAGGCTGTACCACTGGTGTCGCTACGACATTAGTACCTGGTGTAACGTTCCACGCTTCAGATAAAAGTACGTATAACGTGAGTGGTACCTGTACAGGGACCAAGGTAGGCGAAACTTGCACTTGTACTGTAACCAATAATGATGACAGTACAAAAACAGGCACCTTTGTTTTGTACTTAACCAAGTAGGGGGAAAGCCTGCGGCATTGGTGTTACCAAGGCTGTAGGAACAAATTTTTCATTTATTGGTAGGGAAAAGTGTAAAAGTAAGTTGACGTGCTATACGGTTCGTCACTTACTTTTTTCGTTTATGTCGGCTTTGATAGAAGCGTGAACGTTTTCCCAGCTGTATTGCCGTTAAGAGCCAACAGTGAGCAATTGAGAATCCATGACTCTGGACTTCGGATCTGTATGGCATGGCTTCTCCGTCGAACAGCGGAAAGAACTCCTGCACAATGCGAAAGTCTACTTCGATTTCAATCGCATCTCGATCTATAAAGGCGAATGTAAGTATCCGGTTAGGTCATCTTGCTTTTCAGCAAGCATTTACACTTGTTGAATTGATTGGGGTGATCATAATTGTGGGGATTCTGGCAGTAGCTGCTATACCACGCTTTTTTCAGCGCACTACCTTCGATGCACGCAGCTTCTCCGACCAAACACTCGCCGTTCTGCGCTATGCCCAGAAATCTGCCATCGCCCAACGACGCACAGTATGTGTAGCCTTTAGTGCACCGAATGTTGTCCCGGCTACCGTAACGCTGACTATCGCATCGACTTTTGGCGGCGCTTGCGATGTAAATCTTAAAGGCCCAAACGGTGTAGAACCCTATTCGATAACTTCGGTAGAAGGTGTCTCCTTTACCTCACTTACTCCTAACGTCACAACCAATTTTTTTACTCCACTTGGACAGGCCGGGATAGGTCATTCCATTCAGGTGAGCGGTGCGCCCCAGCCAATCACAATTGAGCAGGAAACGGGTTATGTGCACTAAGTGCCAGGTTAACCGGATGGGTGGCCTGACGCTCATTGAACTGGTGCTCTTTATCGTCATTGTTAGCGTTGGATTGGCGGGCATTTTGTCGGTTATGAACATCACCACCCGCAACAGCGCCGACCCGATGATCCGCAAGCAGGCGCTGGCAATTGCCGAATCCCTTCTGGAAGAAGTGAAGCTACAGCCGTTCACTTTTTGCGATCCCGACGATCCGAACAACCTGGAAGATCCACCGCCTGCCAGCGAAGCGGAATGCAGCGCCGGCTTCGATGAAAGCACGACCCTCGGCGCAGAGACGGGGGAGGGGCGTTACCAGGCGGCGACGCCGTACGACAACGTTAATGATTACGCTGGATTTGCAATGAACGGTATCCGTGCAATCGAGAACGGTGCTGTTGTTGTCCCCGGACTGGAAAGCTATAACGCGGCAGTGGCAATCGAGAAAATATCCGACGCAGAGAGTGCTGCGCTGGGTGTGGACTCGCCGGATGATGTGCTGAGGATTCAGGTGCGGGTGACTGGGCCGGCCAGCACCGATATCCGTTTGACCGGTTATCGTTTCCGCTACGCGCCGAACGCAACATGAAGACCGTCATGAACCATTCACAAGGCGGTTTCACGCTGGTGGAGGCGGTGATTGTAATCGTCATTACTGGCGTTATCGCGGCGGTGGTGGCGGTATTTATCGTTTCGCCTGTGCGAGGTTATGTCGATTCTGCCCGGCGCGCCGAGCTTACCGATGTGGCCGACACTGCGGTGCGCCGAATCGGACGTGATGTGAGGTTGGCGCTGCCGAACAGCATCCGCCTGCCAAATAACTCTGCTACGGCGGCATGTCTTGAATTTCTTCCGACGGTAACCGGTGGCCGGTATCGTGCCGCCTGCAGCGATGGTGACGAGACTTGTGCGGATGCGCTTAATTTTCGTGCAGCGGACACGCGTTTTGAAGTGCTGGGCGGTCTCAATTCCACGCCGGCGGCAAATGACCAGTTGGTTATCTATAACTTGGGTATTCCGGGGGCTGATGCCTATGAAGGAAGTAACCGGGCCACCATCGTGGCACCGTTGAGTGCGGCGACAATCACGTTGGCTGCACCGGGAAAACAGTTCCCGCTTCCGTCGCCCTTCAATCGCTTTCATGTTGTTCCCGCTTCTGAACAGGCGGTATTTTATGTATGCGACGGAGCTGGTCTTGATGCGCAGCAGAATGGCACCGGCACCCTGTACCGGTTTTCGGGATACGGAATCAATGCCGGCGTGCCTGCGAAATGTCCTGCACCTGCAGACACGACGCCTATCCTTGCGAGAAACGTCAGCAGTTGCAGCTTTACCTATGCGCCGGGAATCACGCAGCGCAATGCGCTGGTTTCGATTCAGCTGCAGTTGACGCAACGCGGGGAAAGCGTGCCCTTGTATCAGGAAGTCCATGTCAGCAATGTGCCTTGAGCGAGGAACTGTCATGCAACGCATGCCCCACATGTCACACGAAAATCAGGCTGGTTTCTCTATCGTCTCGGCGATCTTTCTGCTTGTCGTGCTGGCTGCGCTTGGCGCGGCGATGGTGACGTTCTCGACTGTGCAGCACACCACTGCTGCACAGGATATGCAGGGAAGCCGGGCGTATCAGGCGGCACGGGCCGGAATTGAATGGGGTCTTTATCAGACGCAGATTGCAGGCGGGCGCACTACTTGCCCGGCGTCGCCGACAACGTTGCCCGCATTGGCTGACGATCTGGCGACATTCACCGTCGTCGTTACCTGCAATGTGGTCACTTTTAATGAGGCAGGTGTAGATGGAATCGTTTTTGTAATTACGTCGACGGCCAGCGCCGGCACACCGGGAACGACCAATCGGGTCGAGCGCAGGCTGGAAGTGCGTGTGTAAGTGCCATGCGACAGATCGAATTGATGCGTGCAGGCGACATGAAAGAAAAGGATTGATGAGGAAAGACGGACAACATGTGTTGCCATTCGGTGGCTGGCGCAGCAAGTACCTTTGCGTTCTTGCATCGCTCCTGTTGCTGTTTTTGACGATGAGTGCGGATGTGGCTGCACAGATTGCCTTTCGGTCGGCGGCTACTGCTGCCGTGCAACCGCCAATTAGCTATGTCGGTGTCGGGACGGCGGTGAGCGGAAGTAGTGGCAATGTGACGGTTGGCATGCCTGCCGGCTATCAGGGCGGCGATCTTTTGCTGTGCCTGGTGGAGTCTCACGATAATGTCAGCCATACCACCACGACAGCAGGATGGAGTCGTCTCTACTTGTTAACGCCATCCGCCACACAAAGGGCTTCGTTGTTCTGGAAGGTTGCCGGCGACGGTACTGAATCTTCTCTGACTGTTGTGCATACCGCAGGAAATAGCATTACAGCACGGTGTGCCGCTTTTCGCGGCGTGGATAATGCCAATCCTTTTGATGCTGCCTATGCGTCTGCAAGTTCAGGCAGTGACAATACTGTCGAGTCCGGTAGCCTGACAACGCTAACCAGTCAGGCGTGGGTATTGTTCGCAGCGCATATCGCTGATCGTCCAGCCAACACAACGATGCCGTCAGGTTGGACCCAGGCGTTTCATTCCCAAACGAGCCTGGGAAGTGATTCAGCGGTTGCGTTGTTCTATCGCGGCCCGCTTGCGGCAAATACGGCCGTAGGCCCGGAAGTGGCGACCATGACTAGTAGAACAGGAGAGAGCAACGGTGTGCTGATTGCGCTGCGGCCGGCAAAGCCCAATACCCTTCCCAGTAATGCCCTCACGATTAACAAGCCGGCAGGCACTGTAGAGGGCGATGTCCTGGTCGCGTCGATCAGCGTCGCACCTGACATCATCACGGCCACGGCGCCCGCAGGCTGGACATTGTTGCGCCAGCTTAGCCAAACTTCCGGCGGTACAAGCCGTTTGCAGACCTATTACAAAGTGAGTGCGGCGAGTGAGCCGTCAAATTACACATGGAATTTTTCTGCTAACACCCATGCGGTTGGTGGCATTGCCGCATTCAGCGGTGCTGATCCTAACTATCCGGTGGATGTGGAGGCAGGCGCCACCAACGTGACGGCGCCGACAATCACGACGACGCAGGCCGACAGCATGCTCGTGACCATACATGAGCATGCCAGCGCGACAACATGGTTGCCACCGGCTGGAATGAGCCCGGTTTTTAATATCGCCTCAACAACCGTCCCAAGCGCCGGTGGCGTATCGATGGCGATGAATTACGAACTGCGGCCGACGCCGGGTGCGACAGGTACACGCCAGCCTACTGTCGGAGCAGGGCCGGATTTTGGTGCAGCTCAGTCTCTTTCGCTCAAACCGATAGGCGGCATGAGCTGCTATACCGATACTTTTACGAGTGCGTCCAGCGGCAACTGGCTCGTCGGGAGGAAGGACGGCAGCTTTACTCCCGTAATGACAAACAATAAATTCAGGTTGACCGACAACTCGGCACGGGCGTCAACATATGCGACCTTGCAAAAGCTGTTTCCCGCTGCCGGCAACAAAATCGTGATCGAATTCCAGCATTATGCGTATAACGGTAGTGGCGCAGACGGCATAACTGCTGTTCTGTCAGACGCGTCACAGCCGCCGGTGGCCGGTGCTTTTGGTGGTTCACTGGGATATGCGCCAAAACGCGCGGATGCGGGAGGGGATACTACCGCCGAGGGGTTTTCCGGAGGCTGGCTCGGGATCGCTCTGGATGAATACGGCAATTTTTCGGCGGATGCCGAGGGCCGGACCAGTGTCATTCCGGCGCCGGGATTTACCCCGGACGCAATCGCAATCCGGGGTTCAGGGGCAGGTTATTCCGGTTACTCCTATCTGAAGGGAAAGGCGCTCTCTCCGGGCGTTGATAACGCAGGTTCGACCACTGCTGCGCCGGGTTACAAGTACCGGATTACGGTAGACCATTCGGATGGCGTAAAGGCCCTAACCAAGGTGGAACGCGATATCAATGACGGCGCCGGCTATCGCGTTGAGATTCCGGAATTCGATTCCAAGGCCGAGCCGGGGCAGGCTGCGGTTCCCGTTAACTGGTACCTTTCATTTACCGGTGCAACGGGAGGCTCGTCCAATATCCACGAAATCGGCAATCTGAAGGTTTGTTCGAACACCTTGCAGAATATTTCGCTGCATCACATCGAGCTGGAAAATAGCGGTACTACCTGCGATATCGGAAGCGTGATCGTGAAAGCATGCGCCAATGCGGATTGCACCGCGCTTTACCCCGGCAGCGTGACTGTGAATCTGAATTCAACCGACGGAACCTGGTCCAGGGACCCAGTGACGTTTACCGGAGGGCAGACTACTGTCACGCTGACCAAATACACCTCCGGTACGGTCACGTTGAGCGGTACTGCGACCTCACCGGTGGCACCGTACGCGACCACGTGCTACAACGGTACATCAACACCATGCGTGCTGCGCTTCGTTTCTACCTGCTTTGACGCGGTCCAGCCGGGCGCAGGGCCGGCCACGCCGATTTTTACCAAACTTGCAAACACGTCCTTTACGCTGGATGTGCTGGCGTTGTCCAATCCAACGACTATCGATTCGCGCTACGACGGCAATGTACAGGTCAGCTTGGTGAACCCCAATGCGGCAAGCGGCAACTGTTCTGATGCCAATCCGGGCCTCACTTCGGCCCAGACACGTACCATCACGAACGGACGGGGAAATGTCACTTTCAACTATGCCAATGCGGCCAAAAACGTGAAGGTGCGCATAACTTCTGGTACGCAGTCGATCTGTTCAAAGGATAACTTCGCGATTCGTCCGGCGCAGCTAACTTTGTCTACCACCCCGGCTTCCGGCACGGTAGCTGCAGGAGCGAACTTCACTTTAACTGCATCTTCAGAACTCGGTGGCGGATATACAGGCACGCCAACTGTCAGCAGCATCAATATCAAGGACCACAATAACGCTGCCATCGAAGTTGGCTCTTTAACGGGTACCTTTTCTGCAGCTACTGGAGTGGCCGCAAACGGCATCTTCCAATATAACGATGTCGGCAATATCAAATTTGAAGCGAATGCGACCCCCGATCTTGGTTTTACCGCAGTTGATCAAGTGACGGGAATCGTTGACGGTGTGGACCATGGGGGTACTGGAGACTGTATTTCAGCCAGCACCTCGAACGTACTCTCGTCAGGCCGATATGGTTGCAGAGTTGGCAGCAACCCATTTACGCCTTCAGTACGTTTTCGCCCGGATCATTATGAAGTAGACGCAACGCTCGGCGCCGCATGTAATGGCTTTACCTACATGGGTCAGGACGCGCTGGGATTGTATCTGAACGTGAAAGCGGTAAGTGCTAATGGGGCCCTAACCAGAAAGCTGACCCTCGGGTACGCTAATCTGCCGGTTTTATCGGTTGCTGGGGAAGACGGGAGTACCTCGATTACACTCTCGACCCGCCTATCCGATCCTTCTTTTCCGACAGCACAATGGACCAGTGGAGTCTTTACCGTTTCCAGCGCGGCCAATACGCCATCGCTGCAGGAAAAATTTAAATTCAACCGATTGAGCAGCGGAGCAGTGGACGGATCGTTCGAGAACTTCAAGCTCAAAATCGGCGTGACCGATTCGGATAACGCCAAGATCACAAAACTGAATGGTTCCGACATTGCGCCGGCCGACACCGTTCTGTCCGCAGCCACAAAAATTCGTTACGGGCGTGCGCGCATGATCAATGCATATGGCTCGGAATTGTTGCCTTTGCCGATACCTTTTCTCACAGAATATTTCCTTGCTGGGACTGGATGGGTGACAAACGTCGACGACAGTTGCACTCAGGTTCCCGTGCCAGTGCAGCTTCCCGGCAGCGGATTGGTGTTTGCTGCCGACACCTTAAAAAATAAATTGGCTGCCGGTGAAGTTGTTGCGCGAATGAGAAACAGTTCTGGCGCAAGCATTACCACTGGAAATGGTTCTTTTAGTCTCGGCAGCGGTCAGTTGCGCTTAACCCATCCCACCCTTGGAAGCAGTGGGCCGGGAACGGGTAACTACGGTTATGTAACGATCACGCCTACGGTTCCCGACTGGCTCAAATTTAATTGGATGGGAACTGGAGACATCAATCCTAGCGCCCGTGCAACGTTTGGTGTTTACCGAGGCAGTCCTGTGATTTACCTGAGAGAAATATATTGAGCAACTAACGTTTCAAAAGAGCAATAACTCTACTGTCGAATTGATTGACAACAACTATTTAATCCCATAAGTTCGAGGACTTCCGGAATTTATTATCGCCATGGTGTTCTTCGCAAAAAACAGAAAAATGCCTGGGTGGCTGGCAGCGGATGTGCAGGCCGACGGCGTTTGTATTGCACACATAGACCACTCAGGAGCCGGCAAGCCGGTTATTGAATATGCTGGCTTTTTTTCGAAAGGTGCCGCTTCCATACCGGACTTGCTGGCCCGCTTGGCAAAGGAATTGCGCCTGGCTCAATATCAGTGCACGACATTACTTGCCCCCGTGGAATACCAACTCCTCTCGGTCGACGCGCCTAATGTTCCTCCGGAGGAATTAAAAACAGCGATACGCTGGCGCCTCAAGGACCTTCTTGATTTTCATGTGGACGATGCAACGATTGACGTGTTGAATGTGCCGTTTGACAAAAGCAGTCTGCGCACCCATTCCATGTATGCGGTTGCTGCGCGCAACCAGATAATCGAGCAAAAGCAGCGACTATTTGTTGATGCAAAAATTCCCCTCAGAGTAATCGACATCCCGGAAATGGCCCAGCGCAATATCGCCGCGCTGCTGGAAACCGATGGGCGAGGCATTGCATTTTTGTCCTTTGACGAAAGCGGGGGGCTGCTCACGGTCAGCTATACCAAAGAACTCTACATGGCGCGCCGGATTGACATTTCTTTGTCGCATTTGCAGCGGCAGAACGAGGAGATGCAAGCGCTGCATGAACGCGTTACCTTGGAAGTGCAGCGTTCGCTGGACCACTTCGACCGGCAATACCACTTCATCCCTTTGTCGACTTTGGTGATTCTCCCTGTCGGAGAAAACACGGAGGCATTGCGCGCGTCTTTGGCTGCCGGTCTTAATGTTTCAGTAGAGACATTCGATATGGAAGCGGCATTCGATATGTCGAAAGTGCCGGCCCTGAAAACGCAAGAGGCACAGCAACGGTATTTCTTCACCCTGGGTGCTGCCCTGCGTCATGAGGAGAAAACCCTGTGAGCCAGCAGATCAACCTCTTCAATCCGATTTTCCTGAAGAGCGAAAAATACTTTTCGGCTGTGACGATGGCGCAGGCGCTTGGAATGATTCTGCTTGGCTCCTTGGTGTTGACAGGATTCTTGGCCTATCAGTCGATTCAACTGAAAAAGGAATCGGCTGCCACGACAATGCAACTGGCGACGGCGCAGAATCAACTCGCCCAAATCAGCGCATCCGCCCAGCCGCGACAAAAAAGCGCTGACCTGGAAAATGAAATCAAAAAAACCGAAAGTGAAATAAAGCTGATGCAGCAGGCCGCTGATGTGCTGCAAAAGGGTGAGGTCGGCAATACCAAGGGCTACTCGGAATATTTTCGTGCGTTTGCTCGCCAGAACACACCAGGCTTGTGGCTGACCGGACTGACGCTGCAAGGCGCAGGAAAGGAAATCGGAATCCATGGTCGTACCTTGCAGCCGGAACTGGTGCCCGACTATCTCGCACGCTTGAAGCATGAAGATGTTCTGAAGGGAAAATCGTTTTCTGCACTCGAAATGCAGAGGCCTCAGGCGGAACAGGCAAACCCCGAGGGCTCCGAGAAGAAGGAGCAGCGCAAAGCGAACAGTTATATCGAATTCGTTTTGCGCAGCGCTGCGCTTGAGCGTAGCGGATCAACCGAGGCGGGGGGCAAATGAAGCGCTATTGGCAGCAGCTCGCAGAAAAAATCGATGCCCGCACTCTGCGCGAGCGAGTCATCATATTTGCCATGGCGGCATTGGTGCTTATTACCATGGTCAACGCAGCAATCATTGATCCTCTGTTCCGTGAGCAGAAGGCACTGTCTAATCAGCTCCAGCAAGATCAGGGAAAAATTTCGGCCATCCAGGCGCAGATCCAGCAAAAGATCAGGAGCCAAAGCGAGGATCCCGATGCAGCCAATCGGGAAATTCTGAAGAAGCTCATTCAGCAAGCGCGCCAGCTCGCAGGGGAGATGAATGCTCTCGAAAAAGGCTTGGTCTCGCCTGATAAAATGCCGCAGTTACTGCAAAGCCTCCTTAAACGTGATGGCAAATTGCAGTTGGTTTCATTAAAAACCTTGCCTTCAGCCAGTCTGACGGAAATGGCGAATGACAATGCCAAGGGCAGTACTGGCAAGGCCAACACGGCACTTTTGCCATCCGGCGGCACCGAGCCTTCGACGACCGGCATGGTTTATAAACACGGAGTCGAAATCGTCGTTCAGGGAAGCTATCTGGATATGATCGATTACATGGCCGCTCTGGAGGCAAGCTCCTGGCAGCTCTTCTGGGCAAAAGCGGAGCTGGATGCCCGCGAATACCCGAAAGCCAGCCTGCGCCTGACGCTATATACCCTGAGCATGGATAAAAAATGGCTGAACATTTGAACAGGACCTTCAGAAAAGCGCTCCTTTTTGCTTCGGCCAGCGGGCTTGCCTGCGTTATTCACGTCCAGGTTCTTGCGCAGGTTTTAAATGACCCGACCCGACCACCTGCTGCGACGCTGCCAGATGAAGGGGCGAATGGGGTTGCCAGCGAAAGTGCAGCGCCTGTGCTGCAGTCGATCCTTATTTCTCCATCACGCAGGCAGGCGATTATCAGCGGCAAAACTTTAACGGTGGGAGAAAGGGTCGGTGATGCAAAGATCGTCCGCATCACGGAAAACACCGTGATATTGCGAAATGGGACTGACTTGCAAACCCTGAAGCTTTTCCCCGGTATCGAGAAACGTTCGAATTCCAACCCTATCAGTGGCAATCGACGGCAATGAAAGAACAGCGAAGAATGCAAAAAACCCTCTGCCTGATTATCACCTTGAGTCTGTTCGGCTGTGCCTCCTCGTCCAAACGTCAAACCTATGACGCGATAACGGCTGAGATGAACAAGGCGGTGGAAGCGACATCGCGACCAGCCCAGCCCGCGCAACCGGATGCGGTTTCCGCTGCCTTGCTGCCACCAATTCATATCGAAGTGCCGAAGTCGCGCACCAAGATGGAAGAGAAATTCAGCCTTACGCTCAATAACGTGCCGGCTGCGCAATTTTTCATGGCAATCGCTTCGGGCACGCGGTACAGCATGCTGGTACATCCGGAAGTCACAGGCTCGGTCTCCGCGAATCTGAAGGATGTAACACTGTTTGAGGCACTGGACGCCATCCGCGAACTGTACGGTTACGACTATGAGGTTGACGGCACACGTATCTATATCAAGCCGCTGACTTTGCAGACACGTGTTTTTACCGTGAATTATCTGACCGCGAACCGCAAGGGAACCTCGGATATTCGGGTGACTTCCGGATCGGTCAGCGATTCCTCAATCTCTGGCGGGACGTCTTCACCAGGCGCGCAGAATACGCCAGCCGGAAGCGGTACGAACACGCAGACACTTAACAGCAGCAAGATCAGTACGACGTCCAACAGCGACTTCTGGAGCGAACTCAAGGCCTCGCTGGAAGCGATTGTTGGCAACAAGGAAGGGCGCAGCGTCGTTATCAGCCCACAGTCAGGTGTCGTGCTGGTGCGGGCGATGTGGTATGAGCTAAAGAATGTCAACGCCTATTTGAAGGCGACTCAGCTGTCAGTGGGTCGTCAGGTCATTCTGGAAGCAAAAATCCTTGAAGTTCAACTCAATGACAGCTTCCAGTCCGGTGTGAACTGGGCGGGATTCAGGCGCGGTAATACCCGCGTTTCGGGAGGCATGCTTTCGCCCGGCACAGTTCTTCAACCAAGCGGTGCCATAACAACGGGCGCCTCGGAAATAAACAGTGCGACGAGAACGTTTACTGGCGGCCGGGTTGTCTCCAATCCGGGGCAGGATCTTGTTTCAGGTACGGCAATTGCAAACGGATTGTTTGGACTGGCTTTCCAGACCAATGATTTTGCCGCACTGATTTCATTCCTGGAAACGCAGGGCAATGTGCACGTGCTGTCGAACCCGCGGATCGCAACACTCAACAACCAGAAAGCAGTGCTGAAAGTCGGAACGGAC
>DATFAZ010000176.1:0-10387 GCA_035254105.1 Noviherbaspirillum sp. | reverse complement strand
GGACCGCGTCATCCACGCCGGCACCGCCGAGGTGATGCACAGGCTGATGCCGCGCTCGACCGTGATCGTGATGCCGGGTGTCGGCCATGTGCCGATGGTCGAGCGGCCGCAGCAGAGCGCGGAAGACTATCTGCGGTTCCGCGCGTCCTTGGGGGCGCGAAATGCCCGAAGTGATTTGCCATTCGATATGGAGAAAAAATGAACACAAATCTGCGCAACCTCCCGATCACTGCGCGGTCCGCTGTGGCGGAAAGCGATCCCGCACAAATCGAGGCAGTGTTCGACAGCCAGCTCGACATCGCACTGCACTGGCGCCAGTCCACCGCGGCTGAGCGTATCGCGCGCATCAAGAAGCTGCGATCCGCGATGATGGCGCGGCGCGAGGAGTTCTATGAAGCGTTCATGCAGGATTACCGTAAGTCGCCGTCCGAAGTCGAGGCATCCGAATTGCTGCCGGTGATGGACGAGATGCGGCACGCGATCGGCCGCATCAAGCGCTGGATGAAACCCAAACGCGTCTGGCCGACTTCCACCATGCTCGGTACGTCGGCCTGGATGCAGTACCAGCCGCGCGGGCGCGTGCTGATCATCGCCCCGTGGAACTATCCATTGAGCCTATGCTTCGGGCCGCTGGTGTCGGCGCTGGCCGCCGGCAATGTTGCGATTATCAAGCCGTCCGAGATGGCGCCAGCCGTATCCGCGCTGATGGCACGCATCATCGCCGAAGTATTCCCCCCATCCGAGGTCGCAATGTTCGAGGGCGGTCCGGCCACCTCGCAGGCGCTGCTGGCGCTGCCGTTCGACCATATTTTCTTCACCGGCTCCCCCGCCATCGGGAAAGTCGTGATGGCGGCTGCGGCGAAAAATTTGACCAGTGTGACGTTGGAGCTGGGCGGCAAGTCGCCGACCATTGTTACCGAAAACGCGAATCTCAAGCTGGCTGCGGAAACGCTGATGTGGGGTAAGTTCCTCAATGCCGGGCAGACCTGCATCGCGCCGGACTACGTTTACGTGCACGAGTCGGTCAAGGATGCCTTCGTCGCCGAGTGCCGCAAGGTGCTGCAGCAACGCTACGGGGTGACGCCGGCCGAGCAGAAGCGCAGCCCCGACCTGACGCGCATCGTTAATCAGCGCCACACGCAGCGTGTCGCCGGCCTGCTGTCGGATGCGACTGCACGTGGCGCCCGGGTAGCCGCCGGCGGCGAAGTCGATATCTCGCAATGTTATGTCGCACCCACGCTGCTCGAGCGCATTCCGATGGAATCGAGCATCATGGAAGAAGAGATTTTCGGCCCGGTGCTGCCGATTCTGAGCTATACCCAGCTCGACAAAGTAATCGCCGACATCAATGCACGCCCCAAGCCGCTGGCACTGTATATATGGAGCCGCAACCAGAAGGAAATCAACACGGTGCTTGCACGCACCAGCTCCGGCGGCGCCTGCGTGAACCACTGCGTGATGCACTTCGCGCATGGCGAACTGCCATTCGGAGGCGTGAACAATTCGGGCATCGGCAGCGCGCATGGCTATTACGGTTTCATGGCGTTCTCGCACGAGCGCGCGGTGCTGCGATCGACGCCGCTGATGCTGGTCAAGCTGTTCTTCCCGCCGTTTACCAACGCGCGCCGCCGTCTGATCAGCTATGTAACCGACACGTTGCGGCTGCCGATGCTATAGCGGTGTGCCATGCCTTTAGGGTGTTTTGTAGGGGAGGCGTACGGGCTGCAAGTGGAATGCATTGAACGGCACAGGTATTTGATCCTGCAGTTCGGTGCATCGACGTTTTCAGGAATGTGCGGAGGTCAGTATGTTCGAGGACCATTGGATGCCTGGGCTGCTGTCAGCCTAAGTGTTGCGGGAAATCGACTTTTCCTGGCTGTCACCGTATAGCGTGCTGACCAAGGCGCCCTATCGATGGGAAAAAACCGATCCCAATCCTACGGATCGAGTGAACAGTGGCATCAAGTGCGGTCTGTTGACAGACGCGCAAGTCATTCCGCTGACCATCATCATTGATAGCGTCAACCGTCATAACATGGAGTTAGCGACCAAGCACCGGAGTCGCTAGAACCGTTTTCGTGGCTTGCTAAACCGCTGGGCGACGAAGGCAAGGAACTATCTCGCATGCCTTCACCAGGCCTGCCGTATCATCCCGTGACGACACATAGGCCTACTGGGACCGTCTCTAATCAAATTCTCAGGGACTAGAACAAAAAGTAATGATTTGCCTGCCCCGGCGCGCGATTGATATTCGCGAATTCGACGGTCCGCACATTGAGGCCCCGCCACACGGGTACAACACCTAGACACCGCGCCAATGCAGGAATAGACGTTGTGTCGCCTTCCCGACAGACGACATCAATCTCGTATCTTTAATCTCCTTTACATAAGAAATAGCACGCGCGATCAATACGATTGACTAAACACTTCATACGCTTTGTCAGCCCATAAATGGGACTTGGTTTCAATGAATGAAGAGCGCAGGTGCGTGGCTAAATACAAAAATGAAGCAGCACTAAGAACTTCAACTTATGAGGAGACCATATGAAAAAGCAATTCCTGAAATATGTGGGTGCAGCAGTGCTCGCCGCGTCCGCCCTGCTGCCGGCCTCGTCGATGGCTGCCGGCTATACGCAGACCAAATATCCGGTCGTGATGGTGCACGGTTTCTTCGGCTTCGATAATATCGGCACGTACGAATACTGGTATGGCATTCCCGATGCGCTACGCGCCGACGGCGCTCAAGTGTATGTTTCGCAGGTGACGGCTGCCAATAGTACCGAAGTGCGTGGCGAGCAGCTGCTGTCCTACGTCAAGCAGGTACTGGCCGCCACCGGCGCGCAAAAAGTCAATCTCATTGGCCACAGCCATGGCGGCCCGACCGCTCGCTATGTCGCCTCGGTGGCGCCGAACCTGGTCGCTTCGGTGACCACCGTCGGCGGCGTGAACAAAGGCTCGCCGGTCGCCGACATTATTCAAGGCGTAGCGCCTGCCGGGTCGTTCACCAATACGGTGCTGGCCAATGTCGTCAATGGGTTTGCGGCAATGGTTGCATTCATGTCAGGGGACAGTTCCACGCAGAAGTCGGATGCCGCACTCAACTCACTCACCACAACGGGCATGGCAACCTTCAACCAAGCCCATCCGGAAGGTGTGCCGTCCACGGCGTGCGGTGAAGGTGCGTACGAAGTGAACGGCGTGCGCTATTTCTCGTGGAGTGGCGCGCAACCTGCTACCAACGTAGCCGATCCGATGGATGGCAACCTGGTTCTCACCTCAGCGGCATTTCTTGGCGCGAAAAATGATGGCATGGTCGGCAGCTGTTCCAGCCACCTGGGCCAAGTCATCCGCGACGACTATGGCATGAACCACCTCGATGAAGTCAATCAAACTGCGGGCCTGGTCAACATCTTCGAAACCAATCCGAAGACCGTGTATCGTCAACACGCGAACCGTTTGCAACTGCTCGGATTGTAATCGCTTATGAAACTCACACACCCTGTTGTGTGGATGGGAGCAGCAGCTTTGGCTGCCGCTTTTTCCATCCCCATGCTCATGCGGCATGAACCTGAAGTGGCGGCGGATAAACCCGCCGACCAGAATTACTTTTCGTTTGTGCGCTCACTCGACGGCACTCGCCCCGACGGGAACGTCAAAACGACGGGCGACGATGCCCTGGTCGTCGACGCCTCGCTGGTGCAGTTGTTCGACTATTACCTGGCGACTGTCGGAGAAAAGCCACTGGACGTCATCCGCCAGCAAATCGAAAAAGAACTCGACCAGCGCCTGAAGCCGGGTGCAGCGGCCCAAGCCAAGAATCTGCTGGGCCGCTACATTGACTACAAGACAGCGCTGGTCGAGGTGGAAAAGAATCCGCAAGCGACGGGAAACAGTCTGGCTGCGATTCGTGCCCGCATGGAAGCGATGCATCAGACGCGCGCCCGGTTCTTCAGCGACGCCGAAAGCAACGCCCTGTTCGGTCTGGATGATGCGCGCGATGTCGATGCGGTAGCGCGTATGGAAGTCATGCAGGACAAATCGCTGAACGACGCACAAAAAAAGGAAAAGCTGGCGGCGTTGGACGCGGCCCTGCCGCAGCAATTACGGGAGGCGCGGGAGTTACCGCTGCAGATCGTGAAACTGCAGGAACAGGCGGAGCAAATGCGCGCCAAAGGTGCCAGCGACGATGACATCTATCGTATGCGGGCTACCGCTTTGTCGCCGGAGGCCGCGGCACGCATGGCGGACGTGGACCGGGAAGAAACGAGATGGAAACAGCGGATTGCATCCTATTTGAGCGCGCGTGCATCGCTCAGCGATGCGGCTGCCATTGCCGAGCTAAGAAACCGCATGTTCGACGCCCAGGAACAATTGCGGCTGCCAGCCTATGAGAAATGATCGCCGTACAAAGGTCTTCTCGTAACCCGAGGATCCTTGAGGTGTGCCGCAAGTTGCGAAGTTTAGAGACGTGTTCTGAAGAATCCGCGGCTTGGGAGGCATTGAACATGTTGTCCGAAGAAAACCGGCGCGTCCTAATCGAACCGAACGGATCGCGCGAGTAGCGACTGCCGGCCCCGCTACCTAGCATTTTGTCATCGCCGTAAATATTGTCTTTATTTTATATGTTGGACCAATGGAGTGATTCGTGCACTGCGACAAAAGGTGAATTATCTTTTCTTAATCACCCCAGCTTCGACTTGAGCTACGTTGAGAATGGCAATTACGTTCGCCTCCGATGGAAAGGGTCACAGACCCTCTCGACCATTAAGACCGGATGCCAGCAGCTGCATGAATTTCTCCTTGCATCCGGCGCAGACAAGGTTCTCAACGACGGCCGCGATGTAGTGGGAAGCTGGGCTTCCTCTATCCCGTGGATCGTCTACTGCTTTCTGCCACGGGTACGGACAGCAGGAATGCGTAAGGCCGCCCATGTGCTCGCCCGGGAGCGCAAGAGCCACATGTCGGCACATGCATTCCGGCTTTATGCGGATTTCTGTGATTGGAATATCGAACTCTTTCGGACGATCGGTGAGGCAGAGGGCTGGCTTATTCGCGAACTTAGCCGCTTGTCGACATGAATCACACCGAGTGTCCTCGACATGGATGGCGCGATGTCGAACGTTCTGCCATATAGGAAGAAACGATCCGCATCGTGCGCTCGCGCTAAGAGCGGCATCCAGCGTCGTATGCTCACCGAGCAGTGTGAAGAATACAAGAACACGACATAGCGCCGACATTGCGTATGCGTTCGGGCCAACATGCGAACGGACGAACGGCTCACCGCATCTCACCGGCCGCCGTTGAGAGAGAAACGTAAAGCCATCTATCTCGTCATGCAGTGCTTTGCCTGGGGGTGCACGTTCTCACAATCCACCCTAAAGACAAATCTGTAAATGGAAGGAGGTGCACTACCCTCTTCAAGTATCGAGAACCAGTGACAAATAACCTTTCCAACAATGGATACACAAATGAAAAAAGAAGTTATGAAATGAGTCGGCGTTCGCCCAGTACGCCAGTTCCGTACTTCGCCAGCCTCGTTCTAGGGCGCGATCCCCCTCGGATTCACTATTCGACAAAAATGCAATAACGATAAGCAATATCAATATTTAAGAATAGGAGACAAACGATGAACACACAAATTCGTAGCGCGCTGCGTATGCTGGCGCCCGCCCTTGCGTTGCTGGCCCTCGGATCCGAGGCTGCAGCCACCACAATCAATCAGAATACGTCCTGGACCATTGATAGGGCCGGCACTACCACCAAATATCGCGCCGTCGCCTATGGCGACTCGATTTACGCCGGCTACAACGGCACCCTTACCAATGTGGCGAAGTATGCGGGTCCGGTGGCGGACGCAGAGTACCTGTCAGCGCAGTGGAATGCAGACATCGAGGTGGTGCGCCGCACCAAGTCTGGCGCAGTCGCGTCGGACGTCTACAATAACAAGATCGTCGCCGAGGCGTCTTACATGAAAGACAGCTCCACCCGGATGGTCGCGTTCGAAATGTGCGGCAACGATGGGTTGCAGGCGCGCTCGGCATTCAAGAGCCAGGCCGGTACCTGCGACTATAGCGGGTTGGATACGGCATTAAGCAACTGCAGGACGTATGTAGCCAAGGCGATGGACTACATTAACGCCAATGCCTATGCCGGCACCAAGTTGAAGATCATCTCGAATCTGCACTACCCGGGCTATGCCGCCGACAACGTGCAAAGTTCCTGCAAGAGCGCGTCGACTGGAGCCACGGTGAACATACAAGATACGCTCCTGCCTTATCTTGCCAAGATGAATTGGGCAATGTGTGATTACGCCCGGCAAAAAGGCTTTGCCTGCGTTGACTCGTTCGCGCAGTTCATGGGTGCCGACTACGACAGTAATGGTGACGGCCAGGTCGACTCGGACGCATTGCGCTATGTCGCGGGCGAGAGCGAAGCAGACTACGTAAGCCGCATCGTCACGACGCTGCGCTCGACGATTCGCGACGCCAACACGCACTTCGTGTCCGCAAGCAGCAGCTATGACTACATCCAGTCTGATGACACGCACCCGACCTACACAGGCGGCACCATAAGTTCCGGCAGCACCGGCACAGGCGCTCCCCGCTATACGTCGTTTACAAATGGCAAGAGCCCGATCTGGAACCAGTATGGCCACGAACGTCTCGGCTGGGGATTGTCGGTCTTTAACCCGATAACCCCGTAAGGCAAAGGAGACGTAATCCATGAAAACGCCACGCCGCTCCGGCGGGTCACAGGCTCATCCGGTTAACGCCCGGGGCGGGTGGCGCCCTTCCTTGGGCTTTCTTGCCGTGGCGCTCGGTCTGAGCGTCATCGGTTTCTTTCTGTTGAGATCGTCCGACGATGCCAACAATACGGCAACACCAAGGGCATCGTCAGCATCGCCAGCCTCGTCGGCCTCGTCGAGCGGCACGTTCTTCACCTGGACGCCGCCCCCGCTGCCTCCGCAAGCACAAGACGACTCACAGCGCATGCGCGAACAGAATACGGAAGGGGATGCAGACCCGACGCGCGATCTCTCCCATTACCTTGCCCGTGGCGAGAAGCCGACCATGCAAGAAGTCATCGAGCGCCTGCACCAGGCCGGCATCCATACCGGCCTCGGTGCATTTTCACCGCCTGGTACCCGCCCGCCGCTGGTCGGGCTCGCGGTACCCGATGATCTTGAGCTGCCGCCAGGTTACGTCCGTCATCACCAGGTGACCGACGATGGCCAACCGATTGAGGCGATCCTGATGTACGCGCCGGACTACCAATTTGTCGATGCCGCCAACCAGCCGATCGCGATTCCTAAGGACCGCGTCGTGCCGCCGGAACACGCTCCACCCGGGCTGCCAATCCGGCGCATTGTGATCCCTGCGCCGCTGGAACAGCAATGATCCGGGCACTAAACACCATTCCCCTGTTTAGAAATTCAGGCGGACGCATGCTCGCCGGCGTCCTCGCCAGCGCGATCCTGGCCGGCTTGTATGCCCGCGGCGGCGCGGGCTGGATGCTTGGCTTCGTGTTCCTCGTGCCGTGGTTGCGTACGCTCGATGACAAGCGCCCCCTCGCAAGCAAACTGCTCTGCGCCTGCGCCATGTCGGTGGCCTTCACGGCGGCGGTCTTCGCGTGGCTCGGGACTGCGATCGGCAGCTATACGCAGATAGGGGCTGCCGCCGGCGTGTCATTGCTGCTTCTCATGGCGCCGCTGTTCCAGCCGCAATTCCTCACCTTTGCGCTGGCGCGCCACGTGGCCGGCCGGCGCTATGGCCCTGTTCTCGGCGCGTGCGCAGGCGCAGCGGCCTGGGTAGCGACGGAATGGATCACGCTCAAGCTCTTCGGCGACTTGCTCGGCCACACAATCGGCTACGGCCTCTATCCATCGCGGCTGCTGCGCCAGGCGGCTGATCTTGGCGGCGCACCGGGCCTCACGGTCATGCTGCTGTTGGCAAACCAGGGAGTTGCGGCGGCACTCGCGCACCGGGCCGGCGGTGTCCGCGCGATCGTCAAGCCGCTGGCGTTTGCCGCGCTCGTGCCGCTTCTGCTGGCGGGTTACGGCCTGGCCGTGCTCTCCGCACCGCCCGTGGCCGCTGGTCAGATGCTGCGCATGGGAATGGTCCAGTCCAACATCGTGGACTATGAGCGTCAGCGTCAGCAAAAAGGCGCTCACGCGGTCGTGCGCGATGTGCTCGACACGCATTTCGCGATGACCTACGACGCCGTCGCACGGCAGCATGCGGACGCCGTGCTATGGTCGGAGACGGTGTACCCCACGACCTTTGGCCATCCCAGAAGCGAGACCGGGGCCGAACTGGACCGCGAGATCCTCGACATCGTCAATTCGGCCGGTGTGCCGTTTGTGTTCGGGACTTACGATCTCGACGCGGACGGCGAGTACAATGCCGCCACGTTTGTGAAACCCGGCACGGGCCTGCTGGGCTTCTACCGCAAGACCCGCCTCTTCCCGCTCACCGAGTACGTGCCTGCCTGGCTCGATGGGCCGGCATTGCGGCACTGGCTGCCGTGGACCGGCAGCTGGCAGCCCGGCGCAGGGGCACGGGTATTCCCTCTGCTTCTGTCCGATGGCCGCGAGATCCCGGTGCTGCCAATGATTTGCCTTGACGACATGGATGCAGGTCTGGCCATTGACGGCGCACGGCTTGGCGCACAAGCCATCGTGACCATGTCGAACGACTCCTGGTTCAGTGACCGCCTGGGCATGGAACTGCATCATGCTGCAGCAGCATTCAGAAGCATCGAAACGCGCCTGCCGCAGTTCCGTGTCACCCCGAACGGCTACAGCTCCGTGATCGATGCGACTGGCACCGTGCTCGCCGGCGCGGGCAAGGACGAACGTGTGCTGGTGGTAGGCAGCGTGCCGGTTGGCACACCTCAGCGTACGCTCATGGTACTGTGGGGCGATTGGGTGGGGATGGCGGGGACGGTGTTCCTCCTGCTGCTGGCAGCGGCGGCATTCCTTCGGTCGCATGCATACATAGCGGATGAAGTGACGGAAGCGGTGGTTGCAATGGCGTTTCCTGTCAATGTCGCCGTGCTGCCGCCCGCTGCCCGTTTCGCGGCCGGCCTGATGCGCGCCTTAGCGCGGGCAAGTTTGCTGTGGATGGGCGCAGCAATGCTGCTCAGCGACACCTTGCGTGGGCACACGCTGGCCCAAATCCGCACGTTCGTCGCGCTCTTCATGGTCCCGGAGGCTGCGTCATGGTGCGTGCTGTACGTTTTTGCCGCGCGCGCCTCGATCGAACATGGTGCGCTCGTGCTGGTACGCGGCGCACGCCGCCAGGAGCTCGCGGTGCGGGAGATCGTCGCCGTCAAACCGTGGCGCGTACCGATCCCGGGGCCCGGCACCGCGCTGCAACTGGTGTCGGGCAAGCGCTGGCGCTACGGGCTGGCGCTTGCCGATCCAGCGGCCCTGGCGCGGGCGCTGGCTTCGGCAGGCGGGACTACGGTGCCGGTCTGCGCAACGCCGCACGAAACGGCGTATGCGAGAGCCCGACTGGCGGTCCGGCGCGGTCGCCTCGGTCATCCGTTGGTGAAGTTTGTTCTGTTCCCCATCGTGCTCGCCATCCCCGCGTTCCATCTGCACCAGCACATTGCCTACGGCAGCGGTCTCGGCGAGTACTACACCTTCGGCCTAAAAGCGTATCTCTCTGCCTTCTCGCTCTGGTGGGCCTCATGGGCCATTGCTGTCGTGCTGAGCGCCGCGGCGGTGCGCGCGGTAATTGAAGCCGGCGCACTGCTGGCGGTGCTCCTGCGCCCCATATGGGCGACCGAAGTGCGGCACTGGCTTGAACGCTTCGGGCTCGCGGCGCTCTATCTCGGCTTGCCGTCGTGGCTGCTGCTGCGCGTTTATGGGGGTTAATTCAGGCTTTTAACAATACACCCCAATCGCTTAAATTATTGAAGATCGAGTAAAGACAACCCTGTGGATTATGAACGGAAGGAAAAAAGGCCGCGTGATTACGAAGTCACCGATCACCATTCAGGCATCGTGCGAAGAAATTGCATGTGCTAACAGACGTTCCATCAGGGTCAGCGAGATACTTCAAGTAACCGAGCAAGGCTAATTGTTGCATATGACAAACTTCGAGCTAGTGCCCGATTCCTGGAACAGAGCTGCCGAAGAAGGTCATTTCCAGTGAACGTCAACACCCTGGCAAGGTGCGACAGATTCTGTCCATGATGGGCGGCGTAACCGGTTGACTTTCACGTCTAGTGTATGGAACAGGGTTGCGCTTGCGCGAAGCGTTATCCTTACGCGTGAAAGATTTGGATTTTGATCGCTAGCGCGGATTTCGTCTTGGTTTAGGGGGAACATCATGCCGGCGCCTTACTCAACAGATTTGCGTTGGAGAATTGTGCGGGCCTG
>DATFAZ010000175.1:0-3485 GCA_035254105.1 Noviherbaspirillum sp. | reverse complement strand
GCCGCAATGCGCCTGTATTACCTCGCGACTCATAATGTTGCGGAAGGTGCCGGCGCGGCAGCATTGGCGGCGGCGATGCAGATGAAGGACAAGCTTGCGGGCAAGCGGATCGGATTGCCGCTGTGCGGCTGCAACGTCGATCACGACCAGTTCGCGCGCATTCTGCAGGAGGTTCCATGGAATCGCTGATACCACTCGCGACCTTCGCTTTCGTCTCCTCGATCACACCGGGGCCGAACAACATCATGCTGACTTCGTCCGGCATGCTGTTCGGCTTTAATCGCTCGATACCGCACATGATTGGGATTAATGTCGGTTTCGGCGTGCTGCTGGCCATGTGCGCGGCGGGCATCGGCAGTCTGATTCTCGCGGTGCCAGCGATTCATCTTTTGCTGAAAATCCTCGGCTCCGCCTACCTGCTGTATCTCGCGTGGCAACTGCGCAGCATGGCGTTCGGCAAGGATGAGCAGGGCGCAGCCAGCCCGATGTCGTTTACCGGCGCGGCGTTGTTCCAGTTTGCCAATCCGAAGGCATGGGTGATGGCGGTGACTGGCGCGGCCGCTTTCCTGCCGCCGGCGCAGCCGGTCTGGCTGGCGATCGCGCTGTTCTGTGCCGTGTTCTGCGCGGTCAACCTGCCGTGCATCGGCGTGTGGGCGGGCACCGGCGCTGCATTGCGCCGTTATCTGGTGCAGCCCCTTTGGCAGAGCCTGTTCTGTGGCGTGATGGTGCTGCTGACGGTGTATTCGGCAGTGGCGATCTGGTTCTGAGTGCGAGGTGAATGATGAGCGCAGTGATGACACAGGAAACACGAGGCATGTGGCTCGGCACGATCGGCGTGGCAATCTTCAGCCTGACCCTGCCGTTCACCCGCATGGCGGTGGCCGAGCTGGATCCGGTTCTGGTGGCGCTCGGCAGGGCGGTAGTGGCAGCAACCTGCGCGGCGCTGCTGCTGTGGTGGATGCGCGCACCGCGCCCGACACAAGCACAGCTGCGAGCGCTGTTCATTACCGCGCTCGGCGTGGTGGTTGGCTTTCCGGTACTGTCGTCGATCGCGATGCGCTACGTGCCGGCGTCGCATGGCGCGATCGTGATCGGGATACTGCCGCTGGCGACCGCGCTGGTCGGCGCGCTGCGCTTCGGTGAGCGGCCCTCAGCCGGATTCTGGGCGGCCGCGCTCGCAGGCAGCGGTATCGTGATTGCCTTTGCGCTCTGGCAGGGCGGCGGAAGCCTGCATGCGGCAGACTTTGCCTTGCTGGGCGCGGTGGTGGCTGCCGCCATCGGTTATGCGGAAGGCGGCAGGCTGTCTCAGATGATGGGCGGGCAACAGGTGATTTCCTGGGCGCTGGTGCTGTCGATGCCGGTGCTGTTGCCGGTCACGATCTGGCTCAGCTGGCATTACGGCATCAATGCCTCTGCCAAAGCGTGGATCGGATTCGGCTATGTATCGCTGTTTTCGATGTTTATCGGGTTTTTCTTTTGGTATAAAGGCCTGGCGTTGGGCGGCATTGCGCGCGTCGGCCAAGTGCAATTGCTGCAACCCTTCCTGACCTTGCTGGGTGCGGCGCTGATCCTAGGCGAAGCGCTGGATGCAAACAATTTCCTGTTTGCTGCCGGGGTCATCGCCGTGGTTGCGGCAGGTCGCCGTATGACGATCAGGCGGTAAGAGCCGGTTTCAACACCTACTGCGCCGCCCGGGTTTCGTCCTGTGATGCTGATCGTACTCACGTACGATTGCGCTTTTCGGAAAAATTCGGTCCGCTCGCACCGGTTTTTAAACAGGCTATAAGGGGTAAAATCGAGAGCTTAAATTCTTGTGCCGGTAATTATTCTGGAGCCTATCTTGTCTTTCTACGAAAAACTCAAAGCCCTCAACATCGAACTCCCGGCGGTTGCCGCGCCGGCCGCCGCTTACGTGATGTATGCGCAAACTGGCAACACCGTGTTCATTTCTGGCCATATCGCCAAGAAGGACAGCAAGGTGTGGGTTGGTCAGCTTGGCAAGAATATGGCCACCGAAGAAGGCAAGCAAGCCGCGCGCGCGGTGGCAATCGACCTGATCGCCACGCTGCAGGCAGCTTGCGGCGGCGATCTGAACCGCGTCAAGCGCATCGTCAAGGTCATGAGCCTGGTGAACTCCACGCCCGACTTTACAGAACAGCATCTGGTCACTAATGGCGCATCGGAGTTGTTCGGCGAAGTATTCGGCGAGCAGGGCAAGCATGCGCGTTCCGCCTTTGGTGTTGCGCAGATTCCGCTGGGCGCCTGCGTCGAAATCGAACTGATCGCCGAAGTCGCCTGATTACAAAGGCCGCACCAGCAAGGCGGTGCACGGTATTCAAGAATTATCAAGGCGTAACCAGTCGCCGGGAACAAGTGAGAACAGTATGAAAATGGAAAAACCCGCACCGATCCAATGGCAATTTTCAAAGCGTGCCGAGCAGTTGCAAAGCTCGGCCATCCGCGAAATCCTGAAAGTGACTGCCCGCCCGGAAGTCATTTCTTTTGCCGGTGGCCTGCCATCGCCGGCGACTTTCCCGGTCGATCACATGCGTACCGCCTTCGATACGGTGTTGTCAAACCAGGGCAAGATCGCGCTGCAATACGGCCCGACCGACGGCTACGGCCCGCTGCGCGAGTGGGTTGCCAATTCGCTGTCGACCAATGGCGCGAAGATCCGGCCGGAGCAGGTACTGATGGTGTCCGGCTCGCAGCAGGGCCTGGACCTGCTGGCCAAGGTGCTGATCGACGAAGGCAGCAAGGTACTGGTCGAGACGCCGAGCTATCTGGGTGCCTTGCAGGCCTTCTCCGTGTACCAGCCGCAGTTCGTTTCGGTGCCGACCGACGATCATGGGCTGCTGCCGGATCAGGTCGCCGGCGTCGGGCAGGGCGCGCGCCTGCTGTATGCGCTGCCGAATTTCCAGAACCCGACCGGACGTACGCTGTCCGTTGAACGTCGCACCGCACTGGTCGAAACCTGTGCGCGGCTTGGCCTGCCACTGATCGAAGATGATCCCTACGGCGCGCTCAGCTATCGCGCCGAACCGCTGCAGAAAATGATCACGATGAATCCTGAAGGCGTGATCTATATGGGTTCGTTCTCCAAGGTGCTTACGCCCGGCATCCGCCTCGGCTACGTGGTCGCGCCGGTGCCGCTGGTGCAAAAGCTGGAACAGGCGAAGCAGGCGGCTGACCTGCACACCGCGCAACTGACGCAGATGGTTGTGTACGAGGCAGTCAAGGACGGCTTCCTGGACCAGCACATCCCAACCATTCGCAAGTTGTATTCGGATCAGTGCGACGCGATGCTGGCTGCACTGACCGAATTCTTCCCGAGCTCGGTCACCTGGACCAAGCCGGAAGGCGGCATGTTCATCTGGGTGACGCTGCCCAAGCACATCGACAGCATGAAGCTGCTGGACGAAGCGATCGAGCAGCACGTCGCGTTCGTGCCCGGTGCGCCGTTCTACGCGAATGACCCGCAACAC
>DATFAZ010000174.1:0-29470 GCA_035254105.1 Noviherbaspirillum sp. | reverse complement strand
CTGGCGCTGATGCGCGTCTGGCTGTGCCGCTAGTACCAACTGCAAGCATCTGAGCCATCTGGTTTTAGTGGCTCAGGCTTCGGTCCGTGCTTCGATCCCGTTCGGTACATAACCCAGCACGGCTGAAATCTGGTTGGCGGTGCTCACCAGGTCTTCGAGCCATTCTTCCTGAAGCCGGTCGGCTGGCGCGGAAATGGATAAGCCGGCAATCAGTTTGCCGGAATCGTCATGGATGCCGGCAGCCATGCAGCGCACGCCCAACTCCAGCTCTTCATTGTCGCGTGCATAACCGCGTGCACGCACCAGGCTCAGTTCGCGTTCAAGCTTGGCCAGGTCGGTGATGGAATTCTTGTTGTGGCCGGCAAGGCCGGTGCGGGTGGCATAGGCGCGCACCAGCTTCGGATCGTCGTTCGACAGGAACAACTTGCCGGTGGAAGTCAGGTGCAGCGGCGCCCGGCCGCCGATAGCGCGCACCACTTGCATGCCGGACCGCTCGGAAAAGGAGCGATCGATATACACGATTTCATCGCCTTGGCGCACTGACAGATTAATTGTCTGGTGTGTCTTGCGGTGCAATGCGCGCATGAAATCCAGCGCCGCTTCACGGACATTCAGCCGGCTCTTGACGATATTTCCCAGTTCCAGCAAGCGCATGCCAAGCCGGTAGGAGCCGCCTTCCGCCCGGTCGACAAAACGCTTTGCCACCATGTCGTTCAGGATGCGATGGGCGGTCGACGGATGCAAACCGGTAACGGCGGACAACTCTTTTAGGCTAACGGGATCGGGGTATTGGGCGAGGGCGTCCAACAAAGAAATCATCCGTTCGATTACCTGAATGGAAATTTGTGCGCTGTCAGTCGGCTGTAAAGGTTTCATATGGTGGTTGTGCATTGCAATATACGGGTTATATCACATGGTGAAAAAAACGCAAAGGCGTGCGGAAAATAATTGAGGGGACCCTCGAATTTATTTCATCCTTGCGAGCCTGAGTATTTGGCGGGTCGGCGGTCATAATTCGGGGGCGTATAGACAAAAGGAACAGCACAATGCGTGTCGGATTATTTGTAACTTGCCTGATTGACATGATGCGGCCGGAAATCGCGTTTTCCACGCTCAAGCTGCTCGAGGCGGCTGGGTGTGAAGTGGTCGTGCCGGAGCAGCAGACTTGTTGCGGGCAGCCGGCCTACAGCTCAGGTGACCGCAAGGCGGCGCGCGCACTCGCGGAAAAGTTCGTCGAGGAATTCGAGGACTTTGACTATGTGGTGATCCCGTCCGGCTCCTGCGGTGGCAATGTGAAGACACACTATTTCGACCTGTTCTCCGACGATCCCGCATGGCTGGCGCGCATGAAGCGGCTGGCACCGCGCGTCTATGAGCTGACTGACTTCCTGCAAAATGTGGCGAAGATCGACAGGCTGCCGGGCGAGGGTAAGGCAGTCGGAACGGTGACCTATCACGACTCCTGCTGCGGCTTGCGCGAACTGGGTGTGCAGGAGCAGCCGCGCGCGCTGCTCGACAAGGCCGGTGTGCATGTCACCGAGATGAAGGACAGCCGCCAGTGTTGCGGCTTTGGCGGCACCTTTGCGCTCAAGTACGGCGATATTTCATCGGCGATCGTTGATGAGAAATGCGAGAACATCCATCAGTCCGGTGCCGATGCGGTGGTACTGGGCGACCTTGGCTGCATGCTGAATATCGAAGGACGCCTGCGTCGCACCGGCGATGACAAGACGCGCGTACTGCATGTTGCGCAGGTACTGGCAGGAGATATCTGATGCAAGTCCAGTCGATGCATTTCAAGGAACGTGCCGGACAGAAACTGGCGGACCAGCGCCTGCAACAGAACCTGAAAAAGCTTTCCACCAAATTCGTCAGCGGCCGCGCTTCGGCCATCACCGAACTGGACGATTTCGAAGGCACGCGCAATGCCGCTGTTGAGCGGCGCATGCGCGCGATCGAAAATCTCGACGTCTGGCTGGAAGCATTCGAGAAAAAGGCAACTAGCCAAGGTGCTACCGTATTGTTTGCCGAAAGCGCGGAGGAAGCATCGCGCCTGGTGGTGGAGATCGCAAAGAAACACGGGGTGAAGAAGGCGACCAAGTCGAAGTCGATGGTGTCGGAAGAAATGGCGCTGAACCACGCGCTGGAAGGCGCTGGCGTGCAGGTGGTCGAGACCGATCTCGGCGAATACATCCTGCAGATCAATAACAACGAAGCGCCGTCGCACATCATCGCGCCCGTGATACATAAGAACAAGGAAGAAATTTCCGACCTGTTCGCCCGCGTGCATCATCGTCCGCGTCTGACCGATATTCCGCAGATGACGCGTGAGGCGCGCGAGATCCTGCGTCCGCAATTCCTGTCGTCTGACATGGGCATCACTGGCGGCAATTTCGTGATTGCGGAAACCGGTTCTGTCGCGATCGTGACCAACGAAGGCAATGAAGGCATGTGCACCATCCTGCCGCCCAAGGTGCATGTGGTCGTCACCGGTATCGAAAAGGTGCTGCCGACGCTGGAGGATTTCGCAACCGTGATGCGCCTGCTGCCGCGCTCGGCGACCGGACAGTCGATTTCGAATTATGTGTCGCTCCTGACCGGCCCGAAGCGGGAAGGGGATGCGGACGGTCCGGAGTACATGTATTTCGTGCTGGTGGACGGCGGCCGCACCGGGCTGGTCGGTTCGGAATTTCAGGAGATGCTGCGCTGCATCCGTTGCGGCGCGTGCATGAACCATTGCCCGGTTTATCAGAAAATTGGTGGCCACAGCTATGGTTGGGTCTACCCGGGACCGATGGGCAGCGTACTGACGCCATCCTATGCCGGGCTCGAAAATGCGCTCGATTTGCCGCAGGCTTCGACCCTATGCGGCGAATGCCATGTGGTGTGCCCTGTTAAAATCCCGTTGCCTGATTTGTTGCGCAAGCTGCGCGAGAAGCAGGTAGAGCAGGATTTGCGTCCCGGATTCGAGCGGCTGGGCTTGACGGTGTGGGCTTTCGTTGCAAAACGGCCGACACTGTATCGACTGGCGACCCGGATCGGTGTACGCTTCATGCGCCTGCTGGCGGGCAATAAAAAGATGATTTCGAAATTGCCGTTTGCCAGCGGATGGACCGATTACCGCGACATGCCTGCGCCATCCGGCAAGACTTTCCGTGAGTTGTATAAAGAGCGACGATGACAGATAGCGAAACACAAATTAGCGAATTCAAAAGCAAAAGCGGCGTAAAGCGAATTTACGCCGCTTTTTTGTATTCGATGCAGGGATTCCGGATGGCCTGGAAGAGCGAGCATGCATTCCGACAGGAGTTAATGCTGGCTCTTCCGGCAACAATCATCGCACTGCTGCTGCCGGTCTCCGCAGTAGAAAAGCTCGCGCTGATTGCAGTCATGGTACTGCTGCTGATCGTTGAGCTGATTAATTCGGCAATTGAAGCCGTGGTTGACCGGATATCCTTCGAGCGCCATCCACTCTCGAAAAATGCAAAAGATTTCGGCAGCGCCGCCGTATTTCTCGCGTTGTGCCTGGCAGGCGCTACCTGGGCAGTGATCGTTCTGCCCTTGCTGACGCACTGACCGGTTTTATTTCGCGCAATGTTTTTCAACCCACTGCGCATACGCCTGCAGGAACTTGCCAACGAAGTTGCGGGTAGCGTCGCTGGCGATATTCCCCTGATCGTCGAACAGTTTGGAGGCGTTGCCAATATAGGCTTCCGGCTGTTGCATGGTCGGCACGTTAAGAAACACCAATGACTGGCGCAAATGGTGGTTGGCGCCAAAACCGCCAATGGCGCCCGGTGACACGCTTGCCACCGCGCCGGGTTTCCCGTCCCAAGCGCTCTGGCCATAAGGGCGGGAAGCGACGTCAATCGCGTTTTTTAATACGCCGGGCACCGAGCGATTGTATTCAGGTGTAATGAAAAGCACGGCATCGGCAGCGGAGATGCGCTGCTTGAAGTCACGCACCGCCTGCGGTGGATCGGCTTCATGATCCTGGTTGAAAAGCGGCAGATTGCCGATTTCAACGATTTCCAGTTTCAGCGAGTCGGGGGCCATCGCAATCATTGCATGGGCGAGTTTGCGGTTCAAGGATTCCTGGCGAAGGCTGCCAACAAGGACGGCAACGTTTTTCGGGGCGCTCATATTTTTCCTTTCATGAATGTCCTGATGAACAAAGGGAGTGCGGCCAAGGGAAACGAGCCAGCTTATCACTGAGCGTATCCGCAAACTTGTTATCCGGCGCGCTGCTGCTGATGCGGCGCAAGAAAGCATTCCGTTGTTCCAATACCGCAGAACCCGCAGATTCAATGTTGCATCTACAATAAACAACCAAGTGCCGGTAATGACAGAGGAACAACGGCGTTGACTGAAAAAAGGAAGAATTATGTATAACAAACAAGCAGGTACGGTTTCGGAAGATATGGGCAAATTTTTGCTGCGGGTCACCCTTGCGCTACTCATTCTTTTGCATGGCATTGCCAAGCTGATGGGCGGTATCGGCTTTATCTCCGGCATGGTGGCAAAGATGGGATGGCCATCGGCTTTCGCCTATATGGTGTACGTCGGGGAAGTGATCGCTCCCTTGCTGGTGCTGTTCGGAGTGTGGACGAGGCCGGCAGCGGCGGTGATTGCCATCAATATGCTGGTCGCGATATTCCTGGTACATCTGCCGGAACTCACCCACCTTAACAAGACGGGTGGCTGGGCCCTGGAGTTGCAGGGAATGTTCCTTGTGGGTGCTCTGGCGGTAGCACTGCTTGGTGCCGGGCGATACAGTGTTGGCGGCTCTGGCGGCAAATGGAATTAGCGTAAGTACGAATAAAATTAGTGCGATTTAAAAAGCCCGATACGTCGGGCTTTTTTGTTATCTGCAAATTGAACGGGTGCGCATATGCGCAAATCGTATAAAGAACAATAAAACAATTCGTTCGCTTCCTGATGGGGCTTATTTAACCTGTGGTCTTTGGAAGCCATACTCATCACGAGGGAGAAACAGATGTTGCTAAAGAAACTGATCCGTTCGGCATTGATCCTTGCGCTCGCGGTGCCAGCAGCATACGCGGCTGATATTTCGCTGCTCAATGTGTCCTATGATCCGACACGCGAGCTGTACCAGGATTTCAACAAGGCATTTGCCGCGCAGTGGAAAACAAAAGCCGGTGACAACGTCACCGTCCGCCAGTCGCATGGTGGTTCAGGCAAGCAGGCGCGTTCAGTTATCGACGGCCTCGATGCGGATATCGTTACGCTGGCACTGGCTTACGATATCGATGCAATCGCCGAGCGCGGCCAGCTTGCCAAGGATTGGCAGAAGCGTCTGCCGCATAATAGCGCGCCGTATACCTCGACTATTGTGTTCCTGGTCCGCAAGGGCAATCCGAAGGGCATCAAGGACTGGAGCGATCTTGCCAAACCCGGCGTGGCTGTCATTACGCCCAATCCGAAGACCTCCGGTGGCGCACGCTGGAACTATCTTGCGGCATGGGGCTATGCGCTGAAGCAGCCCGGCGGCAACGATGCGAGCGCAAAGGAATTCGTTGGCAAGATACTGAAGAACGTACCGGTCCTCGATTCTGGTGCGCGTGGCGCCACGACCACCTTTGTCGAGCGTGGCATTGGCGATGTGTTGCTGGCTTGGGAAAACGAAGCGATCCTTGCGATCAAGGAACTCGGCCCGGATAAATTTGAAGTCGTGGCGCCGTCATTGAGCATCCTGGCCGAGCCGCCGGTTGCCGTAGTGGACAAGGTGGTCGACAAAAAAGGCACACGCAAGGCGGCGGAAGCTTACCTGCAATATCTGTATACCGACGAAGGTCAGGAAATTGCAGCGCAAAACTACTATCGCCCCACCTCCGAGAAAGTGGCGAAGAAATATGCGGCGCAATTCCCGAAGGTGAAACTGTTCACCATCGATGAAGTATTCGGCGGCTGGAGCGTGGCGCAGAAAACCCACTTTGCCGACGGCGGTACGTTCGACCAGGTTTACCAGCCTGGACGCAAGTAAGTGGAGCAGATATGTCTTTTTCCGGCCTGCAACAGTATCTCGCCCATCTTTACGGTACCACGCAAGCCGGCACTCGCGTCTGGCTAGACGCTGAAGGATGTGCGCGGGGACGTTTTTTTAATTCGACGCTGACGAGCGCTTTCCAGCCGATTCGTACTCTGCGAAACGAAACTGTCATCGGTTATGAAGGCTTCGCACGCAGCCATTCCGGCAGCGACCAGTGCCTTTGCCTGTGGAAGCTGCTCGATCATGCAGCCAATGATGACGAGTCGGTTGAGCTGGACCGACTGTGCCGGATTCTTCACTCGGTGAATTTTTTCCGGCAAGAGCAGGCGGCGGGAGGCGACTTGTATTTGAGTGTGCATGCGCGCCTGCTGGCGGCAGTAGAAGGCAATCACGGCACTGCATTCAATCGCATCCTGTCCCTTCTCGACCTGCCGCAAAACCGCATCGTGCTGCAATTGCCGGTGGTGGTCGAGCATCAGGGCTGGCTGGTGAATTATGTTGCGGACAATTACCGGCGCAATGGCTTTCGCATTGCCCTCAATGCTGCCGATGCGGAGGATGCTCTGGTGCTGGTCGAAAAGATACGCCCCGAAGTGGTCAAGGTCGATACGCGCCACACCGTGCGTGACGAACCGGTGTTGCGATTATTGGAGAAATGCGCTGACCGGAACGTGCGTGTGGTTTTCAAGCGGGTTGAAAACACTGGCACCCTTGAAACGCTGAATCGTGTTGCGGCAGCCAGCGGTCAAACGATTTACGCGCAGGGATTCCTGTGGGATTTGCCACATGCGTCGCTCGACAGTAGCAAAGTACGCGCACAAAAACTGCCTGTGCAACAGGATCGCTGGATGCATGCGGGAGCTGCATAAGATGTTAGGCAGTCACCTCAATGATTTTCGTGTACTGATCGTGCCGGGCTTGCATGGCAGCGGGCCCGATCACTGGCAGACGCGCTGGCAGCAGCTATTCCCATGGTTTGAACGGGTGGAGCAGGAGCAATGGGAGGTGCCGGATATCCAGCGGTGGTCGGGGCGTGTGGAGCAGGCATTGCAAGAATCTGCCCGCCCGACCTTATTGATTGCTCATAGTTTCGGCTGCTTGGCCAGCGTACATGCGGCATCGGCTGGCATCCCGCATCTTGCGGGCGCACTGCTAGTTGCACCCGCCGACCCGATTAAATTCGGCATTGGTCAGCAGATGCAACGCCGGCGCTTGTCTTGCCCTGCGCTTGTGGTCGGCAGCATGAATGATCCTTGGATGGGTGCCCAGCAGGCAGCCGGTTGGGCGAAATCCTGGCGTTGCGACTTCATTAATGCAGGAGCACTTGGCCACATCAATGCGGAGTCCCGGCTGGGCAACTGGGAATATGGCCTTTCGTTAATAAGCTTGCTGATAAGCGAAGTGGTTCAATCTGCCTGAAAGCTTTCTGCCTCACGCTGACAGAAAAACAGCAACACCATTACTGCACTCGCAATGCTGCCTTTTTGCGCAGCCAGACCTCGTTTCTTGCCATTTTTTCTTCTTCATAGTCGAAAGCGTTCTATAGAAATGCAAAAAAAATCGTTCTCTTAATAACGGCTGGATGCAATTATTGCCTCTCCATAGCTGAATTTGTAATAAGGGAGCGGTATGGCAGGTGCAATAACAGCAAAAAGAGGGGGAGAGGCCCCGTCCCGGGTTCTCCCCGGCTTCAATCTGGCCTTGGGGTTTACCCTTCTGTACCTAGCACTGATTGTGCTGATTCCGCTGTCGTCGGTATTCCTGAAAACCTTCACGATGACCTGGGAGGCATTCTGGGGAGCAGTCTCTTCCGAGCGTGTCGTGGCGTCGTACAAGCTGACATTCGGCGCTTCGCTCATCGGTGCCGCACTCAACGTGGTGTTCGGCGGCATTGTCGCATGGGTGCTGGTGCGCTACCGCTTTCCCGGCAAGCGCATCATCGACGCACTGGTCGATCTGCCGTTTGCATTGCCGACGGCGGTAGCCGGCATCGCCCTGACAGCCTTGTACTCGGCCAACGGCTGGATCGGCCGTTATCTGGAACCGTTGGGCATCAAGGTTGCCTTTACGCCGCTGGGCGTGCTGGTCGCGCTGACCTTCATCGGTTTGCCTTTTGTTGTGCGTACGGTGCAGCCGGTGCTGGAAGAGGCGGAGCGCGAACTGGAGGAAGCCGCTGCAAGCCTCGGTGCCAACCGGCTGCAGACTTTTGCCAAGGTGATCTTCCCGACTATTTTGCCCGCCTTGCTGACGGGTTTTGCTTTGGCGTTTGCCCGCGCCACCGGCGAATACGGTTCGGTGATTTTCATTGCCGGCAACATGCCGATGGTGTCCGAGATCACCCCGCTGTTCATCATCACCAAGCTGGAGCAGTACGACTATGCCGGCGCGACTGCGATCGCCGTCGTGATGCTGCTGGCGTCCTTCATCCTTTTGCTCTCGATTAACCTGTTACAGGCATGGACGCGGCAGCGCGGCCGTGTGGAGAAAGTCTGAAATGAGCTCTGCTGCCGCTACTCTGCCCATCGCCAACCGAGCGCGCGCTGAAATGGCTTTTGCACCTGCCTACGCGCCGGCCGCAACCGTAGAACCCCTGTGGGTACGCATTGTCCTGATCGGGACTGCGCTGACGTTTCTCACGCTGTTCCTGTTCGTGCCGCTGGCCGCGGTATTCGCCGAAGCGTTGCGCAAGGGCTGGGATGCCTATGTCGCGGCCATCGTCGAGCCGGACGCGATTTCGGCTATCAAGCTGACCCTGCTTACTGCCGCGATCGCGGTACCGCTCAATCTGGTGTTCGGCGTGGCTGCTGCCTGGACCATTGCCAAATTCGAATTCCGCGGCAAGAACATCCTGCTGACCCTGATTGACCTACCGTTCTCGGTTTCGCCGGTGATCTCCGGCCTGATCTATGTGCTGATGTTCGGGGCGCAGGGCTGGTTCGGCGAATGGCTGCGCGAGCATGACATCAAGATCCTGTTTGCGGTGCCGGGCATCGTGTTGGCGACAGTCTTCGTCACCTTCCCCTTTGTTGCGCGCGAGCTGATCCCGTTAATGCAATCGCAAGGCACGGAAGAGGAAGAGGCAGCGCTGGTGCTGGGCGCATCCGGCTGGCGCACCTTCTGGCACGTCACGCTGCCCAACATCAAATGGGGCCTGCTGTACGGAGTGATCCTGTGTAATGCACGGGCCATGGGCGAGTTCGGTGCTGTTTCGGTCGTGTCCGGTCACATTCGCGGCGAAACCAACACCATGCCGCTGCAGGTGGAAATTCTCTACAACGAATATAACTTCGCTGCTGCGTTCGCCGTCGCATCCTTGCTTGCCCTACTGGCACTTGTGACTCTCGCGCTGAAAAGCTTCGTCGAATGGCGCTCGCAGGACAGCAACTTGCAACCACTTCAGGAAGGCCAATAATGAGCATCGAAGTCAAACAGATCAATAAGCGATTCGGAAGCTTTGTCGCCCTTGACGATGTGTCCCTGAGTTTTCCGCAGGGAGAACTGACCGCCTTGCTTGGGCCTTCCGGCTGCGGCAAGACGACGCTCCTGCGCATCATCGCCGGTCTTGAGCAGCCGGATGCGGGGCAGGTGTTCCTCGATGGCGAGGATGCTTCCAGCCACCATGTGCGCGAGCGCCAGGTCGGCTTTGTGTTCCAACACTATGCGCTGTTCAAGCATATGAGCGTGTTCGAGAATATCGCCTTTGGCCTGCGTGTGAAGCCGCGCAGCGTGCGTCCGTCAGAATCCGAAATCAGGAAAAAGGTGATGTCACTGCTGGAACTGGTGCAGCTTGACTGGCTGGCAGACCGTTATCCGCCGCAACTGTCTGGTGGCCAGCGCCAGCGTATCGCGCTGGCCCGGGCGCTCGCGGTGGAGCCGCGCGTACTGCTGCTGGACGAACCATTTGGCGCGCTTGACGCCAAGGTGCGCAAGGAGCTGCGTCGCTGGCTGCGGCGACTGCATGATGAATTGCATGTGACCAGCATCTTCGTCACGCACGATCAGGAAGAAGCACTGGAAGTTGCTGACCAGATCGTACTGATGAACAAGGGCAGGGTGGAGCAAATCGGTGCGCCAGGCGACGTGTATAACCATCCGGCGTCTCCCTTCGTTTACGGCTTTCTTGGGAACGTCAATCTGTTCCATGGTCGCGTGCATGAAGGTGTGCTCGATAGCGGCGGCGCCATTTTCGATGCGCCCGATCATGCGCAGGCGCACGACGCGCACGGTGTGGGGTTTGTGCGCCCGCATGACATCGAGATCGAACCCTATACCGCGGACGCCGAGGGCATTGTCGCCCGGTTGAAGAGGGCGCATGCGATCGGTCCGCTGGCCCAACTCGAGCTGGAACGAACCGATAATGCCCAACTGATCGAAGCCGTCATCTCCAGCGAACGCTACGCCCAGCTGCACCTGACTGAAGGCGATGCACTGGTGGTCCGGCCCAAGCGGCTACGTGTGTTTGTCGAACAGACGGTCTGAACGGAGAACTTCATGAATTTTCAACAATTGCGTTCAATCCGCGAAGCCGCACGGTGCGGCTATAACCTGACCGAAGTCGCCAATGCCCTGTTCACATCGCAGCCAGGCGTCAGCCGCCAGATTCGCGAACTGGAAGAAGAACTGGGCGTCGAGATTTTCGAGCGCAATGGCAAGCGCCTGACAGGGCTGACCGAACCCGGCAAGGGCATCCTGCAGATCGTTGAGCGCCTGCTGCTGGAAGCGGAAAACCTGCGACAGGCCAGCCGCGAATATGCCGGCGAGAAGAGCGGCACGCTGACCATCGCCGCGACCCACACGCAGGCGCGCTATGCGTTGCCGCGCGTGGTGCAATCGTTTCGCGCGACGTTTCCGAATGTGCGCATTGCCCTGCAACAGAGTTCGCCGGAGCATATTGCCGAATGGGTCATGTCCGGCAAGGCGGATGTCGGTATTGCAACGGAAGGCCTGAGCCAGTTTGACGAACTGGTGTCGTTCCCCTGCTATCGCTGGAGCCACATGATTGTTGTGCCGGACGGGCATCCGCTGGCATTGCTTGAAGTCGTTTCGCTTCAGGATCTTGCCGCGTATCCGCTGATTACCTATGACGTCGGTTTTACCGGCCGCGGCCATATCGACGATGCCTTCAAGCAGGCAGGGGTTGCGACCGATATCGTGCTGACTGCGATGGACTCGGACGTGATCCAGCAATATGTTTCGCTCGGCCTTGGTGTGGGAATCGTGGCCTCGATGGCCGTCGAACACAACTGCGCGAGCGGATTGAAGGCACTCGAGGCGGCACACCTGTTTGCGCCGAATGTGACACGGCTGGCCGTGCGGCGTGGCGCTTACCTGCGATCGTATATATATGAATTCATCCAGCAGTTTGCACCGCAGCTTGGCCGCACGGAAATTGACAATGCGCTGAAATCCGTTTCAGCCGATGCGAGCGAAGCTCAGGTTCAGGCGAAAAATGCGATCGCCCATATTGCGTCAATCAGCGCCAGTGGCAGCAGGTAGACGGCGAATGCCGATATACGCCGCATCAAGGATGCGCCACTGAGGAGCCGCCAGCCGAGCCATGCCGAAAAGACGCTCCCCGTTGCCAGCAGCAGGAGCCTGATGGCGGGCACCCACTCCAGCGGAATCCTCTCAGCTTTCAGGTGCGCCAATGTCAGCATCGACAAGCCGAGAAAAATGCCGGTTCCGGCCAGTGGCACAAGCGCAAGCGCGAAGCGCTGCCATGACAATGCGGGACGACCTGCCAGTCGTGTCGCCATCCATATCGGTGCGAATACCGACGTACCCAGTGTAAGCCCGCCACCGAGAATGAAGGCAAGAATGCAGATGCCATCGAGCCAGGTGAAAACATCGTTGGAGGCAGGGTAGTGCGTGAGCAGCCACCACGGCGTGTTGTCCTGCAACAGCAGGAAGGAATCATGTTCGATCAGCCACGTGGCCGCGGCGGTTTTCATCTGCACGAACCAGCGGCTTGCCGACCATTGAAATGCTGCAGTGGCAATACCGATTACGCCGAAGAGCAGAGTCACCGCTTCTTCAGTGGTGACATCCTTGTTCCTGCTGTTCAGTATTTCGCTCGTGGGATTGCGGCGCGCCAGTTGCACCGCACCACGGTAATCGCTGCATCGGCCGCAGGCATGACATGCCGATGCGCTCTTCATGTGACGGATATCGATCAAGGGCGCGCAGTTCACCATCGGCTGACGGGACTGGTCGCGTTTCCAGGCTTCTTCATTAACGCGGAAATGCAGCGGCGCGATTTTTGCAAGTAGTGCGAAGACGCCGTTGGCCGGGCATAGATGGCGGCACCAGACACGCTTGCCCTTGCCATAGACGAGCCCGACGGCAACAGCAGCAACGGTTGATCCGCCCAGCACCAGCAAGGCCGCTTCGGGATATTCGTAGACGCTGACCAGTTGGCCATACACGGTGGTGCAGACGAAGGCGACGAACGGCCAGCCGCTCCAGCGCATCCATCGCGGTATTGCCCGGCCCAGCCCATGCCGGCTGGCCAGTTCGGTCAACGCGCCTTCGGGGCAGAAAACGCCGCACCAGACGCGGCCGAGCAACATCGTGCTCAACATCACGAACGGCCACCATATCCCCCAGAACAGGAATTGCGCGAACAAGCGCAGGTTGGAATACAGGTGCTCGTCTTCAGCCGGTATGGGCATGAAGGCAGGAATGACCAGCAAGGCCAGATAAAAGAAGACGACGATCCATTGAATCGCGAGGATGGCACGACGGTGGCGAGCCATCGCCGTTCCGATTCTGGCGAGAACCCCACCGCTCGTGCCAGTAACGCCGGCAGCGCATCCCGCTGTTGCCCGCATGTCATGCATGGCGGTTCAATCTCTTTTGCAGCAGGACCACGCCGATCCAGTAGGCCGCGTAGATCGCCACCAGCATGAGCGATGGCCGTGCCCGATAGCCTGTGAATGCGGACAGCAGGGCACCCGGGGTGCTGCTGTCGTCGACCAGCATCGAGGTATCCCAGAGCGGATCGACCAGCGTCGGCAACCAGCCCATGCCGATCATGCGTTCGGCGCCGCCTGCGAGCATTGCGACGGCAAACAGCAACAGCAGAAATCCGCTGGCGCGGAAGAACAGCCGATAATCGAGAAAGCGCAATCCGCGATTGACCGCCCACGCAGTCAGCGCCGCCAGCAGCATCCCTGCGCCAGCCCCGATTGCAACACGTACTCCGCTCTGTTCCTCCAGTTGCATACCGTAGAGGAAGATGACCGTTTCCGCGCCTTCTCGCGCGATGGCAAGCGCGGCTATCGCGGCAATGCCGAACAGACCGGATTGTTGCGCAGCACGTGCAACATCATGCTCCAGGCTCTGGCGCATATGGCGACCATGCTTTTGCATCCATAGCACCATTTGCACGATCAGCGCTGCGGCAATGAACAGCATCGCAGTTTGAAACCACTCGAGCGCCTCGCCGGCAAGCTCATCCTGCACTGTCAGGATTGCCCAGCCTAAAGCCACAGCCAGCCCAATGCCTGCACCGATGCCGCTCCAGAGTGCACGCAGCCCCGCGCCACCTTGATCGTTCCGTTTCAGCCATGCATACAGGATACCGATCACCAGCATCGCCTCGACGCTTTCGCGCCAGACGACAAAAAAGGAATTCATCATGCTTTCTCCTTATCTGCCGCTTATTTGGCAATGAAGCGGCCTTGCGCCGTATCCGGGTGAAACTCGCCGAAGAACTTGTATGCACCCGGCTTGAGTGGCTGGAAAATCAGGAAGCTGGACGCGCCCGGGGCCAACACCTTTTCCTTGCGCATTTCGACGCTTTCAAACTCTTCGGCGCCGGGACCTTCGTTTTTCAGCAACAGGCGGAAGCGGGTATTCGCCGGGACCTCTAGTGTTTCAGGTATAAACCGGCCGGCGCGCATCACCAGCGTGAAAGTTGGAAGTTCATCAGCATGCATCGGAGCCGTAGCCGCCAGCGCGGCCACTGCGATCAGCATGCCCAGCACCGGGCGTGAAATGCGCAAAATGAAGGACATGGTTTGCCTCAATAAGTAAGTTGCGCCCGCAGGCCGAGTATCTTCACTGAATCCGCAGAGCGGTCGCCGCCCGGATTGCCGATGTACTGCAAGCTAGGCGACAACTCGAACTGCTTATTGATGCGATAGCGGTAATACAGTTCGCCGACCTGCTCGGCGCTGGCAACAGCGGCAAAGTTGCGATAGTCGCGGCTGCTCTTCAGCAAGCCGGCGGCAAGGCCGATGCTGTCGCCGCCGCGATCCCAGTAGGAGCCATTAATCTCTGCGCCCAGTGTCAGTGCCCGGTCGAAGCGGACATTGCCCTGCATCTGGTGGCCGTAGCGTCCGAACAGTGTTATGCCGTCGCCCACCCTTTGATCGGCCGAGATGCCCCATCCGCTATGTCGCTCGGGTGTGGCCAGGTTTTCGTCGAAGTGGGCTGCTTGCGGATTGCGCCATGCGTAGACGCGGTAATTTCCTGTGAGGCCGCCAAATAGTCGCTGCTCGGTTTCGGCTTGCAGCATGACCATTGGCTGCGCGAGGCTGCGCTGATAGTTTGATCCGCGTGCACCTGCACCGAAGACGCCGAGAGACACGCGCCATGCCTGCGGCTTGCTTTCAAGGTTGTAATACGAGAGCCGGAATCCGGGAGTGAAGCCGTTGGCATCGACGCCGATGTCGCCGCCTGCATCCAGCAGCGGATTGTGCACGAACGCCGCGTTCATGAACTGGCGTGTTTCATCGCCGGCCGCAGCATTCTGGTCAAAGAATACGAACGGATCCATCTTGCCGAAGTTCACTTCCAGCATCTGTTTCGACTGCTCGGCAGAACCGCCGCGCGGTAGTGGAATATCGGCCTGATACCACGCTTGGGCAAGCATTGCGACCGAGTCGTCCGGGTTTACGCTTCCCAACTGGAAGGCGGTGGCGTTTGGCACTGAATAGGTCGGCAGGCCATTCAGGCCCTCGCCCTGGCCCAGGCGGAACTGCGCAAATACTTTGTGCTGGATATCGCCAACGGGTTCCAGCGGCAGGCTGACGTAGGCGTCGCCGCGGTAACTGAGCTGGCTGCCGGTTTCGGAACTTCTTTGCGCCACGGTCGTAAGACTCAGCCCGGCACTGATGCCATCGAGCGCGCCCATCTTGTCCGCAGTCGCCCGCATGCCTTGGGCCTGCGCCTCGACTGCCTTCAGGCGTGTGGCGAGTTCCGGGTCCTTCTCGCTGATTGTGTCGCTTTCCAGGCTGCGCGCGAGGTGCTCCTGCTGCTTTTCCAGTGCCTGCACGCGCTTTTCCACATCGCTGTCCGGAGTGGAGCTGGCCTGGCGGGGCGGCGCTTGACGCTCGCGCAGTTCCCTTTCCAGTTGGCTGTTGCGCTGTTCCAGGCGTTCCACGCGCTGGTTCAGTTTTTCCAGCAGCTTGATCAGTTCGGCTTGCGAAGTTGCGGCACTGGCGCTGCCCGCGCAAAGCAGGGCGGCGGCGAATGCCAGCGGCTTCATTTGTAAACGGTGGCGCATGAATTAATACCCTCCCTTTTTGCCGATGCCTGCATAAGTGAAGTCATATTCCACTTCGAACGGCTTGAACCATGGGCGCACGCCCGTCAGGCGGTCTGTGTGGCGGCCAAAGTGGGCATGCTTGTTCTCGGACGGCGGCAGGATTGTGTACTTGACGCGGTATTTGCCGGGGCCAAAGAGCTTGATGTTGTCGCCGTAATGGGGGCCGTCGTTAGCAACCATCGGCATGAATTCACCGCTGACCTTTTGTGTCGAGCCAGTCTTGGTTACTTCATACTTTACGATCAGGTACGGAATCCATGCACCTTCCTCGAAACCATTCGGATTGCCGCTCAGGGCCTTGATGTCCGCTTCAATATGGATGTCGGATTCTTCCGCCTTGTTCATCATTCCGTCCGGTTCCATTACGACCGGCTGCAGGTAAACGGCGGCGATTTCCATGCCGGACCGCTGTTGTGGCGCGCCAATCGGATATTCGACGGCAGAAGCATTCAAGGACCAGGCAGCGGTCAACGCCAGGAGAATACTTTTGGTGCGCAGGGAGGAGAGAAGAGCGGGAGAACGAAACATGTTTATTCCTTGATCTTGTAATTAATGGGGAAAGATTCAAAAAGGATGGGTAGTAAATTCATGCAAATGATAATCGCTATCATTTGCATTTACAAGATGATCCTTGGAATTTATTTGGAAAGCTATTGATGCTTATTGACTGGTGCTCAGGTGTAATGACGCATTTTTCCCGCTTGAGGGGCGCATGCACTACAGGGTAATGAGAGACGGGCGGGACAAAAGCGGGAGAGGGAGGAAAGCGGGAATCGCACTTTCCGGAGAGGGACGCTGACACGGGCAATGCCGACAGCGTCCTTGGTTTGGAAGGCCTTGCGAGGCTTAGAGCACTGTCAGTCTGTTAGGGTAACAGCGTGCGCTTCCCAGCTCTTTTGATCCTGATTTCCTTGATGGCTGTTTCCATCGCTGCAACGCGGTAATCGGTGGCAGGATGAAGTGCGACATAGCCGTTCAGCACAGTGGCCGGATACTGGCTTGCCAGCCGCTTCCAGAACGATGGCGCATTATCGATGCCGTAGCCGGCACGCGCCAGCATATACATCGCCAGCTTGTCAGCCATTCCATCGAGATTCTCCGCCATCGGCTTGACGCCGGCCATCCCGACCATTGTGCTCATGTCCGGATGCATCCGGGTCAGATTGTCGATGATGCCGCCGATGGTGGCGCTCATACGCTGCCTTGCGGCATGCGCGAGCGCATTGTGCGCCATTTCCTTGGCCATCACATACGCCAGTTCTTCATCCGAGCGCGCAAAATTCATCATGCCACGCGTAATCAGCACGCGGTGTCCGTCGGCATAAGCGGTCACATTATCGATATTGCCGAGCTCGATGCCGAAGGCGCATGCATAAGTCAGCGGCACATCCACGACAACATTGGCTCCGTTGCGGACCACCGTGAGTTTGATGTTCGAACGTCCTGTCATCAGCGGCGCCAGCACGGCAGCAGCCTGGCGCTCCGCATTTTCGCCATCAGGCAGTTCGTTGCCTTCGACCGCCGCCAGAATGTCGCCGCGCCGGATGCCGGCGCGCGCGGCACCGCTTCCGGACAAGACGCCCATGACTTGCAAGCGGCCGTTCAGTCCAAGCGATTTTTCAGCCGCATTGATGAAATCTGCCGAATAGGAGTACTTGTTCTTTGCGGTGAATCCGAGCAGGTTGCGCGCATTGTTCTTGCACAGTTCCGGATTTTTTACCAGTAGGGGCGCGGCAATGCGATACAGCCGGTCCTGCATCGATACGAGAGTCTGCAGTGCCTGCGCATCCAGTGGGCTAACGGCTATGTCGGCCTGCTGCGGTTGCGTTGTTCCGGGAACGGTTGGAGGAGAGACGGTGCTTGTTGCACAGGCGGCTAGCACCAATGCAACGGGCAATATCAGCAGTCGCTTGCAGGCGTTGCGTGGCTGGTGTCGTAGCGAAGCAAGTCGGAATATGCCGTGCATCAATCTCTCCATTCTGATCAGTGTTTGCCGGTGCTGCCAAAGCCGCCGGCGCCACGTTCGCTGCTGTCGAATTCTTCCACGATATCGAAGCCGACCTGCATCACCGGAACGATCACCAGCTGTGCCAGACGCTCCATCGGATTCAGGACAAATTCCTGCTGGCCGCGATTCCATGTCGATACCATCAACTGGCCCTGATAGTCCGAGTCGATCAGGCCGACCAGGTTCCCAAGAACAATTCCATGCTTGTGGCCCATGCCGCTGCGCGGCAGGATCATTGCCGCATAGCCGGGGTCGGCAATATGGATTGCCAGGCCGGTCGGCACCAGATGGGTCTCGCCCGGCTTGATGGTCAGGGGCGCCTCAATGCAGGCGCGCAGGTCGAGTCCGGCGCTGCCTTGGGTCGCGTAGGTGGGGAGCTGCTCTTTCATGCGGGGGTCGAGAATTTTTACAGCGATGGTTTTCATGGCAGATAAGAATAAAGTCATACACCATCCGGCTGGACAGTGATTACATAAAGATACAGATTGAATCAGAGCCGGCGCGCGATTTCCGCGATGAGCTGGCGTGCGAGGTCCTGCTTGTCCGCCTGCGGCAGGCGTGTGTTGCCGGCGTCATCGAACAGCACAAGCTCGTTTTCGTCCTTGCCGAAGGTTTGATGGCCGATATTGCCAACCAGCAGAGGCACGTTTTTCTTTTTGCGCTTCTCTTCGCCGTAACGCAGCAGGTTCTCCGACTCCGCGGCAAAACCGACGCAATACGGCTTGTTCGGCAATGCCGCAACCTGCGCCAGGATGTCCGGATTGGGTTCGAACTGCAGTTGCGGAATGTCGCCCGCATCGTTCTTCTTCAGTTTCTGTTCGCTCGCATTCGCCACGCGCCAGTCAGCGACCGCCGCGACTGCAATGAATACATCCTGACCGCTGACATGCGACATCACGACGTCGTTCATTTGCTGTGCAGTCTGCACGTTGATGCGGTGTACGCCATAGGGGGTTGCCAGTGCAGTCGGGCCGGACACCAGCGTCACATCGGCGCCGGTTTCACGAGCAGCGCGCGCGATCGCATAGCCCATCTTGCCGGACGAAAGATTCGTGATGCCGCGTACCGGGTCAATCGGTTCGAAGGTAGGGCCGGCAGTAATCAGTACGCGCCTGCCGGCGAGTACTTTGCGCTGGAACGATGCAATGACTTCCTCCAGCAACTGTTCCGGCTCCAGCATGCGACCCATCCCCGTCTCGCCGCACGCCTGCTCCCCTGCGTCCGGGCCGAGAATGCTGATGCCATCAGCCTTGATCTGTGCTGCGTTACGCTGTGTTGCCGGGTTCTGCCACATTTCCACGTTCATTGCGGGCGCGATCATCATGCGCACCGTCATTGGCCGTGCCACGCACAAGGTCGACAGCAGATCGTCGCATGCGCCGTGAGCGAGCTTGGACATGAAATCGGCAGAGCAGGGCGCGATCACAATCGCGTCGACATCGCGCGTCAGATCGATATGCGGCATGTTATTGGCAATGCGGGCATCCCACTGGTCGGTATAAACGGTGTGGCCGGACAAGGCCTGCATCGTGACCGGCGTGATGAACTGCATCGCCGCATTGCTCATCACAACCTGCACCGACGCACCTGCCTTGGTCAGGCCCCGCGTGAATTCCGCCACCTTGTAGCAGGCGATGCCCCCGGTCATGCCGAGAACGATTTTTTTACCGGCGAGTTCCATCTTTCCTCCCGAAAGAATGCACTGAACTACTTTCCGACGCGCCGCAATTCATCGAGGATGAATAGGCCCGCGCCGCCGACGATCGCCATGTCGGCAACATTGAATGCCGGCCAGTGCCATTTGCCGACATAAAAATCCAGAAAATCGATGACATAGCCGTACAGCACGCGGTCGATCAGATTGCCGAGGGCGCCGCCCAAGATTAGTGCTAGCGCCCAGCAAAACATCCTCTGTCCGGCATGGCGTTTCAGAAGATAAATAATGAAAATGACTGCGGCAACGGCAATGCCGGTAAAGAAGTAGCGCTGCCAGCCCGATTCCGCTGCAAGAAAGCTGAACGCAGCTCCCTTATTATGCGCGAGCACCAGGTTAAAGAAAGAGGTTACCGGCAACGACTCGCCATAGGTGAACAGGCGTGTGACTGTAACCTTGGTGATCTGGTCGATCAGCAGGATGATGGCCGCGATGCCCAGCCATGGAGTCAGGCTGGTTTTGGGGCTGGCGGAAAGACTGTTAAAACTTTTTTGTTTGGCCATATTGACTGTTTTTATGGGGAGATGCCCCGCAGGCAGGAGCACGCCGAATGAATACTGGCTTTAAAACGCCTCATGCTCCCGCCCTTATTGGAACGACAAATATCAAGCAAACGTGCGAACTTCGCCGTTGCCGAAGAGATTGCTCACGCAGCGACCGCAAAGCCCAGGATGATCGGCATGTGCACCGACGTCCGCGCGGTAGTGCCAGCAGCGCTCGCACTTTTGATGGGCCGAGGGCGTGACGATCACTGCCTCCTCTGCTTCGCTGGCAACCTGGGTCACCTTTGCTTGCGAGGTGATGAAGACAAATTTCAAGTCATCGCCCAGGCTGCTGAGCAACGCATACTTGTCGCCGCTTGCCTTGATCTCAAGTTCTGCCTGCAAGGATGAACCGATGCCGCCTGCGACACGGACTTCTTCAAGCTGCTTGGTCACTTCGGTGCGCAATTCACGCAGTGCGCTGAATTTTCCGAGAAGGGCAGCGGAATCCGCCACTTCCGGCAGGGTGTAATACATCTGCGTGAAAATCGTCTCGTCGCTTTCTGCGTATGCCTTCTTGCCGGCGAAAACCGCCCATGCTTCTTCCGCGGTAAACGACAGCATCGGTGCCATCACGCGCAGCAAGGCCTGCGTGACGTGCCAGATCGCGGTCTGCGCGGAACGCCGTGCCTTCGACGTGGCGCCGCAGGTGTAAAGACGGTCCTTCAGGATGTCGAGATAGAAGCCGCCGAGGTCTTCAGAGCAGTACATCTGCAGCTTCGCGACCACCGGGTGGAATTCATACACTTCGAAATGTTGCAGGATCTCTGCCTGCAGTTCGGCCATGCGTGCAATGGCATAGCGGTCGATGTCAAACAGTTCGGCCACCGGCAACAAATCCTTCTTCGGGTCGAAGTCGGAGGTGTTTGCCAGCAAAAAGCGCAGCGTGTTGCGGATGCGGCGATAGGATTCCACCACGCGTTTGAGAATTTCGTCGGAGATCGACAGTTCGCCCGAATAATCGGTCGATGCGACCCACAGGCGCAGGATTTCTGCGCCCAACGTGTCGGAAACCTTTTGCGGCGCGACCACGTTGCCTTTCGACTTGGACATCTTCTTGCCTTCGCCGTCGACCACGAAGCCGTGCGTCAGCAGCGCCTTGTATGGCGCACAGCCATTGATCATCGAAGAGGTCAGCAGCGAGGAATGGAACCAGCCACGATGCTGGTCCGAACCTTCCAGATAGAGCTCGGCAGGAAAGTGGGATTCCTGTGCGTGAGAGCCGCGCAGCACGGTCTGGTGCGTGGTGCCGGAGTCGAACCAGACATCGAGCGTGTCCTTGTTCTTTACGTACACATTGGCCTCGTCACCGAGCAGTTCCTTCGGATCGAGCGCCTGCCATGCTTCAATGCCATTCTTTTCGACGCGCTTGGCGATTTCTTCCAGTAATTCAGGCGTACGTGGATGCAGCTCACCCGTTTCCTTGTGCACGAAAAATGCCATCGGCACACCCCATTGGCGCTGGCGCGACAGCGTCCAGTCCGGACGATTGGCAATCATGCCATGCAAGCGGGCCTTGCCCCAGCTTGGGTAGAAAGTGGTGTCCTCGATGCCCTGCAGTGCCGTTTCGCGCAACGTCGGCCCGCCGTCCTTGGGCTGCTTGTCCATGCCGGCAAACCATTGCGAGGTCGCGCGGTAGACGATGGGCGTCTTGTGACGCCAGCAATGCATATAGCTGTGATCAAACATCACCAGCTTGAACAGGGAGCCGACTTCTTCCAGTTTGGCGCAGATCGGCTTGGAGGCTTCCCAGATCGTCATGCCACCAAAAAACGGAAGCCACGACGCATACTTGCCGTCACCCATTACCGGATTCAGGATTTCGTCATCCTTCATTCCGTGCGCCTTGCAGGAGATAAAGTCGTCCACGCCATAGGCGGGCGCCGAGTGCACGATGCCGGTACCGGTGTCGAGCGTCACATAGTCGCCGACATAGATCGGCGAATAACGGTTGTAGCCTTCGTCCGCATCGGCGAACGGATGCTTGAACTTCAGCATCGACAAGGCTTCGCCACCCGTGGTTGCAATGATCTTGCCTTCCAGTCCATAGCGTTGCAGGCAGGATGCGACCAGCTCGACGGCGAGCAGCAGCAACAATGGTTCGCCGTTGCGCTCGGTTTGCACCAGCGCATAACGATGGTCGGGATGCACGTTCAAGGCCTGGTTCGATGGAATGGTCCACGGGGTCGTGGTCCAGATCACCGCGTAGCCCTTGTCGGTTGGCAGCTTGTCCAGACCGAAGGCTTTGGCCAGCTTGTCCGGTTCGGCGAACGGGAAGCCGACATCGATTGCCGGGTCGCGCTTATCCTGGTATTCGACTTCCGCTTCGGCCAGTGCCGAGCCGCAGTCGAAGCACCAGTTGACCGGCTTCAGGCCGCGATATACGTAACCTTTTTCGAGAATGGTGCCGAGCGCACGGATCTCGTCCGCCTCATTGCGGAAATCCATGGTCTTGTACGGTTTATCCCATTCGCCCAGCACACCGAGGCGGATGAAATCCTTTTTCTGGCGCTCGATCTGTTCGCTTGCATAGGCGCGCGACTTGGCCAGCACTTCGGCGGTAGGCAGGTGCTTGCCAAACTGCTTTTCGATCTGGATTTCGATCGGCATACCGTGGCAATCCCAGCCTGGCACGTATTGCGCGTCGAAGCCCGCCATGTTGCGTGCCTTGACGATCATGTCCTTCAGTACCTTGTTGACCGCGTGGCCGATGTGGATGTCGCCGTTCGCATACGGCGGACCGTCGTGAAGGATGAATTTTGGACGATTTGCCGACGCCTTGCGGATGCGCTGGTAGATCTTTTTTTCCTGCCATTCCTTCACCCATTTCGGTTCACGCTTGGCGAGGTCGCCGCGCATCGGGAAGGCGGTTTCGGTCAGGTTGACCGGATACTTGTTTTTTTGTTCGGACATGATGTTTGCAATCTAAAAATACGGTTGATCAGACAGGGAAATGGCTTGTCTGGTCATTAAATTCGGTCGGTTGTGGATACGGCCAGCGACTCGCGTTCCTTGAAATAAGCGCGTGCCTGCTGGGCATCGCACTCGATCGCAGCGGTCAGCGTCGGCAGGTCGATAAACTTTTCTTCATCGCGCAATTTTTTCAGAAACTCGATCTGTACCACCTTGCCGTAGCATTGTTGCGCATAGTCGAAGATATAGGTTTCGAGCAGCACGCGGCCACTATCTTCCACCGTAGGCCGAACGCCGAGGCTGGCAACGCCGGGCAAGGGATGATCGGCGAGTCCGTGCACTTGCACCACGAAAATACCCGAGAGCGCGGGGCGCTTGTGGGCGATGCGCAGGTTCAAGGTCGGGAACCCGATTGTGCGGCCGAGCTTCTTGCCGTGCATGACATGCCCCGATATGGAATACGGATGGCCAAGCAGCTGGGCTGCGAATGCAAATTCGCTTTGCGCCAGCGCATTCCGCACCGCAGACGACGAGATGCGCATGCCGTTATTCGTAATCGTCGGCATGGCTTCGACCTGGAAGCCATACTTCTTGCCCGCTTCGATCAGCATGGCCACATTGCCGGCACGCTTGGCCCCGAAACAAAAGTCCTCGCCGACCATCAGCCACTTCACGTGCAAACCTTGCACCAGCACTTTTTCGATAAAGTCCTGCGGCGACATCGATGCGAAATGCGCATTGAAATGTTCGACGATGACCCGGTCTATGCCTGCATTGGACAGCGCCTGCAATTTATCGCGCAGATTGGCAATGCGGGCAGGTGCCCTGGAAGCATCGCCTGCAAGCTGCGCAAAGAATTCTCGCGGATGTGGCTCGAAAGTCATGACTGCGGCTTCCACGCCGAGGCGGCTTGCGGCTTCGCGTACACGCGCAAGCAGTGCCTGATGGCCGCGATGCACGCCGTCGAAGTTGCCGATCGTCAGAGCGCAGGGCGCCCGCGAGGCGGCATTGGGAAGTCCGCGAAATACCTTCATGCAGTGGATTGGGTTCTAATGCCAAACCGATGATTATAAATGCTTTCCGGGTGTTTTCCTTGTTGCAAGGGACGGATTTACCGGCTTAGAGGGTCTTGTCGGTAATACAAAGCAAGCAAGCGGTAGATCTCGGGATAGTCTTCTGCCAGCGGTTGCGGCATCACGAAAAATGCTTCGGATGCAACCGCGAAAAACTCTGCCGGATGGCGGGAAGCGTATGGGTCGAGCGGGAGTGTGGCAAATAATTCATCGTAGACAGCCGCATGAGCGGCCTTGTCGTCGTCGAAATCCGCTGGAAGCTGGGCATCCAGTGCATCGACCCGCGCTACAAAATCCGCATACGCTGCTGAAAAAACGCGTTGCCATTCTGCCGGTTTAAGGTCTTTGTGATATTCGGCCAGAAGTGGCGGATAGCCATTGGCCGTGCCGTTGCGCATGTCAATCTTGTGGGCGAATTCGTGGATGACGACATTGTAACCGGATGCATCGCTTTCCTGCGCGTCTTCCCATGACAACACTACTGCGCCGCCTGCGTGCACTGCTTCGCCGGACGCCGGTTCATGCCATTCATGGATGACTCCGGCCTCGTCCATTTCCGACTGGGGAATCATGAAAGCCGATGGATAGACAATAATGCCCGCCATATCGTCGTACAGGTCGAGCGTCAGGTTCAGTATCGGCAAACTGGCTTGTGCGGCAATGACTACAGCGATTTCGTCCGATAGTTCGAAGCCCGCTGCGCCGGTAAATGTTTTCCGGTCAAGCAACTCTTCGGACACTACCTTCAGTCTCTCAAGTTCCTGCGCAGTCAGGCGCTGAAGAAACGGCAGGTGCGCAATGATATCCAGCCAGAGCGAATCGGGAATTTGCGGTTTGTCGCGATTGAAGAGTTGTCTGAGCCATCCCATGGCAGGCATTGTCGCGGACATCCTTGGTCCGCGCCAATGCCGGCGCTCAGACGCTACTGTTGCCTGCCAATAAAATGATCGAGTAATGCACTCATATTGCCCAAACCGCCCTCCGGAATATGTCCCGAGGGTGTTAGCCTGTCTACCAGGTCAGGCAGCATGCCGCTCAACTGATCGGCGGCTTCGTCCTTGGGAAGGCCGGCCTCTTCGGAAATTTGTTGCAATTGCTGGTCGCCAAGCGCCTGCTGGATTTGCGTGCCGGTAATCGGGGCATTTTCTCCGCTCCCGATCCAGGAGCTGATCACATTGCCGAGGCCAGCCTGTTGAAAGCGGCTCGTCAGGCCGCTTAAGCCACCCGCACGGCCATTGTCGGCAAGAAGAGAAAGGGCTGCTTGCAGCAATTGTGTTTTCGAATCCATCATTGGCAATGGATTTTGATTGCCAAACATCTTCAGTGCGCTATCGAGAAGTCCCATGGTGTGCCTCCGGCTTCATTAAAGGAAGCTTTCACCATAGAAGAAAGGCCTGCTGCACGGTCGGAAAGCGGCTGGATATTTGATCTGCTTTAACAAGGCAGGGGAAAAATAATTTAGAACTCGCCCCAGATGGCGTTCAGTGCTGCCAGTGCAGCCAGTCCTGCAGTCTCGGTACGCAATACCCGAGGGCCCATGGACAATGGCAGAACATCCTGTTCCAGCGCCGCATCTTCTTCTTCCATCGTAAAGCCGCCTTCCGGCCCTATCAGCAGTGCCACCGCCTGCGGTGGATGATGCCGGGCCCAGTCCGCGAGCGATTGCCCGGCACGCGGTGACAGCAGAATGCGGCGATGCAGGTTCTGACGCCGGATCCAGTCATGGAAATCGGTCGGCTCCGCCAGATGCGGCAGGCGGTTGCGCCCGCTTTGTTCCGCAGCAGCGGCAATAATTCCTTGCCAGTGCTCCATCTTTTTTGTCGCGCGCTCCGCCGACAGGCGCACTACGCAACGTTGCGCGGCGATCGGCTGAAGTGCCGTCGCGCCCAGTTCGACCGCCTTTTCAATAATCCAGTCCAGTTTGGAACTTTCCGGCAGCGCTTGCGCCAATGTCACGGCATAGGACAATTCGACCTCGCGCGGCGAAAAAGCCTTGATGCTGGCCCAGGCACGCTTTTTGTCGATCGCGGTGAGGGTCGCGGTGTACTCGCCACCCTCGCCGTTAAAGAGTGTGATTGCTTCGCCGACGGCAAGCCGCCGGACATGAATGTGATGGGCAATATCGTCCGGCAGGGCAATGTCGGAACCGATCGCGAGTGGCAAGGGGCAATAAAAGCGAGGCATGCTGGTTTGATAATGCGGGCGCAAGTTTCAGTGCATAAAAGATCACGAATGCGGTTGCGTCCTAATTTATGCAACGGGATGGCGGCGGGTAAAGGTGCGATACAGCATCTGTAACGCTTGGCCATCTTGGTTTTAGTCAATCCCGGATTTTAAATCCCCTTGTCTGCGTCTGGTAAAATATCGGGCTTTGGTCCTCCGGCTATCAATTGGCGCGAAGGTTGCTCCAAGACCCGCCACATTCCTTGATCTGACATGACTTTATCTCTCCCGACCGACAAGATGGCCAATGCAATCCGTGCATTGGCGATGGACGCAGTACAAAAGGCAAATTCCGGCCACCCTGGCATGCCGATGGGCATGGCGGAAATCGCCGTTGCCTTGTGGTCCCAACACTATCGTCACAATCCGACGAATCCACACTGGATCAACCGCGACCGCTTCGTCGTATCCAACGGCCACGGCTCGATGCTGCACTATGCGCTGTTGCACCTGACCGGTTACGACCTGTCGATGGACGAGATCAAGAATTTCCGGCAATTGCATTCCAAGACCGCTGGCCATCCGGAAGTGCATGTAACCCCGGGCGTGGAAACCACGACCGGCCCGCTCGGCCAGGGCTTGACCAATGCCGTCGGCATGGCGCTCGCAGAACGTTTGCTGGCCGCCGAATTCAACAAGCCCGGTTTTGATGTCGTCGATCACCATACCTATGTCTTCCTCGGCGATGGCTGCCTGATGGAAGGTATTTCGCACGAGGCTTGCTCGCTGGCCGGCGCACTGCGCCTGAACAAGCTGATTGCGCTGTACGACGACAACGGCATTTCCATCGACGGCCATGTCGAAGGCTGGTTCATCGACGACACCCCGAAGCGCTTTGAAGCCTACAACTGGAACGTGATCCGCAATGTGGACGGTCATGATGTCGCCGCCGTCAATGCCGCGATTGCCGCAGCGAAGAAGGCCGACAAGCCGACGCTGATCTGCTGCAAGACAGTCATTGGCAAAGGCAGCCCGAACAAAGCCGGCACGCATGACGTGCACGGCGCTGCGCTGGGCGACAAGGAAATCGCCGCCACGCGCGAAAGCATCGGCTGGAATTACGCGCCGTTTGAAATCCCGGCTGATGTCTATTCCGCCTGGGATGCGAAAAAGCAAGGCCAGGTTCTGGAAGAACAATGGGCCTCGCTGTTCAAGGCCTATGGCGAACGCTATCCACAAGAAGCGGGCGAATTGCTGCGTCGTATGAAGGGCGAACTGCCTGGCAAGCTGAACGACGCGATCGATGCCTATATCGCTGCCTGTGTCGAGAAGAAAGAAACCATCGCGACCCGCAAGGCGAGCCAGAACGCGATCCAGGCGCTGGCACCGGTGCTGCCGGAATTCCTCGGCGGCTCTGCCGACCTGACCGGTTCCAACCTGACCAACTGGAAGGAATGCGTTGCGGTTCGTGCCGACAAGGCTGGCAACCATATCAACTACGGCGTGCGTGAATTCGGCATGGCCGCGATCATGAATGGCATCGCCTTGCATGGCGGTTACATCCCGTTCGGCGGCACTTTCCTGACCTTCTCCGATTACAGCCGCAATGCGCTGCGCATGGCTGCGTTGATGAAGATCCGCTCGATCTTCGTGTTCACGCACGACTCGATCGGTCTCGGCGAAGACGGCCCGACCCACCAGTCGGTCGAGCATGTCTCGAGCCTGCGCCTGATTCCGAATCTGGACAACTGGCGTCCGTGCGACACCGTGGAATCCGCAGTCGCATGGAAGCACGCGGTGGCTCGCCGTCATGGCCCGACTACGCTGGTCTTCTCGCGCCAGAACCTGCCGTTCATGGAGCGCAATGCCGAGCAGCTCGTCGCCATTAATCGCGGCGGCTACGTGTTGCGTGATGCAGCCGATGCCAAGGCTGTGCTGATTGCCACCGGTTCCGAAGTGGAGTTGGCCATGAAGGCGGCCGATGAGCTGGCGAAGCAGGGCACGCCGGTACGTGTGGTGTCGATGCCCTGTACCGATCTGTTCGACCGCCAGGATTCCGCCTATAAAGCAAGCGTTCTGCCAAAAGGACTGCCGCGTGTCGCCGTGGAAGCCGGCGTCACCGACTTCTGGTACAAGTACGTCGGCCTCGAAGGCAAGGTTATCGGTATCGATACCTTTGGCGAGTCCGCCCCGGCGGGCGTGCTGTTCAAGCATTTTGGCTTCACGACGGAAAATGTCGTGGCTGCCGTGAAATCGGTTTTAGCTTAATTACCTACGTTCAGGAGAAAACCATGACTATTCGCGTCGCAATCAACGGTTACGGCCGTATCGGCCGCAACATCCTTCGCGCACATTACGAAGGCGGCAAAAAAAATGACATTCAGATCGTTGCGATCAACGATCTCGGCAATGCGCAATCGAACGCCCACCTGACCCGCTACGACACTGCCCATGGCAAGTTCCCGGGCACCGTTGAAGTCGACGGCGAATTCATGATCGTCAATGGCGACAAGATCAAGGTATTTGCCCAGCGCAATCCAGCTGATATTCCTTGGGGCGAGCTGAACGTTGACGTCGTGCTGGAGTGCACCGGCTTTTTCACTTCCAAGGAAAAGGCATCGGCTCACCTGAAAGGCGGCGCCAAGAAGGTCATCATCTCCGCTCCGGGCGGCAAGGACGTGGACGCCACCGTCGTGTTTGGCGTTAACCAGGGCGTGCTGAAGGCTTCCGACACCGTTATCTCCAACGCATCCTGCACCACCAACTGCCTGGCACCGCTGGTCAAGCCGCTGAACGACAAGATCGGCGTGCTGAACGGCCTGATGACTACCGTCCACGCCTACACCAATGATCAGGTGCTGACCGACGTGATGCACGAAGACCTGCGCCGCGCCCGTTCCGCAACCCAGTCTATGATCCCGACCAAGACCGGTGCCGCTGCTGCTGTCGGCCTGGTACTGCCGGAACTGAACGGCAAGCTGGACGGCTATGCAATCCGCGTTCCGACCATCAACGTCTCGATCGTCGACCTGTCGTTCATCGCTGCGCGCGACACGACCGTGGACGAAGTCAATGCGATCATGAAGGAAGCAGCTGCAGGGTCTAAGGGCATCCTGACCTACAACACCGATCAGCTCGTATCGGTTGACTTCAACCACAACCCGGCATCGAGCAATTTCGATGCTACGCTGACCAAGGTCTCCGGCCGTCTGGTGAAGGTGTCGTCCTGGTATGACAACGAATGGGGTTTCTCCAATCGCATGCTCGACACCACCGTTGCACTGATGTCTGCCAAGTAATCGCAGTTTTTCCTTTGGTTTGCAAAACGCCCCGGTTGTCGGGGCGTTTTTTTTGCCTGATACACGACGGAACTAACCCGTTCACCAGGGCTTGCATTCTTACCACTGCGGCCACGATGCGATCAGCGCCTCCGCTGCCCTGCTGTCGAGCGGTTTCGAGAAGTAGTAGCCTTGCGCGAATTCGATATTCATTTT
>DATFAZ010000173.1:0-13689 GCA_035254105.1 Noviherbaspirillum sp. | reverse complement strand
TTGCCGACGCCATGGTCTGGTTTGCGCTCGTCGTGCTTCCCATATCAGAAAGGATGGACGTTGTCTTTTGAGACGATTGGGACGATGTGGTCAAGTTGCTATTTAACCAAGTAGCTATCCCGATAGATGATGTTGACATGCTCCTCTCCCTTTGCATGAGCGAAACCTAATCGTACCAGATAGATATCGGCGGGATATTGGATAACTGGTTCAATGGAAAAATCCGATGAGCGCCGCACCGTCGCCATTCCATCGTTTGCCCATCCTGGATGAACGCACGCCCATCGATCCGGCAATTCCTCTGCGCGAGGCAACTGTACGAATGTCGCCAGCTCGGACACGGCCGAATAATCCATCGCGTGCGCGGTCCAATGCAACAAATGGTAGCCCTGGCGGTCGAGCGCCTGTGCTGCTGCATTTTTCTGCGGTTCGGCGCGATATACAGGTTGATCGGGGGCAGGTGATGGCGGTAGAGCAGCGCCGCGACCGCGTGTCCCTTGAGATAATCGAGTCGGCCGCCAATCAGTGGAAATTCCTGTGGCGACAGATCGACGACCGGCGGAGAAAAATCCTGTTTGCCGTTGAACCATGGCTTGAATATCCATGTTCATAAACAAGGTCTTCGGAATGGTACCCGTCGCACGATGCCAGCTCCCCAGAACCATGGGACCAGGGGGTGGAAGCGGCATGGCTTTGGATTCATCCGTAAGCGACGATCGCTCCCGGCGGCTCCGACGATTTCCGGATCGGAATGATAGACTTGCGGCAGGATGCTCATCTCCGATATCCGTTCGCAATTACGCCTCACGATGCCCCTTCATGTCCTTTTCCTGATTGCCGTGGCCGGTTTTTATGCCGGCGCGCAGAATGCACTGGCCGGCGGCGGCTCTTTTATCACCTTTCCTGTGCTGCTGCTGGCCGGCCTCAATCCGCTGGCCGCCAACATGACTTCGACCATTGCACTGTTTCCTAGCCAGATTACGTCAGCGTTTGCCGGGCGCAGACTGGTCGACAACGTCGGGCCGCTTAGCTTTGGCCAGATGTTCTTCCTCAGCGTGCTCGGCGGCGTGCTCGGCGCCATCCTGCTGCTCGTCACGCCGCCCGCGTTCTTTGCGCGCCTGGTGCCGTGGCTCGTGTTGTTCGCCACCTCGGTCTTTGCCTGGGGAAGTTTCCGCCGCAAGCCAGTCCAGGCTGCCAAAGGGATGCCAGCTCCGGTACTGGCGGCAATACAAGGCTGCATCGCGATTTACGGTGGCTATTTCGGCGGCGGGATTGGATTTCTGATGCTTGCCGCACTGACGATGGCAGGCCAGCAGGTGCGCGCTGCCGCTGCAACCAAGAATGCCCTGGCCATGGCGATGAATGCATCGGCTGTCGCGATCTTTGCATTCTCTGGCCAGGTGAACTGGCTGGCGGCGCTGGTGCTGGGAATCGGCGGCATTGCCGGCGGGTGGTGTGGGGCTTGGCTGCTGCACTGGCTACCGGAGCGCATGTTGCGTTTTTTCGTGATCCTGGTCGGGATTGCCTTGACGATCTGGATGTTTATGCGTTGATCCGCAAAAATGAAGCGCAAGATATTTAGCATCGTGCATGCTATTCGCAGGAATAATATTGCGGCGTGCCTCCCTCGGCTCGTCGACATGTCTGCGCCCGTGCGGTAGCGCATCGGTATCGGTAATCCTGCGTTTTCTGCCCAAGGAAGCGTTCACGGCATCGGTATGCTGTACGGCTGGCCCGCCATATGCATGCGGATCGTACTTCGCCTTAAAGGCAATCGCCGGTTGGATGCGTCTACCCGCTTGTGGACAGGAAGAAGATGCCCTGAAAGCTCTTGTCTAAAGAGCCCGCGCGATGGCACCCTCAGCTATCTTCCGGCGGAAAAACCGGATGCCCATGAGGCCGCTCCGTTGATCCGTGCCGAAGGACGCAAGGCATTGAAAATCCCGGGCGATATCAAGAATGAGGCATTTTACAAACGGCTGGTCGTCGATGCCGCGCGAGCTGGACGGTCTAGACATCTTGGTCAATAATGCGGTTCGTCAAATTGTGCAAGACTCCATGCTCGACGTCGCAACCACGCACCTTATGACGACGCAAAGTTCAGGGAGACTTTCATTCTAGAGGGCAGTAGGCGTGCGTATGCGCATTCGACGATGTGTTGTTACCGATTCTCAAAGGAAGCAGAATATTCGTCTACTTCGGTCTTCTGGAAATCGTCCTGTGGATCGTTAGAAAAGCAGCGTGACAATTTAACTCGTACATTTTGACATTCTTCAGATGTGGATCGTCGAAACAGCACTGCGTCGTCCGTATACCTTCATTGTCATGGCGCTGCTCATTCTGCTGGCAACGCCGTTCGCAATCAAAAATACACCGACGGATATTTTCCCGGAAATCAAGATTCCGGTGGTCAGCATCATCTGGACGTATAACGGCTTACCTGCGCAAGAGGTGGGGCAGCGCATCGCCGGCGTGACCGAGCGCGCCTTGACCACTACAGTTAATGATATCGAGCATATCGAGTCGCAGTCGCTGGCGGGTATTGCCTTAGTAAAAGTGTACTTTCAGCCGAATGCGAATATTCAGACTGCCATTGCCCAGGTCGTATCGATTACCCAGGCCCAGCTGCGTCAATTACCACCTGGTATTACTCCGCCGCTGGTAATTATCTATTCCGCATCCAGCATCCCAGTCATACAGCTTGGCTTATCCAGTGCCACGCTGTCCGAGCAGCAGTTAAACGACCTCGCCATTAATTCTTTGCGGCCGCAACTCATCACGATTCCAGGCGCCGCAGTTCCCTTTCCCTATGGCGGCAAGACGAGGGTGGTGTCAGTTGATCTCGACACCCAGGCGTTACTGTCCAAGGGACTGACGCCGACCGACGTTGTGAATGCAGTGAACGCGCAGAACCTGATTCTTCCGGGCGGCACAGCCAAGATCGGCACCACCGAATACAGCGTGACGATGAATGGATCGCCGGACACGGTCGCCGGGCTGAACGCGTTGCCGGTCAAGACTGTAAATGGCGCGACCACTTATCTGCAGGAGGTAGCCCATGTGCGCGATGGTTTTTCGCCGCAAACCAATATCGTCAAACAGAACGGCCAACGCGGAGTACTTCTGTCGATCATTAAGAACGGCGGCGCATCGACCTTGCAGATTGTCGAGGACCTGCGCGCGCGGCTTCCTGCGATCACGCAGAGCTTACCCAAGGAACTAACCATCACTGCGCTGTTTGACCAGTCGATCTTCGTCAAATCGGCGATCGAGGGCGTGCTACGCGAGGCCATCGTCGCAGCCTGCCTGACGGCTGCAATGATTCTTCTGTTTCTCGGCAACTGGCGCAGCACCTGCATCATCGCTGTTTCGATCCCGCTCTCGATCCTGAGCGCACTCCTGATGCTACATGCGCTGGGAGAAACGATCAATATCATGACGCTTGGCGGCTTGGCACTGGCAGTCGGTATTCTGGTCGACGATGCGACGGTCACGATTGAAAACATCGAGCGCCATCTGCATCTGGGTGAAGAACTTCACGACGCGATTTTAAAGGGAGCCGGCGAAATCGCGGTACCGGCATTGGTATCGACGCTGTGCATCTGCATTGTGTTCGTGCCGATGTTCTTCCTGACCGGCGTCGCCCGCTATCTGTTTGTGCCGCTGGCCGAGGCAGTCGTTTTCGCGATGCTCGCGTCCTACCTGTTGTCACGCACGCTGGTCCCGACCATGGTGATGCTGATGATGCGGCGCAGAACGGAAGATCCGGAGGCGAATATCAATTTCCTCCAGAGGCTCTACCGGCGATTTGACCGTCGTTTTGAGCAGATGCGAAGCGGCTACATCGCCGTGCTGAGCGCGCTTCTGACACGCCGGCGGGTGTTCATATCCGCCTTTCTTGCGTTCTGCATTCTTTCCTGCGGCCTGTTCTTCACACTGGGGGAGGATTTCTTTCCGAGCGTGGACGCCGGACAGATCAAGCTGCACATGCGCGCGCCGACCGGAACGAGGATCGAAGAAACGGCGCGTCTGGCCGATCAAGTCGAAGCGTCGATACGCCGTATCATCCCCGCAGCTGAGCTGGAGACCGTGCTGCACAACCTGGGCGTGCCGAACAGCGGGATCAACCTTTCCTATAGCAATTCGGGGACGATCGGCACGCTCGACGGTGAATTCCAGATTTCGCTGAAAGCGGGGCATGGTCCAAGCGAGGTTTATATCGATCGCATGCGTGCCGCGCTGCCGCAGCAATTCCCCGGCGTCGAGTTTTTCTTCCAGCCGGCCGACATCGTGACGCAGATCCTGAACTTTGGCCTGCCGGCCGCGATCGACATCCAAATCGCAGGCAACAACATCGACGACAATTATGCGTTCGCCAGCAAGCTGATGAAACGAATCAAGGCGGTGCCCGGCACCGTCGATACCCATCTGCACCAGAAGTTGAACCAGCCGACCCTCGCCCTGGAGGTGGACCGTACGGCGCTGCAGCAGCTGAACCTGAGTGCGGCAAACGTCGCGCAAAACATGCTGGTATCCCTTGCGGGAAGCTTTCAGACCGCTCCGAATTTCTGGTTGAATCCAACCAGCGGCGTGGTGTACAACATCGCCGTGCAAACGCCGCAATACCGCATCGATTCGCTTGATGCGTTGATGCGCACGCCAGTCAGTTCAGGCGGCAACGCGTCCTCGCAGTTGCTTGGCAATCTGGTTCGGGTCCGGCCGAAGGCCCAGCTTGCGGTCGCATCGCGCTACGACATCGCGCCGGTGGTCGACATCTTTGTCAGCGTTCAGGGACGTGACCTGGGCGGCGTTGCACGGGATATACACAGAGTCGTCGACGACATGAGACCGGAGCTGAAACACGGCGCCAAGATCGCGGTGCGAGGCCAGGTGCAGACCATGCAGTCGTCCTTTGTCGGATTGGGCATCGGGCTGGCGATGGCGATCGTGCTGGTGTATCTACTGATCGTGGTGAACTTCCAGTCGTGGATCGATCCGCTTATCATCGTCAGCGCACTGCCTGCGGCTCTCGCCGGTATCGCATGGACGCTCTTGCTCACCGGCACGCGGCTGAGCGTGCCGGCGCTGACCGGGGCCATCATGACGATGGGGGTTGCGACCGCAAATAGCATTCTGGTGATTGCATTCGCGCGGCAACGTATGGAGGAAGGGCTCCCACCGCTTTCCGCTGCGCTCGAAGCAGGGGCCACGCGCATCCGGCCGGTCCTGATGACTGCACTCGCGATGATTATCGGCATGCTCCCGATGGCGCTGGGGATGGGCGAGGGAGCCGAACAGAATGCGCCGCTGGGCCGGGCCGTAATCGGCGGCTTGCTGTTTGCCACGGTCTCCACCTTGTTTTTTGTACCAGTTGTATTCGCCGCGGTTCATCGCTATCTAAGGCACCGCTATGCGTCGCATTCGCCACGGAGCGAAGCCATACCACAATAGGGAAAAACCATATGTCCGAGAAGCGCCACGCCATCCTGGGACTGCATGCAGATCACGAGACTGGGCCCTCCCGTAAGATATACCGCACCCGCACGTTAAGGCGCGTCAAGATCGTTGCCTTGTTGGCGCTGGCGTTGCTGCTGATCGGCGCGCTGATTGCGCTTGGCGTGCGCCGCGCGCAATCATCAGCGCTTGCCGAGGCGGCCGACATGCAGAAGAAGCAGTATGTGCTGACAGTGAAGGCCAGCACCGACGCGAAGAGCGAGACATTAGCGCTGCCGGGAACACTGCAGGGGTATATCGAGGCCCCCATCTCCGCGCGCACAACCGGTTATTTGATACGCTGGACCAAGGACATCGGCAGTCGGGTGAAAAAAGGCGATCTGCTGGCCGAGATCAGCACTCCGGAAATCGACCAGCAACTGGCTCAGGCAGTCGCCGCGCGCCCACAGCTCGTCTCAGCGCTCGAACTGGCAAAAACGACGCTGCAGCGCTGGGGCAGCCTGTTGCGCGACCGGGCGGTATCTCAGCAGGAGTACGATGAGCGGCGTAGCGCCTATACGCAGGCAGAGGCTAACCTGGCTGCAGCCGATGCCAATATCCGGCGGCTTAAGGAAATGGAAGCGTTCAAGCATGTCGTCGCGCCTTTTTCCGGCATTATTACGCGCCGCAATGTCAATATTGGCGACTTGATCGAAGCAGGGGGCGGAACAAGTCGGCCGTTGTTCCTGCTAACGCAGCCGGACCCGTTGCGCGTATATATTTATGTGCCGCAGGTCTATGCAAATAAGGTGAAGACCGGCCAAGTTGTGGCGATTACGCAGGCGGAGTTGCCGGGGCAAAGCTTCGACGGAAAAATCGTACGGACCGCCGGTGCCATCGATATCGCCAATCGAAGCTTGCAAGCGGAAATCAGCCTGCCCAATCCAGGCGGCAAGTTGCTTCCAGGTTCATATGTCAGTGTGTCGCTTCCTTTTGGTGCCTCCGATGCCATCACCATTCCTACGAATGCACTGCTACTCCGTTCGGAGGGGCCGCGCGTTGCAGTAATTGACAAGGAAGGAAAGGTTCACCTGCATGCTGTTTCTCTTGGAAAGGATTTCGGGCTGAAAGTGCAGGTACTTGACGGCATCAGTCCATCCGATGTCCTAGTACTGAACCCTTCCGATTCGCTCGCTGAGGGCGATGTTGTTGTCGTCGCTGAAAGAAATGCGCCGACAAAGTTCTAACAGCCTGTTTGAAAGCTATTTCATCTCGAAGCAGCGCTTGAGCAGCAGGCTGCCCATGGCAACGTACATCATGTCGGTGGCAACATCGATGCGACGCTCAGAGTCACGTACCAGCCAATGCCATTGCATCACCCAGCCGAATGAGCGCTCCACCAACCAGCGCCTTGGCAAAGGCCGACGCTATGCTGGTTGACCCTCTTGCGCACCACGTCGACGACGAAACCTCAGCTGCGTTGCCACATCCAGCAGCCGGCGCTTGTCCTATGCGGGACCGGCAAACAGGTGCGTCACCCATGGCCAGCACTTCTTGAGTGTCACCAGCACCCATTCGGCTGCAATGGAATCAGCCATGTCAGCTGGTGTCAGGTTGAGCATGAGCCGCCTGCCATCCGCAGCCACTGCCATGTACTGACGGCCTCAGCTCAACTTCTGGTTGGCGTCATGGCCCCGTGCAGCCGCGCTTGGCGCGTTGAGCGACTGCTTGTCGATGACTGCAGCGGTAGGGTGTTCCTGCCTGCCTTGTGGATGCCTGTCCAGCATCAGCTTCACATCGTGAATCACCTTGAACAACAGTGAGCGCACAAACCCACTAGTACACCGTCTTCCAAGGGGGGGATGCACCGGCAGCATGCGCCATTCACATCCTGAGCGCACCAGGTACCGAATCGCATTGACCACTTCACGCCAGTCGGTTGCCCGACGCCGCCCGGTTGCAGCTGGACGCGGCAACAACGGTTCAATCGCCTCCCATTCCGCATCCGTCAAGTTACTCGGATACCGTTTTCCCTTATGTCGTGCCGTACCTGCCTCGCTCGATGACGCCCTGTCCACATGGCAAACCCTCCTCCGCTTCTCGCGCATCAGACTGCCAACTTACTTCTCTTTTATCGAGTTTTCAAACAGGCTGTTAGCGCCACCCGCCCTCATCATTATTTAACACGCTAATAATTAGGGAAACTTTCGAGAGTTCAATTGATGACACGCTCTAGTTGCTGTTAAAGCGCATGTTGCTGTTGCCGACGCAGTAGACGATGCAGACGTAAAGCAGGAAGCCAAAGCCCAATATGGCAATAAATGTTTTTCAAGAAATGGCATCTTTGCGCGCCTACCCGGACAAAAGACGCAAGGCGGCACATTTCCGATTTTAAGTGGCAGTTCCTAGTCGGCATTAAACCTGTTTTTTCTCGCGATAACACGCTGGATTATCCACGAACCGACGACCGAAATAAGAATGCCGAAAAGCAGGTTGGTGAGCACGAGACCAAATATGCCGGGCATGGAAAAATCCTTCCCCGCAAACCAGTCCACGACGGTGAAGACAATCGCCAATCCGAGGCCGAAACGAAGATTGTCCCAAAAGCTGCGACGAAAATAAGTGGTCATCTGGAGGGCACTCCTTATGATTAGCTCAGCAAATTGCAAGTGAATGCAGAAGCTGTGGACGGATTATAGGACACTCGATCAAGCGTACGCCGCGCCCCCGACATGCACAAGCGGTGGCTTGAAGCCTGTACTGGCATGAAAAAAATCCTTTTGTCCGGTAATCAACACGATAGTATTTCTTAAATCTATAGGCAAGTCACTATGCGAACGATTGTAAAATCGGTTTGCCTCAAGGCTAGGACGTGTCATCAATTAAGCCAGACAACAGCGGCGGCGAGATGGATAGCGCCAAGGAAGTTGCGGGCGGTCTTGTCGTAGCGGGTTGCAATGCTGCGATATTGCTTGAGCTTGTTGAAGAATTGCTCAATCAGGTGACGTGCCCGGTACAGGTGTTTGTCGTAAGCGCGCGGTTGTGTGCGACAGCGCTCGGGCGAAATCACAACGGTTTTTGCCAGCGTTATACAAGGGGGCGATGACCCGTTCCTACGCATCGTAAGCTTTGTCGACAATGACGGTGGTTGCTGGCGTATCGGACAATAAGGCATCGGCGCCTTCCAAATCATGGGCCTGCCCCGGCGTCAAATAAAAGCTAGTTGGATTGCCCAATGCATCGACGGTGGCGTGGATTTTCGTACTCCGCTCGCCGCGGCTGCGCCCGATCGCTTCGGTTCCCCCTTTTTCGCGCCTGCGCTATGTTGATGCGCACGCACGATAGTCGAATCGATCCTGGCGTATTCATTATCAGCATCGGCCGCCAGCGCCTCGAAAATGCGTTGCCAGACGCTGCTCTTGCTCCTGCGTGAGTGCCTGGTATGGATCACCCGGAAATCCCCGAACCGTTCCGGTAAGTCGCGCCAAGGGATGCCTGCCCGGTAGCGATAGGGAACTGCTTCAACAAACAGGCGATTATCCTTGGCCGTGCGGCCGACATGTCCTTGCCGATCGGGCCGCCACTCCTTGATGCGCTCCCACTGGTCGCCCCGCAATCCATAACGTCTTGTCATCACCGCTTAGCGCCACCCGTCCTTATCATTATTTAACACGCTAATAATTAGGGAAGATTTCGAGAGTTCAATTGATGACACGCCCGAGTACACCGTTTGCCAAGGAAAATTCACCGGCAGCATGCGCCTTGCACATCCAGGTACCGCATCGCATTGACCATCTCATGCCAGTCGGTTGCCCGACGCAGGGGAGTAGCAGCTGAGGTGCGGCGATCAGCGCTGCGGGAAGGACGGGGGCGGCGGCGCCACGTACTCTTGCTGGCGTGGTGCAGCATTGAAGCGGCCTGACACGGGGATGCGATGCCCCTTGGCGTACATGCATTGCTCGTAGCCGATATCGTAGCGCCGCTGCACGCCGTGCGCGGACGCATCTGCCGCGCCGGTGCCGGCCAGGCCTCCCATTAGCAGGCCGGCTCCCGCGCCGACACCTGCGCCCTGGCCACCATTCACGGCTGCGCCCGCGACCGTGCCAAGCACAGTGCCGACCGCAGCGCTGCGTACGCCGCTGTCGGTTGCCGTCGATGATGGCGTGGCGCCGCCGATTTGAGCGGATGCGAACTGTCGGCATTCGAGGTCATCGGCCCGGAACTGGTCGAAGCTCTTGCCGGTTCCCGGAAGAACCATGACACTGGGCCCATCAGGCAAGGTGGTGCATGCTGCCGTCAGGCATAGCACAAGGAGTGAGCCGGGTATCTTCATTGTTATGTCTTTCATTGCAATAGGAAGTGACGCCTGTCAGGAAGGTGGATGCGGTGCGACTCGTTGCCATCCGCCCGGGCATTGCCTGACATAGGGGTAATAACCGTCCGGATTGCTGCAGTAATACCAGGCGTTCGGTGGCGGCACCGGTTGCGTCGGGGGGGCATCAGGACCCGGTCCCTGCTCGATGTAGACGGGCGGCGCAGCTGGTGCCACCACTACGGGCGGATACGGGTAGTAGTAAGGCGGTGGGTAATACCAGCCGAAGGACGGGCCGATATAGATTCCCACGCGCGCTCCATGGTGAAAATGAGCGGCCCATGCGCCACCGCAGGCAACCGCCAGCAGCAGTGCAGACAAGACTTGCACTCTAGCCCGTTTCATCATTTACTCCTCGTATCCGTCCTTCGACTCACACGGAAACGTTAATGTTGGTCCCGACCGTGCCGGTCGCAGCGGTATTCTTGTCGCTTTGGTCGGTGGCGGTCTGTACGCTTTGTTGCGCACTGTGGGAATGATGGTGATGCGTATGATGCGCGCGGCCCGCCGCCTGCCCGGCCTGGGTCGCGGTGGAGCGGGCATTCGTCGCGTCCTGTTTCAGTGCCGCAAAGGCTTTTTGTGCGCCGGCAAGATCATTGGATTGCAGGGCTTGCGCGAGCTGTTTTAAGTCGTTCGCGCGCGTGCCGCCTTGCCCGTTCCCGCGGTCGCCATCGCCATCGCCGTCGGCGTCGCGTGTTTTGCCGGATTGGCTGAGCGCGGCAAACGCTTGCTTGGCTCCGCTCAAATCTCCTGCTTGCAGGGATTGCGACAACTGTTCAAAATTTTCGCGCCGTTGTTGCGCTCCGTTGGGGGGAGTGGATGAATAGTTATAACTTCCTTGCGTGACGGAACTGACGGACATGGTCCTCTCCTGGAAAATGTAATGGTTGATCAATGTTGCTTCCGTGATCCGCAGTAATGGCGCGACATCCGGCCATGCGGAAAGGGCAATACCTGCGGTTCATTGAAGCGACGCCTACTATTGGAACCTGCTTTCGTAAATGGCATATGTCTGACAGACATGCTTTTGTAAATGAAACGTAAATTTTTGTAATAAAAGGCAGGCCGCTCTGTTGGCAAAATCACCATCGCAGTAAGCTAGCGCCCGAGCCAGGGAAACAGTCGATGGAAAAGACAATCCTCGTCGTCGACGATGACGCCGAATTGCGACAACTGCTGCACGAATACTTCGGAGAGCGTGGATACCGTGTCCTGCTCGCCGCCGACGGTATGCAAATGTGGGAGCAAATCAGACACAACCAAATTGAACTGATCATTCTCGATCTCATGCTGCCGGGGGACGACGGCCTTGTGCTATGCCGTAACCTGCGCACCTATTGCGCCGTGCCGATCCTCATGCTTACCGCCCGGGGCGACGACATGGACCGCATTCTGGGCCTGGAGATGGGGGCCGATGACTACCTTCATAAGCCATTTATTCCACGAGAGCTGCTCGCTCGCGTGAAAAACATGCTGTGGCGAGCCGGAGCGGGAGCGGCCGCGTTGGCTCCTGCACGCGAGCTGCACTTTGCCGGATGGATGCTGGACCTAAATGCGCATCACCTTGTCGACCGGGACGGCATCGTCGCGCCGCTGTCCGCCGGAGAGTTTCGGATGTTGCGCACCCTGGCGGAAAATCCACACCGCGTCATGTCGCGGGAACAGCTGCTGGAGGCTTCTTCAGGGCGCGAACACGGCCCATTCGACCGTACCGTTGACGTCATCATCAGCCGCTTGCGACGCCGGCTGGGGGATGACGGCGGCGAGAATGGTTTGATCAAAACGGTGCGCAGCGAAGGATACATGCTGGCGGCGGCCGTGGAGCGCAAATCGTGAAGCTGCTGCCGCGTACCCTGTTCGGGCAACTGCTGCTGGCTCTGTTTGCTGGCCTGGTTGCGCTGCAGAGCGTGGGATTCTGGCTGATGCTTGACGAGCGCGTCCGGTTTGGCGAGCGGCTGCTGGGGATTTATGCGGCCCAGCGCATCGCCGGTGTGATATCCATCTTCGACAAGGCCGGGCCGGCCGAGCGCGCGCGCTTGCTCCATGCCCTCAATGTTCCGCCTTTGCATGTGTCGTTAAGCGAGCAGTGGCACGACGCACCGCAGGAAAACTCGGAGGATGCCCGTTTATTTGTCGATCGCGTTGCCAGGGAATTGGAGACGCCCGCACCGTTGCAGGTGCTTTCCATCAAGCGTGCGGAAGGCCGCCATCATGACGGCCCCGCCGGGGCGCCTGCGCAGGCCCATGTTCCGGGCCCGGGTGCCAGTGGGGATATTTGGGCCGGCCGGCGCGAACACCGCGGTCCGCCTATCCTGTTTGTCACCGGGCAGGCCCGACTCTCCGACGGCGTTGTCATTACCTTTAGGCATAGTTTGCCGCAACAGGGAATGGACTGGCCGTTGCGGCTGTTCGCCTTGCTGGCGGTACTCGGCATCGCGGTCGCCCTGCTGGCTGCTTGGGCCGTGCGACGCCTGACCCGGCCCTTGGCAGCACTGGCCGATGCTGCGACGGGACTGGCGTGCAATCTCGAGCGTGCGCCCCTGCCCGAGTCCGGACCGTTGGAGGTGTCGCGCGCGGCACAGGCGTTCAATGCCATGCAACGCGACCTGAGGCGGTACCTCGATACACGGGCTCAGGCACTGGCAGCCGTCTCGCATGACTTGCGCATGCCGATCACCCGCCTGCGCCTGCGACTGGAACGCATTGCCGACCGGGAGTTACAGGTGAAAATGGAGAGTGACCTGGCCGAAATGGACGGGATGATCGGACATACCCTGGAATTCCTGCGCGCCGGTTCAAGCACTGAAAAAACACAGAAGCTCGATGTCAACGCTTTGCTCGAAAGCGTCATCGGTGATATGTCGATGCTCGGCGCACACATCGAACTTCACGGCACGGCAACGACTCCAATCGTTGCAAAGCCGCAGGCCGTGCGGCGCTGTCTCGTCAATTTGCTCGACAACGCCTGGCGCTACGGCGGCGGCGCTATCGACGTGTGCGTGAACGACAGCGACGCGGAAGTCGAGATCGCGATCCAGGATCGGGGGCCTGGGATTCCGGCTGATGAGCTCGAGCGCGTGTTCGAACCGTATGTGCGTCTGGAATCCTCGCGTGCCAAGCATACTGGTGGAACCGGGCTTGGCCTGGCGATTACCCGTGCCATCGCGCGCATGCATGGCGGCGATGTACGGCTGATGGCGCGCCCCGGCGGCGGCACCTGTGCATTGCTCCGGCTGCCACGCCATCCAAGGTGAGCGTGCCGGCACAGACATGCCGGCCGCAGGCCTTTTTCAGGTGGCCTGCCAGTAGTGGCGGGCAGTGTGGAAGAGCGCCGGGCGAACCACGATAACCCTGCGGTCCCGACATGGCTTCCAGATAAGGAACGAGCTCCACATCACGTCCCGAAGTGCGTAGAGTGATCCGCCTAACTACCTATCTCGGTGGGACCGTACGCCAGACGATGAGGCCGCAGGCAGGCGGCAGCATGGCGAGATAGGTGTCGACTCTTTTTCCCGCTGTACGAGCCGGCTGTGCACGCGTTCGACCACCCAGCGCCGGGTACGTACACCGCATTGCTTCTTGTTCTCCCGCACGTCGCGCCGGCCTAAGATGACTGGCTCGAACCCGGCGAGATGAACAATGCACCGCATCGTAGTCATGGCCCAGGTCCAGACATAACTTGCTCTTGCGGCCCTCGATTGGCCGGAGGCACATCATGCTCGCCAGCGTGGCGGCCACCAGCTTGGCGGGTAAGGACAGGCCGTTCCTGGCCCATCCTCCCCAAAGAACCGTGCGTGTGACTTTCGCCACACACGGCTCAAGCACAACAAAAGTCTCGCAACCGAGACCGACTCCCGCACAGGTTTCCCTGTCCGTTCCTCTTC
>DATFAZ010000172.1:0-6166 GCA_035254105.1 Noviherbaspirillum sp. | reverse complement strand
AAACCACGATCATCCGCTGCGTGACGCCGGGCCGGGTGGGAATGTCCACTACTCTCTGAGTGGTCTGGGCGTACGTCTGGGACAGTATCGTGAGCAGAAACGCTCCGATCAGCAGCTTGAGGTGGTGCATGTTATTTCTCCCGATATTTAACGAAGCTGTGTATGAGCCCGGCCTTGCCGGTCCATCACGCTTTTATCACTTGTAAAACCATTAGGCCGCATCACGCCCTGATCATCGCAACTCAATCTTCCTGGCCCGGGAAAGTCGCCCGCCATTCCACCAGCTCCGGTGTGAAGCGCTTGATATTTAAAGAGCGCAAATATTCAGCATACTGCGCCAAGGAGTCATAAGGCCCGTGAATCCCTTTCATCGTTTTCCACTCCGGGCCCGGGCCGTAGTCCATCACCATGATCTTTTCATTGACGATGAAGCCCGTGACCCAGTGATGAGGTTGTCCATACTGATTCTTGATGAAAATGAATTGTGCCTTGTAGGCCGGATTGATTGTATTCAGTGCCTGGCGCGCAAAGTTGGCAGAATCAGTGCAATAGCCGCTTTTCTGTTCGTAAGTGCCGCTCGGCTTTCTTGCCAGAAGACCGGAAGGGCCGCTTGAACGAGTTCGACTTATCACGGTATCCAGCCTGCCAGAATCGAACATGAAATTAGCGTCAAGCCATCTGGCCACATCTTCATAGGAAGTCCATTTGGAAACTGCTGCTTCATAGCCCTTGTCTTGTGCAAAAGAGCTGCTTGCCTGAACAAGAACGAGCCAAAAAAGTAGCAGGAGTCTGATAACGCGATTGCGATTGTGGGTATCCATGCATGAGTCCTTTCGTTCGATCCGATTTTTTTGAGCAGAACTGTCCAAGGTTTGAATCTGGCAAAAGGGAACACCTGCCCCTTATTGCTATTGATCGGTGAAATTAAAAGTAATGAAACACCGGATGTCATGAGTGCTCGAGCTTCGGTACCTCATTGAAATTTATACCGCTGAATGTTGTGTCTTCCAACCCAAACTACGGGTTCATTTTTGTTCTCTTTTAAATTGATCAGAATCCGAATTCTTGAAGGCTTTTTTTACCCAAATGGTATTGGGGGTCAGGAAGAATCTTCCCTTCTTGTTCCGCCAATTCGCATCGGTAAGCTATTGCCTCCCAACTTTCTACGGGCATTGGTGTGACAGGTTTTGCGTGAGCGTCTTTCTTGCTGATACACCAGTTGAGTACCTTAATCAACGCCGCCTTTGGCAACGCCACCTTGTTGAAGGCTTCTGGTATAGGGAAGTACCCTCTTGTCTCAGGATTGTGGCCAGAGTCAAAGAGGGCATTAACGTTGCGGTCATACTGGCCGTGCCGCGCCTTAGGTGGCCCAGATTCAGTTTTGTCCCACGGCCTTTCGCCGAATAATGAGAGCCAATGTCTTCCGCCACTCTGTAGAGGAGCCGTCACTTCGCATTCATAACCAACTGGCCCGGGAACCAGGGAAATTAACGACAAGCCTGGAACCAGTGATGGGTGATATTCCCGTATTCCAAATGTCGCAAATCGACCATCCAATGGTGTCGCAAAGACCACAGGATTGCGTTTCTGTACAAATTGGCTTGGTTGAGACTCACCCAAAGCCACTTTGTCAGTTTCTTCATACGCATCCAATCGGCGATAGCTCGGCGTAATACCATTCGGATCTTTAGCCAGGTTCTTTTTAGAATGTTCGGATAGCGGAAGTGGCGGCGTGCGTGTGTTCTCGAAATAAATATCCACCTCACACACATACTGTTTTGGATAATTCCGGTTCAGAAATTGCCAAACATTTCTCATGAATACTCGCAAGACCATTGCTTGAATTCCCTCACTCATTCCGGGCTCAGCTTTATCGATAGGGAACCCCTTGAAGCGTTTTGCAAAAGCTTCGCCATACACCCATTGTTCCCAATACAGTCTGTCTCCCAATACAGGATCGGGCTTCTCCAACGGTACCTGCCTTGGCCAAGCGGTCACATAATCCGGCGGCGCAGCACTCGCCAGAATTGAGAAAATGCAGGCGGCCAAGAACACCAAAAGACGCGTCTTCGTCTGTCTCATTTATCGTCCCAAATTCTTTTATTCGAGAGAGTCTTGTTACAAGTACGAGTATTTATGCCTGATTACTTTTAACCGGCATGAAATCTCGATTCAACAGCGGGCAATTAAAAGTGTTGTATTAAATAAACGTGCGACAAGACGCTGCAGTCTTAGCCGGTATTGCAGCTTCGCTGCCAAGTGAATTTTTGTCTATCGGCAAGATGGTATACCCGCTTCCTGGCCAACGCCATCCTTGGATATGAGGGGTAGAAAAGGCACCGATCTTCGCTTTCCTGTACGTTCGAAAAACGATCAAGCATGGCAAAAGCCTTCCCTTGCGGTCAGGCTGCCGCGTCAGTTGTGGAGTCCGGCTTTTCCAGTCTTGGTCTTCTTCGGTTTCTTCGGCTTTTTAAGCACCTGCCCCCGCGCATCTGTCGCAGGCACGCGATGATCCGGCTCAAAGCCGGGCTCTTCGACGCGCAGCAAGGTCTTCCCGATCAAGGTTTCAATCGCCGCCAGCAGTTGCACTTCATCCGCGCACACCAGCGAGATTGCCTCGCCCGATGCACCGGCACGCCCCGTGCGCCCAATGCGGTGCACATAGTTTTCGGCGACGATGGGCAGGTCGAAATTGACGACATGCGGCAGGTCGTCGATATCCAGTCCGCGCGCGGCTACGTCCGTGGCCACCAGCACGCGTACTTCGCCGGCCTTGAAACGTTCAAGCGCGCGCAAGCGGGCGGGCTGCGGCTTGTCGCCGTGGATGGAGTCGGCCTGCACGCCTTGCGCGAGCAGGGAATCGAATAACTGATCCACCGCGTTGCGCGTCTTGACGAATACCAGCGCCTGATGCCAGCCATGCTTCTTCATCAGATGGAAAAACAACTCCGTCTTGCGCTTCTTGTCCACCGGGATTACCCACTGCTTGACGCTGGTTGCGGTGGTGTTGCGCGGGCTGACGTCAATGCTGACCGGATCGGCCAGCATGGTCGCGGCAAGCGTGCGGATCGCATCCGAGAAGGTGGCCGAGAACAGCAGGGTTTGCCGGCGCTTGGGAAATAGCGCGAGCAGTTCGTTCAGCTCGCGTGCAAAGCCGAGGTCGAGCATGCGGTCGGCCTCGTCGAGGACGACCGCTTGCATTTGCGTGAACCTAATGGCGTTCTTGCGATGCAGGTCGAGCAGCCGCCCCGGCGTGGCGACCAGCAGGTCAAGCCCTTTGCGCAGCTTCATCATCTGCGGATTGATGCTGACGCCACCGTAGGCGACATGCGTGCGCAATTGCACGTTCTTGCCGTAGGCGCGAAAGCTCTCGTGCACCTGTTCAGCCAGTTCGCGGGTCGGCACCAGCACGAGCGCGCGCACGGCATTGCTGGAAACTTGTGCGTCTTCGGTGGCCAGGCGCTGCAGCAGCGGCAACGCGAAACCGGCGGTCTTGCCGGTGCCGGTTTGCGCAGCGGCCATCATGTCGCGGCCGGCAAGGATGGCCGGTATGGCTTGCGCCTGCACCGGTGTCGGCGTCTTGTAGTCGAGCGTATCGAGCGTGCGCAGCAGCGGGTCGATCAGGCCGAGGGAGGAAAACGTCTTCGTCATTGAGCGGCACCATGCCGCTTGCGGTGGAATACCAGCGGACTGTAAGGCACTTCCGATGGCGGCGGGGCATTCAGGATGCCCGGCTTCATGGCGCCGATGACATGCATTTCGCACGGCTTGCAGTCAAAGCGCAGGGTGTAGCGCTCGTTACCGTTCACCAGCGTCATCGGCTCTGCGCGCACCTGTCCCTGCACGCCCTGCACGCCCTTGGCTTGCTTGGGGCAGAGGTTGAATGAAAAGCGCAGGCAGTGCTTGGTGATCATCAGCGACACCTCGCCAGCTTCCTCGTGCGCTTCGTACGCCGCATCGATCAGTTGCACGCCATGCTTTTGATAGAAGGCGCGCGCCTTTTCGTTGTAGACGTTCGCAAGGTAGGAAAGCTGGGTTTCCGGATAGGCGGGGCAAGGCTCGGCGGGTGCCTTGCGCGGCGGGCGCTGCCATGCGGCGAGGCGCGCTGCCTCGTGTGCCGCGATCGCATCGCGACGCAACGCATTGATGGCCGCCGAAGGTACGAACCACGGCTGAGACAGCACCAATTCGATTTCTCCTGCCTCGAACATGGTGTTGCCGAGCTTGCCGATACTGGTGCGCAGCGCGGCTTCGGCCTGTGCCGCCTGCTGCGCGGGCTGGAGAGTAATTTCTGCGTCGGCCACGCTGGTGATGCCGTCTTCGTCGCAAATCGCCAGGCGCAAACCACCGGCATGTTCGGAGAGCGTCATGCGCATCGCGATCTTGCGCTCTGCCGATTTTTTATTGAGCGCCGCTTCCCATTGATGGTTGCTGTTGCGGTGAATGACCGAGCCCACCTTCAGGCCGGTCAGCGCGCTCATCTGCTCGTTGGGGAATACGCGCCAGCGCTGGCCTTGTGCATCCTCGCCGATCTTCTCTGCACGGTTCGCCTTGATGCCAAGCGTGTCGCGCTTGTGCATGTAGTTCAGGCCGTCGCCATTGGCCATCGGCGCATTCGTCACCATGTCGAAATGGTCGGTGCCGATGCGGCTGACAGTGCCGAGTTCCACGCCCACGTACTTGGGCGAATCGAAGGCGCCGATATCTTGCTGGCGCCCTTGAGCAAAATAATCGGTGTGGCCACGATGGAAGTTCTTGTCCACATCCGGTGTGAATAGCAGACGGGTACGTCCGCTGGACGCTCTGGAAAACTCGGGCCGACGCTCCATGATTTCGTTAAGCAGCAGGCGATAGTGGCCGGTGATGTTCTTCACATAGCCGATGTCCTTGTAACGCCCCTCGATCTTGAACGAGCGAATGCCGGCGTCGATCAGGGCCTCCAGGTTGCGGCTCTGGTCGTTGTCCTTCATCGACAGCAGGTGCTTCTCATAGGCCACCACGCGGCCCTCGCCGTCGGTGAGCGTGTATGGCAGGCGGCAGGCCTGCGAACAGTCGCCGCGGTTGGCGCTGCGGCCGGTGTCTGCATGGGAGATATAGCACTGGCCGGAAAATGCGACGCAGAGTGCGCCATGGATGAAATATTCGAGCGGCGTATCGACCGCGTCGCGGATCGCGCGTATCTGTTCCAGGCTGAGTTCGCGCGCCAGCACCAGCTGGGAGAAGCCGACTGCGCCGAGGAAGCGGGCCTTGTCCACGGTGCGGATGTCGCACTGGGTGCTGGCATGTAGCTGTATCGGCGGCAGGTCCATTTCAAGCAGGCCCATGTCCTGAATGATGAGCGCATCCACGCCGGCATCGTAGAGTTGCCAGATCTGCTTGCGCGCAGTTTCCAGCTCGGCATCGTGCAGGATGGTGTTCAGCGTGACGAAGATGCGGGCGCGGTAACGGTGCGCAAATTCGACCAGACCGGCGATATCCTCCAGCGAATTGCTGGCGTTGTGGCGTGCGCCGAATGCCGGTCCGCCGATATAGACCGCATCAGCGCCATGCAGGATGGCTTCGCGCCCGATTTCAGTGTTCTTGGCGGGCGACAGCAGTTCAAGCTGGTGATCGGACAGGGACATGGGAGCAATCCAAACAGGCGAAGGCGCAAATTATAGCTAGAGCATGACTTCTTCCGCAGGAAGAAGTTCCAGTCGACGGGTTTCAGTTTTGCAAATCTTCCGAAAGAGCATTAAGCAGACGATGATGCGCCTGCTTTAATGTTTTCAGTTTTTTAACAATACGCCGACCTCTTGCTGCACACCGAAGCGGACGCACGGGAGCTCAGAATAGTCGCTCAAATTCCTCCGCCGGCACCGGCCGCGAAAACAGGTAGCCCTGCCCGTAATCGCATTTGCTGGCTGCCAGCAGCGCGCGCTGCTGTTCGGTTTCCACGCCTTCGGCAATGACCTTGATGCCGAGCTTGTGTGCCATGACGATCATTGCTTCGCACAACGCCATGTCGTCGGAACCCGGCGCCAGGTTGCGTACGAAAGCCTGATCGATCTTGAGGTAATCGATATCGAATTTCTTCAGGTACGCCAGCGATGAATAACCGGTACCGAAATCATCAAGCGCAACCTGCACGCCACGGTCACGAAACGCAAGCAACTGCTGCGTGACC
>DATFAZ010000171.1:0-28146 GCA_035254105.1 Noviherbaspirillum sp. | reverse complement strand
ATCTTGCTCTGTTCGCGCTTTTTCGTTTCCTCGATAGCCACTTCCGCCCGCTCGATCGGGTCCGCCATGTCGCTTGCAGCACCATCGCTGGCAACCGCAGCTGCCGGCATGGACGCCGGCTTTTTGACGCCGCCGCTACGCGGGTCGAGGACGAAATGCACATCGACCGGCGCTTCCCAGTATTCGGAGGCGAGCGTGGTGATACGACTGGCAAACTGCGTCTTGACCCAATCCAGCTTGAACCGGTTCGGCGCAGCAATTCGCAGCCGCCCATCCTCATAATCAAGCGGTATCAGGGGCTTGATCCAGGCACTGAATTGTTGCGGCGTAAGCTCCTGCTCCAGAGTTGCAGAACAGGTTTGCCAAAAATTTTCCATGAATTTTTTCTGACGTAGGGGGCGTGAAAACGAATAACTGCCTGTGGCGGCAGCGGTGCCCGGCAGTAGGTCTTATGCTCATGCCCTGTTCCGAAAACACAAAATCGGAATCTGGCTGGACGACATATCAGCGTCAATGACATTCCACGCGGGACGGGTATTCTATACCCGCGACAATAAGTTATCCACAGGCTGCATCATTTTTCCAACGCAAACATTTCTTCGATGTGGATAATTTGGACACAAAGCATGCCAGGTGGATATAACGATTGCGTCCCAAGGATGCTGATTTGCAGAAATCCTTTCGCTGACCAGCTGGGCCGATCGCAACCGTACTCTAAGTTATTGACATACAAGCAGAATTTGATGTCTAATTGCGGGTTCACTGCCTGTTGCGTTTTGTGTGCATAGCACAAGACAAGAATGGGCTGCGTGATGATCCAACCCATTTTTGCTGAATTAGCGAGACCAACATGAAACGTACTTACCAACCTTCCGTCGTTCGCCGCAAGCGCACTCATGGCTTTCGCGTTCGCATGGCAACCCGCGGCGGCCGCGCTGTGCTGAATGCACGTCGCGCCAAGGGCCGCAAGCGCCTGGCCGTTTAAGCCCGGCACTGCAATAACTGCTGGCGTGAGCGGAGACCGTTCACAGGACTACGCACGCGATCGACGCATCGTTAAAACGGATGATTTTTCATCCGTTTTTCGTTTGCGCCCGGTGCAGCGCACTGCCCATTTCGTTCTGTATGCGCGCAGCAATCAGCTCAGTCAGGCGCGGCTGGGCATCGTTGCAGCCAAGCGCTTTGCCCCTCGTGCCGTCACGCGCAATACCATCAAGCGCGTTGCACGCGAACTCTTCCGGCAGTCCGCCTTGCCAGCAATTGATTGCATCGTGCGCCTGTCCAGGCCCGTAAACTCGAAATCTGAACCGGCAACAAGCGCGCAACTCAAGGTCATGCTGCGCGGCGAACTGATGCAACTGCTAAGTTCGCAAATGCGCCATCACCAGCCTGAAGCAGAAGCACGGCGATGAAAACCCTTTTACTGTTACTATTGCGCGCGTACCAGCTGGGCATCAGTCCGTTCCTCGGCCGGAATTGCCGCTTTTATCCGAGTTGTTCCGAGTATGCGACCGAGGCAATCCGCGAGCATGGTTCCGCCCGGGGAAGCCTGCTGGCAGCCCGGCGACTATGCAAATGCCATCCATGGCATCCCGGCGGACTGGACCCTGTACCGAAAAAACCTGCTGAAAAATCGGCCACAGCCAGTTGCGACTGCGGCCACACCTGAATACCTGATTACTCAAACTAGATCATTATGGATATCCAACGTACCGTCCTGTGGGTTGTCTTCTCGTTGTCACTCGTACTGCTGTGGGACAACTGGATGCGCTATAACGGCAAGCAGTCGATGTTCTTTCCCACGCCGACGCAGCAAGCCGTCAAGCCCGCCGCCGGCAGCGCTCCCGCGCCCACATCCGATACGCCCCAGCTAAGCACGCCGGCAGCCGCAACGTCTGCAGCACCGGCCGCGCAGGGACAAGTGAAAAGCGAAACCATAACGATCACTACCGACCTCATCAAGGCCGAGATCGATACCATTGGCGGCGAGCTCAAGCACCTGGAATTGCTCAAGCATAAAGACACCACTGACCCGACGAAGAATATGGTGCTGTTCGATTCCGGCGCCAAACATACCTATGTAGCCCAGACCGGCCTGATCGGCGGCCCATTCCCGACGCACAAATCCGGCTTCGTAGCCAAGCCCGGCCCGCGCGCGCTGGATGGCGCCCAAGAGCTGCAGCTGGTACTGGAGTCCGAGCAGGGCGGCGTCAAGCTGGTGAAGACTTACACCTTCAAGCGGGGCGATTACACCATCGGCGTCAAGCACGAGGTCGTCAATCACAGCGGTGCGCCGATCAACCCGACCTTGTACATGCAACTGGTACGTGACGGTAACAAGCCCGAAGGCGAATCCCAGTTTTACAGCACCTTTACCGGACCGGCGATCTACACCGACACCAAGAAATTCGAGAAAATCAAATTTGAAGATATTGCTGACCGCAGCGCCAAGCACGCGGTCAAGGCCGACGATGGCTGGTTCGCACTGGTGCAGCATTATTTTGTATCTGCTTTCATCCCGCCAGAGCACGTAGCACGCGAATTCTTTACCGACAAAATCGCCGCCAACCTCTACTCCGTAGGCACCAAGCTCCCGATGGGCCCGATTGCTCCGGGTGCCAGCGCGTCCATGGAATCCCGCCTGTATTCCGGTCCACAGGAGTCGGCCGTACTGGAAAAACTCGCTCCCGGCCTGGAACTGGTGAAGGATTATGGCTGGCTGACTATCGTTGCCGCACCGATCTTCTGGCTGATGAACCAGATCCACAAGATACTCGGCAATTGGGGCTGGACGATTATCGTTCTGACCGTACTGATCAAGCTGGCATTCTTCCCGTTGTCTGCAGCGAGCTACCGCAGCATGGCGAAAATGAAGACGGTCACGCCGAAGATGCAGTCCATCCGCGAGCGTTACAAGAGCGACCCGCAGAAGATGAACCAGGCAATGATGGAGCTATATCGCACCGAAAAGATCAATCCGCTGGGCGGCTGCCTACCGATCGTGGTGCAGATTCCGGTGTTTATTGCGCTGTACTGGGTGCTGCTGGCATCGGTTGAGATGCGCAACGCGCCTTGGCTGGGCTGGATTCACGATCTGGCATCGCCCGATCCGTGGTACATCTTGCCGGTAGTGATGGCGGTGTCGATGTTCATCCAGACCAAACTGAACCCGACACCACCGGACCCGATCCAGGCGAAGGTGATGATGTTCATGCCGATCATTTTCTCGGTGATGTTCTTCTTCTTCCCTGCGGGCCTCGTACTGTACTGGGTAGTGAACAACATCCTTTCGATTGCCCAGCAATGGGTGATCACCAAGAAGATCGAAAGCGGCCAGGCTGCCTAATACGACGCCAGCCAAACCGGGCCCGTGCAATGCACGGGCTTTTTTATTGGTTGCCATGGTGCAGGCAAGTGTTGCAAAACGCGCCCTTCATCGAGAAAGAGCAGCATTCTATTGCCCTCAACAAACAGCAAACCTAAAATCGTTTCATGAACTACGACTCTTCCCCGATTGCCGCGATTGCCACTGCGCCAGGGCGCGGCGGCATTGGCGTGGTACGCCTGTCCGGCAAAAACCTTGCACCTGTCATCGAGGCAGTGTGTGGCACCGTGCACCTACAACCGCGTCACGCCACTTATCTGCCCTTCAGAAATGAGGATGGCAGCGCCATCGACCAAGGCATCGCGCTTTATTTTAAAGCGCCGCACTCATACACCGGCGAGGATGTGCTGGAACTGCAGGGTCATGGCGGGCCAGTGGTAATGCAGATGCTGCTGGCACGCTGCCTGCAAGCAGGCCGGGAAATCGATTTGCGCCTCGCACAACCGGGCGAATTTACGCATCGTGCTTTCCTGAACAACAAAATGGATCTGGCACAGGCGGAAGCGGTGGCCGACCTGATCGAAGCATCGACCGAGGCCGCAGCGCGGTCTGCATCGCAGTCACTATCCGGCGTGTTTTCAAAGGCCATTCATGAGCTGGTCGACAAGGTGATCCATCTGCGCATGCTGGTGGAAGCGACACTCGATTTTCCGGAAGAAGAAATCGACTTCCTCGAAAAGTCGGACGCTCGTGGCCAGCTGGAACGCATACGCGCCAACTTGAACGAGATTTTTGAGCAGGCTTCCCAAGGCGCGCTGCTGCGCGACGGCTTGAACGTGGTACTGGCCGGGCAGCCAAACGTCGGCAAATCCTCGCTGCTGAATGCACTGGCCGGCGCGGACGTCGCCATCGTGACACCGATTGCCGGCACCACGCGCGACAAAGTGACCGAAACCATTCAGATGGAAGGCATCCCGCTGAATATCATCGACACCGCCGGTATCCGCGATGCGGGCGACGAGGTAGAGCGGATCGGTATCGAGCGCACTTGGGGCGAAGTGCGCAAGGCGGATGTGATCGTGCATCTGCTCGATGCCTGCCGCGGGCCGACACGCGACGATGAGGAAATCGTCAATCGGCTTCCACCGAACGTGCCGGTATTGCGGGTATGGAACAAGATTGACCTGTCCGGCCACAAGCCCGCCGTCGATCGCATGGCGGACGCAACGCATATTTATCTGTCAGCGACAGACCGGCTCGGCATTGATCTGCTGCGGGCAGAACTGCTGCGCGTAGCCGGCTGGCAGCAGACCGGCGAATCACGCTTCATGGCGCGCGAACGTCATTTGCTTGCGCTGAAAGCGGCACGGGATCATCTCGCTCTCGCCGCAGAATATGCTGGTCAAGAGAACCGAACCAATGACCAGTCACTGGATCTGTTTGCAGAAGAACTACGCATCGCCCAGGAAAGGCTGAACAGCATTACGGGGGAATTTACATCGGATGACTTGCTCGGCGTGATTTTTAGCAGATTTTGTATCGGAAAATAGAAAATTTATGGAATCGCCTTTGGAGATAATCCTTATAAACCAAAGAAAAATCAGAAAACAGGTATCCGATGCACGAGCCTAACCTTTTATTTTTCAGGAAAGCAGGGTAGTATCTGCCCACATTAAAGAAATCCAATTTAGGATTGTAGGAGACAGGAAAGCTCGCCTAGCGGAAGTTGGGCGGGCTTTTTACTTTTGCAGGCCGAATAGTTATATGTTTCGGTTATATCCGTCATCACGATAATAAAGAGGACATCATTGCTGCGGCGCAGTATTATTCTTCCTGTCTCCTCCAACTCTCCTTGAATTGGATTTCAGCCCGCAACCGCAAGGTGTGCGGGCTTTTTTTTGCACCTTTATTGCACAAATTTCAACGAGGAAATGACTCTCCTCAAATCCCCTTCTTTTCCGGCTGCTTTAATAGATCCCGATAACTTTAAAAATGGGAGAAGAGATGATGCTCAACGCAATCGTTTCGTTATTTGGCCTTATTGTCACCGGACTTATTGTCGGCGCGTGTCTCAATGTGTTGTTGCAACTCGAAGAGCTGGACCGGTAGGTTCCTTGCACCTACACAAATTTTGCACGGCGGGCTGTTGACTCCTCACAAAGTATAAGAATATCAATGGGCTATACCTGTCATATACAAACGACAGGATCCCATCATGAATGCCCGTCTTCCGGACTTTGATGTACTGGCAGCCCTTCACCTGCAGGATCCGGAGGCGCTGGAACAATTCCGCAAGCATTTGCTGAGAGAGGCCGTCAATGCCGCTCCTCCTGCACATCGCTCCTCCCTGGAACAGTTGTTGGTCCGGATCGAATCCGAGCGTAAAAACGCCACTTGTCCAATGGACGCCGCAATGATTGCGTTTCGCATGATGCGCGACTCGGTGGAACGATTGCATCACAGTTGGGGAAATGCCTTGCACACGGTCGCCGAACTGCAGGCGACCATGCTTATTGAACGACTTCGCACCAATAGCCGGCTATAGAGAGATAGCAGCAAACTTCAATCGGAGGAGGTGCCATGATTTTAATCAAAGGAAAAATTTCCTTACGGATCATGGATGTAGGAAAGCTTATTCTGGGTTATCCACAGAATTGTCCCCGGCAAATGTGATTAACCGACGTGACAGGCAGCCACGCACGCAGACCTGTCCGCAAAGCCCCGAGCTGCAAAACCCAATTGATCGTTGGCGCTTTTAGTCGACGTTCGCAAGAATCCGATGGGCCAATGCCTTGGCTTGTTCAAGTGCTTCTTCCGGACTGTCCGTTGTTGTGCCAACCGTATGCTCGGCCTCTTCACTGGTGGCACCCTGTTCATGGCTGATCAGCACCACGCCCTGAAACTTGCCGTCTGCGCGTTCCTGAATGTCTGCCTGCGCAACCCAATCGGCCTTGATGTATTTGATGGCTGCCATTGCCGCCTCCTGTCGATATCCCCTTAGGACTACAGAGAACGCGACTTGTTCGCGCATGCGACAGGTGTGCACCCCTTCCTTGCGTTGATTTTCATCAAGCAAGAAATATCTAAAAGAATCATGGAGATAGGCAAAAGCAAACTTGCTTATCCACAGATTTAGTCACAAGAAATGTGAATAAACCAGTGGCTAATGACGTGTTCTAGCCCGCCAACCGGTTTTGTGTCTTTAACTGCTCGCGCGCCTTTTTCAGCTCAAGCTGAGTTGTCACCCGGGCCAGCACAATCGGTGGGCTGATTGGTTTAGTGATGTAGTCGGCCGCACCCAGTCGCAACCCTTTTTCCTCGTCTTCCGGCTGGATCCGGGCGGTCAGGAAGATGACCGGGATGTCGGCGGTCGCTGGGGCAGCTTTCAGGCGGCGGCAGGTTTCGAATCCATCCATTTCCGGCATCATGACATCGAGCAGGATCAGGTCCGGGTGGGGAGCGACGGCAGCGATCTGCAAAGCCTTCGCCCCATCGGTCGCGATTTTTACCTTGTAGCGGCCTTTGAGCAGCGCCGATAGCAGCATGATGTTATCGGGTGCATCATCGACGATCAGGATCGTCGGAAGATCGAGCGGACGGTTCATGACGGATTCTCCCCGGCTTTATTGATGTTATATCCCGCCGCGACAGCACCGGTCATCAGACCAGCCAGCGCGGCATCAAAGTCGTACGTATCCAGCGCGCGTCCGATACTCTCACAGGCTTGCGTCCCGAGTGCGCTCGCCAGCGACTTTCTTGCTTGAGCAAATACATCGGTTGCATCACCATCGCATTCGTCGAACAGCAAAGCGAGGCGCCGGATCAGTGCCTGTATCGCCTGCCGGTCCATCTTTTCGGCGGGTGCGACGCCAGCTTCTTGCGTCCGGGCTGCGTTCGGCAAAGCTTGGTCAATCGCCTCTCCCAACGCCTGCATGGTGGTGTCCAGCTGATCCAGCAAGGGCTTTAATGCATCCTTTTGCGCGCCGGTACGGATGGCGCTCTCCAGTTGGCTGGAAAGTTCTTGTACTGCACCTGCACCGAGCATGCCGGCTGAGCCTTTGAGGGAATGGGCAAGCCGCTCTGCCTGCGTGCGATCCAATTCCAGCGCCTCGGCGATCCGTCTGGCGACATCGCGCTGAATTTCACGAAAGCGCGCTAGCATCTTCAGATAAAAATCATGGCTGCCCATCGCACGCGACAAGCCCTCCCGTACGTCGATGCCGTCGATGGCCAGCTCGGTTTGTCGCTGGATTGCCGGCTTAGCAACAGATACCGGTGCTGCCGCCTGGTCGCCCGTCACCACATGCTGCGGACACCAGCGCGTGACAGTCCGATACAACTCTGAAGGGTTGACCGGCTTGGCAAGGTGGCCGTTCATGCCAGAAGCGAAACATCGCTCACGTTCTTCCACCATCGCATGCGCGGTCATTGCAATTACCGGAAGCCCATCGAAACGGGCATCGGCCCGGATGCGCCGCGTCGCTTCATGGCCATCCATCTCCGGCATCTGCACGTCCATGAAAACCATGCCGTAATGACCGGCAGCGGCCGCCATCAGCTTGTCGAGTGCGATACGACCGTTGTCCGCGATATCGACGGTAATGCCGACAGCCCGCAGCATCTCGGCTGCGATCTGCTGATTGATTTCATTGTCTTCGACCAGCAGGATAGTCAGGTCGTGAAAACGTACTGCAGCTTCTTTTGCAGTGCGCGGCAGGGTACGCATTTGTGGCGCAAACAGTTCGACCAGCGTGTCGGCCAAAGTCGATGCGCTGACCGGCTTCATCAGAAAGGCGTCTGCGTGTGCCTGGTCTATGCGGTGATGCGTTCCCTCATCATCGGAGTCGCTTAGAAGCACCATGCGCGGCGGTGCGTTCAGCGTGTCGTCATTCTTGACGGCGCAGACCAGATCGACACCATCCATGCCCGGCATGGCGAGGTCGGCAAATACCGCACCGTACGGGCGCTCTCCGTCCACCGCATGAATCATGTTGAGCGCCTCGCCGGCGCTCGACGCACGGTCGATCTGCACCGGCAATGACGACAAGTTTGCCGCCAGTACCGCACGCGCACTCGGATTGTCATCAACCAGCAGTATGCGCATGCCATTGAGCACATCGGGCGTCACCGGTGCAGGCTCGGCCGCATCTGCGAGGCCGAACCACGCAGTAAAGCGTACTGTGGTACCGATGCCGGCTTCGCTTTCAAGCCAGATTTTGCCATCCATCATTTCCACCAGCGCCTTGGAAATCGACAGGCCGAGGCCGCTGCCGCCATATCGGCGTGTGGTCGTTTCGTCAGCCTGGCTGAATGCGCGGAACAACCTTCCGGTTTCTTCGCGGCTCATGCCGATGCCGGTATCGCGCACCGTGAATTGCAGCTCGATCCTGTCGTTGCGGGATTCAAGGCACTCGCAGCCGACAAAAATTTCGCCGCGCTCAGTAAACTTAATCGCGTTGTTAACCAGATTGATGAGCACCTGGCCCAGGCGAACCGGGTCGCCGACCAGGCCGCGCGGTATATCGAGCGGAAACTGGAACAGGTATTCGAGCCGCTTCTCATGCGCTTCCGCGCCGGTGATGGCGCACAGATTACTGAGCACTTCGTCGAGATTGAAACTGATGCGCTCCACATCAAGCTTGCCAGCCTCGATCTTGGAAAAATCGAGGATGTCATTGATGACGCCGAGCAGCGAAACGCCAGCACTACGGATTTTCTCGAGGTAGTCGCGCTGCCGCGCATCGAGTTCGGTGCGCAGCGCGAGGTGCGCCATGCCCATGATGGCATTCATCGGCGTGCGGATTTCATGGCTCATGTTGGCCAGGAACATCGACTTTGCCCTGGTGGTTTCTTCCGCCTGGCGCCGCGCCAGTTCGGCATCCTTCAGCTCGCCCTGGACGCGCAGGCGTTCCAGCCGGATGCGCTCTGTCATGCTTTGCTTCAGGCTATCTTCCAGCAGCTTGCGTTCGGTGATATCGGTCATGAACGACAAGGTCGCCGGGCTACCCTCCCATTCGATCATCACTGCTGAAAGCTGCACCCAGATGACAGCATTCGTTTCTTTATTAACGATGCGGAAATTGTAGTACTGCTCGACTTGTTCACCCTGGAGCCGGCGCTGATGATGACTGGCTACCAGCTCGCGATCCTCCGGATGAATCGACGTGACGAAGGGCAGTGCAAAAATTTCTTGCTGCGAATAGCCGGTCAGCAGCATCAGCCGCGGATTGGCAAACACGATATGGCCGTTCTGCACCACGAAAATGGCTTCAGTGACATTATTGACGACCTGGCGGTAGTGCTCCTCGGATTTGTTCAGCGCTTCTTCGAGCTGGCGCCGCTTGGTGATATCCATGACCACCCATACGGTGCCGCGTGTGCGGTCCTTCGCATCGACCGCACGCCCCGACAGGTAAGCCCAGAACAAGCTTCCGTCGCCGCGGCGCATCTGCAACTCCTTTTCGTACGTGCCGCCACTGCGCACTGCTTCGCTGACGGCAGCGCCGACTTCCAGATATTGCTCGCGTGACTGGTAATACATTTCGAGCGACTTGCCGAACGGGTCGATATGATCGATGCGGAAAATCTGGAACAAGGTGCGGTTGGCCCAATGCGCACGTCCGGCCGGGTTCAGGAAAATCATGCCGACAATCGAGCTCTCGAGGATGGTCTCGCGTGCGGCCAGACTTTGCTTGAGCTGGTCTTCCAGCTCCTTGCGCGCGCTGATATCCTTGATGAAGGCCAGTGCGGCGGGCCGTCCTTCCCACTGGATCGTGACGACCGAGGTCTCCACCCAGGTTGCTGTGCCGGTCTGTTTGTTTAGCAGCCGAAATATCGTTATCTGCCCCACAGGCTCACCGTTCATGCGCCGCGTGTAACGATCAACCACCATCTCGCGGTCGTCTGGATGAACATTCTCCCGCAGCGAGCCACCGAGCAGTTCGCCCTTGGCATAGCCGGTCATATCCAGCACACGCGCATTGGCGAAAGCGACGCGCTTATCCTGCAGCACCAGAATGCCTTCGGTCGCGTTATCGACGACCTGGCGATGATGCTCTTCCGATCTGATCAACGCCTTTTGCTGGCGCGACAGGAGCTCTTCCTGGGCGGCTTTGCGTTGTGCGATATCGGTAACGGTGATCACCATGTACCGGGCGTTATCGGCAAGCGTGATCAGATTGAAATTGACAAGTGCGCTCAGAAGCGATCCGTCACGGCGACGGAATTGCCATTCATCGGAAAGCCGGGAAGCTCCGGAAAACAATTCAGCCAGAAAACGATCGCCATAGGTGGCGATTTCCGGCGGCGCAACCAGCGTCCAATGCTTGCCCAGCACATCGTCGACCGTGTAGCCAAGCATGCGGCAGAACGCGTGGTTAGCGCGTATGAGACAACCTTCTGCATTGACGAAGAAGATGCCGGCCCCGGTTGCCTCGAACGCTGCGCTGAGCAGCTGATGGTCATCGTATGTTGATGATGTTGTTATTGATTTTGCATTCATCGTCCCGCCCCAATACGCGCACGATAACAGATTCGTACGGGGCAGGCACCTGCGTCATCGGGTCGTAAATGACCAGGCCAAGTTAACCGGAACGCTGAGCGCCGCGCAGTCGGTTGTGGCGCTGTACTCGATCGTGCCCTGAAACTGGACATCGTAGGTGGTTGCCGGCGCCAGAACATCCAGCGGCACGATACCAGCGGCTGTGGACGGCGTATGTTGCGGATCCTGCGCCTTGGTGAGCGTTCGAACCGGCAGCGGATTGCCGCCACGCGGACGCACGGTGAACCTTTGCACATTGACACTGGCGACGATGTCGGCGTGCACGCTGATCGGATAACCCACTTCATTGCGGTCCGGGACCGGATCCGGTACTTCATCATTGCTGAAGAAATTTCTCTGCACGCGCTGCTGGTCGGCGAACGGATAGGTCACCACGCGCCCGCGTGCGGCGCATGCCAGATTCAGGCCGTCGGCAACAAAGTTGGTCGTGAAGTACGTCAGGCCACCGGGTGCGGTTGCTGTGCCAATTCCAGCCTGCCTGAACATCGGCTCGAAAATGACGAAACGGTGATAAATCGCAGCGACCAAACCTTCTGCAGCATCAAAGCCTGCAGGATTCGATGTGGCCGAAATGACCTCGCCGAACGCATAGGAGCCTTGCGTAAAATGATAATTCGCCGCTTCCAGCCGACTGACTTTAGCGTCCGGGCAGAGCGGATCGGCATTGTTGTCATAGATGCAGACACCAGTGAAACCGGATTTGCCCTCGGTCTGGTAATGCGTAACGCCCCACAGCTTCTGGTAATCGGAATGCCCCTGCGCGGCGATATCGACCGTGCTGTTGCGGGCGAAAGCGGGCAAGCCTAGCTGCGCACGGCGAAAATTGAACCAGGTAAAACCGTCGACAGCCGTATTGCCGGTTGCCGCCGGCGCATTGGGTTCGACCTCTGCGATCGATACCGTTTGATTAAATGTCTGGGTATCGTTGCCCCCTCCACCACCCCCGCCGCATGCAGTCAGGATAAAGCCAGAAAAAATCAGGGGAAGAGCCGAGCGCGGGAGACGCAGCATTAATGATCCTTTAAAAATATACGGGGTCGGCCGGATTGCACCTTCCCGGAAAACGCCGATTAGATGCGGCGTTTAATATTCGGTTGCATTGGTCGATGGAAATTTGATGTACCGCAGTCAAATAGCTTGTCACGGCGGCAAAAATGCCGCTTCCTGAAGAGGAGGGAGGGGTAGAGTGAATGTCGCTTCAGGGCGCTGGCCGCGCGCTCAGACGTGTCTTTATTGAACAATCCTCTTCGATAATTGTCGAAGTTTCCTTATAGGGAGCGTTCCTTCACCGCGCCGCTAATCAGGAAATTCAACCGGCACCACGATGCCTTTGGCCCGATTCCAGCGACGCTCGTTGCACCATCCCGGTCGCACCGCAGCAGCAGCACAATTGCTGCTGATTTGTCTTTCCGGATGGTTTACAGTGTGTTGAACGTGTCGCCGCAACCGGCATCCCGTCGGTCAGCGATGACTGCATTTGTTATTTGAACTGTATTACCGGATTTTTAATGAAACCCATCGCACCCGGCACCGTCATCTTCCATCGCTATCGCGGCTATGGCGTCATCACCTCGGTCAATCTATTGACCGGGTGGGTGTCCGCGCGCTTCGGCGACGAAGTGCGCACGCTGGACCTGAACCTGTCACATGACGAGTTGCAGCATGCGGATGGCGAGCCGATCCGCTTCCGGCGCGAAGCCCCCGACCGCATGCCGCATGCGCGCCTGATGGCGATGCTGCGGGAGTTGCATCGCGCTGGCTATCAGCGGCTGTACCTGTACAGTTGGCCCAAGCCTTCCGGCCTGCACTGGCGCTGGCATTTGTTTACCGGGCAGCGCAACTGGATAGACCGCGCATGGCGCGAGGGCTGGTACGGCTCGGGCGCCGATTACAATTTCAATCCGGTGCTCGGCTGGGGCGACACGCCCGGCGCGACGGCACAGGAACTGGCGCATGCGTTCGGTCAATTCGACCCACAGGGCCTGGCACAGACGCGACGCCTCGATGAAGACCACACCGCATGGTTCGATACGGTATGCGAAGCGCTGCTGCCGAACTATGCGTACACGCTCGGCTGGGATTATCGCGACGGGCCGGTGCCGGAACATTTACCGGTCATTCCGGTGCGGCGCGGCGTGCCCGCCTATGCGGGGCCGCCCTTGCCCTGGCCGCCTGGCTGGGCAAAGCTGTGGACCGGCGGCCGCGCACTGGTGACCACCAGCTTTAAAACAAATCCCGCTGGCGCCCCTTCAGACGCCTTTCGTTGATCTGCGCAATCGACATTGCACGTGGTCCGGCGACCAGTGTGACGCCATCGCCGGCGCTGATATCTCCGGTCTGCAGCACGCGCAGATAGAAGCCGCTGCATCCGGCCTGCAGCATCATTTTTGATGCATGTGAAAAGCCCATCTTGGCATTGAACTTGAAGCAAGGGCTGCGCGGCTCGGTCACTTCCAGCACAGCGTCACCGATGTGCAGGCGATCGCCCACCCACACATCGCTTTCCAGCAGTCCTTGCAGAGTCAGGTTCTCCCCCATCGAGCCGGGCGGCAGCGGTTCTTCACGTTTCAGCACAGCCCGGCGCTGCGCGACCCAGAACGCATAGTGCTCGGACGGATAGGCGTATACCGCCTTGCCCAGTCCGCCATGTACGCTGAGATCGGCCTGCTCGTCGCCGGCCAGGCCGAGTTTCATTACCTGCACCGCGCCTTGCACCGGTTGCTTGTGAATGCCGGTCACGATGCGATGAATATGGCTCGACTGTTCGATGAACAGGGTGCCGACAGACGCGACATTTACGCTCAGAACCTGCATGCCGCCTCCCGTCATCGCTGTGCACTGGCAAGGCGGGCAGCAAGACCGAGAAATACCACGCCTGACAGGCGGTTGAGCAGCAGTTGCGCACGAGGCGAGCGCTGCAGTACGGCGCCGAAAGCGCCCGAGAAATAAGCGATCGCACCAAATACCAACAGCGTAGCGACGATGAATATGCCGCCCAGCCACAGTATTTGCAGCACCATGCTGCCGTTTTCCGGCGTTGCGAACTGCGGCAGGAAAGCAAGGAAGAAGATTGCGACTTTTGGATTGGTGACATTCATGATGATGCCGCGCATGTACATCTGCCGGCGACTCATCGGTTCGGGTCGTTCACCTGCGGCAATGCCTGCCGGCACACGAAACGCCTGCCATGCAAGATACGCAAGATAAGCCGCGCCGACGAACTTGAGCACCGTAAATGCCAGCGCAGAAGCCGCAAACAAGGCAGCCAGTCCGAGTGCAACTGCGCTCGTATGCACCAGCAAGCCGGTGCACAATCCGAACACCACCAGCATGCCGGCCATGCGGCCGCGCATCGCCGATTGCAACAGCACAAACACATTGTCGGGCCCGGGCGTCAGTGCGAGCAGGATGGACACGGAAAAGAAGGCGATGGTGGTTTCGAGCGGGATCATGGATGCGGCATCGGGGATTGTTGTCAGAAATTGTTCAAAGACAGGCGGCTTATCTTAGCGCGTCGGGATTGAGCAGGTTTTTCGGCACGCCGTTCGCAAAATCGACAATGTTTTGAAAAGCCGCGCGGAAGTACAGTTCATAACTATCCTTCTCGACGTAGCCGATATGGGGTGTCGCCAGCACGTTCGCATAGCGCAATAAAGGCAGATCGGCAGGCGGCGGCTCGGTTTCGAATACGTCGAGCGCCGCATAACCCGGCCGGCCGGCTTGCAAGGCCTGCTCCAGCGCGCCGCTTGCGACCAGTTCTGCGCGGCTGGTATTGACGAAGAGGGCATCATGCTTCATTCGCATCAGGTCGTCCGCAGTGACAATGCCGCGCGTGACCTCGTTCAGACGCAGGTGCAAGCTGAGCACATCCGCTTCCGAGAAAAATGCTTCCCGGGTTGTTGCGGATCTACAACCATCATTTACCGCCGCTACGCGGCTGGCATCGCGTCCCCACACCACCACATCCATGCCGAATGCCTTGCCATAAGCGGCGATCATCCGGCCGATGCGACCATAGCCCCAGATTCCCAGCGTGCGCCCTTTCAAGGCCCGGCCAAGCGTATTGAGTTCACGGTTGATGGACGCGGTTTGCCACAAGCCATCGCGCAGGTTGGCAGCATACTGCGGAATTTTGCGCGAAGCGGCCAGGATCAGCGCCCAGGTCAGTTCCGCCGGTGCGGTCGGGTCGCCAACACCTTCCATAATCGCGATGCCGCGCTCGGTTGCGGCGGCAATATCGATATGGCCGCTGACCTTGCCGGTTTGGGAGATCAGCTTCAGTTTCGGCAGTTTATCGAGCAATGCGCGGGGCAGGGCGGTGCGTTCGCGGATCAGAACCAGGGCATCAAAAGCGGCCAGGCGGATTGCAAGCTGCCCGATGCCGCGCGTGCTGTTGTTGAAAACTTTAACCTCGTGACTGTCCAGCAAGCGAAAGCAATCGAGTTGCCGCACGCAATCTTGATAATCGTCAAGAATGGCAATTTTCATCCCAATTGTTTGCCTATCATTATTAATTCCGTAAAAAAAATACGGGTATGCAAAAAATCCCTCTAAACCCTACTACAAAAGTCAACAATTGTTCCTACAGTTTTGTTGCAAATCATTGAGCCACGCTAGGGCGGCGTGTACAATCACCCCCTTATTCTCGCCGGTTCCGAGTGAACGGACGAGCCCATCAGCCCGGGCATTATTCCATTTTTTTCGGGCTACGCGGTCACCAACCAGACCGCTTTCGACAAGACCGCCGTACTGCTAGATCCTGCACTAGCCGAGCCAAAAGCTGACGACGATCCTGCCGTGCCGGGACACGACAGATTTCTTTATTGGCATTGGAGGAGTTAATTATGAATCAGCCCGTTATGGGAGGCGTTGCAGCTGTGAATGCTCCAACTTACGTTAAACAGCAAAAACTGATCAACTGGGTAGCGGAAATCGCCGCCCTGACCAAGCCGGACCGCATCTACTGGTGCGACGGCTCGGAAGAAGAATACGATCGCCTTTGCGCCGAGATGGTTGCCTCCGGCACCATGAAGAAGTTGAACGAAGCCAAACGCCCGAACAGCTATCTGGCCTGCTCCGACCCGTCCGACGTGGCGCGCGTCGAAGACCGTACCTTCATTTGCTCCGCCAAGCAGGAAGACGCCGGCCCCACCAACAACTGGATGGCGCCAAATGAAATGCGCACGACGCTCAACGGCCTGTTCGACGGCTGCATGAAGGGTCGTACCATGTATGTGGTGCCGTTCTCGATGGGTCCGCTCGGCTCGCACATCTCGCACATCGGCGTTGAACTGTCCGACTCCCCGTATGTTGCCGTCAACATGCGCATCATGACCCGCATGGGCAAGGCCGTATACGACGTGCTCGGCACCGACGGCGTCTTCGTGCCGTGCGTGCACTCGGTCGGCGCGCCGCTGCAGGCGGGCCAGAAAGACGTTGCATGGCCGTGCAACCAGACCAAGTACATCGTGCACTATCCGGAAACCCGCGAGATCTGGTCCTTTGGCTCTGGCTACGGCGGCAACGCGCTGCTGGGCAAGAAGTGCTTCGCGCTGCGCATCGCATCCACGATGGGCCGCGACCAGGGCTGGCTGGCAGAACACATGCTGATCCTCGGCGTCGAATCGCCGGAAGGCAAGAAGCATTACGTCGCTGCCGCGTTCCCGTCCGCCTGCGGCAAGACCAACTTCGCGATGCTGATTCCGCCGAAGGCCTTCAACGGCTGGAAAGTCACCACCATCGGCGACGACATCGCCTGGATCAAGCCGCACAGCGACGGCCGCCTGTACGCGATCAATCCGGAAGCCGGCTATTTCGGCGTGGCACCGGGCACCAACACCGCGACCAACTCCAACTGCATGTCCTCGCTGACGGCCAACACCATTTTCACCAACGTTGCGCTGACCGACGACGGCGACGTCTGGTGGGAAGGCATGAGCAAGGAACCGCCGGCCCACGCGATTGACTGGCAGGGCAAGGACTGGACTCCGGAAATCGCCAAGGAAACCGGCCGCAAGGCGGCACATCCGAATGCGCGCTTCACCGTTGCGGCGACCCAGAACCCGGTCATCGACCCGGCATGGGACGATTCGAATGGCGTGCCGATCTCCGCATTCATCTTCGGTGGCCGCCGCTCCACGACCGTGCCGCTGGTGACCGAGGCCCGCAACTGGGTTGAAGGCGTGTATATGGCTGCAACCATGGGTTCGGAAACCACCGCTGCGGCCGCTGGCCAGCAGGGCGTGGTGCGTCGTGATCCGTTCGCGATGTTGCCGTTCACTGGCTACAACATGAGCGACTACTTCCAGCACTGGCTCGACATGGGCAAGAAGATCGCCGCATCGCCGGCCGAACTGCCGAAGATCTTCTGCGTAAACTGGTTCCGCACCGATGAGAACGGCAAATTCGTCTGGCCTGGCTTCGGCGACAACATGCGCGTGCTGAAATGGATGCTCGATCGCCTTGAAAACAATGCCGGCGGCAACGAAAACATCTTCGGTGTGACACCGCGTTATGAAGACCTGAAGTGGGATGGCCTAGACTTCACGAAGGAACAGTTCGAGCGGATCACCTCGATCGACAAAGCAGCATGGGAAGCGGAACTGAAGCTGCACGCCGAGCTGTTCGAGAAGCTGAAGTACCACCTGCCGAAGGAACTGGAATCGGCCAAGGCACAGCTGGAGAAGCGTCTGGCGGCGTAATGCCCCGATAGCAGATTTTCCCGTTTGCGGGAGATGGTGGAGACGATAAAAACAGAGCGCGGCAGGGCAACCTGACCGCGCTTTTTATTTATTCGTCGATTTAAGTTGGCACTCACTTCACTCGTGACTCTCCTGAATGTAGAAAGTGCTCCATAGCAAGCCAACCTGTTAATAAAACCATACGCTCACGGGTAACGATTCATTACAATTGTTTTGTTGCCTTACAGAAAGATTGTGTGAGAATGGAAGCTCAGTCTTGAATTACCTTGGCGCTTCCTCGCCCCATGCATCTAAAGCAGTAAGGCTATGGCTTCCCCTCTCTCCGACGACACGCACGCTGCAAGCCCGGTATCCGCCTCAAGGCGGGCCGAGGTTTTGCAGGAACTTGTCGAAGCTGCATCGTCCGCAGTCAACGCGCAGTTCGACGCATTTACGACACGCCTGTCGGATGCGCTGCTGCGCGCGTCGGCCTGCAGTGCCGATCCGGCGGAAGCCAAACGTTGCCTTGAATCTGCCAATCTGCTGAAGAAAAACCGCTATCCGTTTTACTACATCGTCTCCGAGCGCCTCGTCACTGTTCTGGAGCATGAAATCCAGTTCACCGAGGATCCGTCGCTCGGGGAAAGCGCGCCTTTAAAGCAGCTTTCTCCAGACTTGGAAATTGACAAAAAACTCACGCTGATAAAGGCGGGGCGCGCGATTGAACGCGAGCATAGCGAACGCTTGTCCACGCTCGGCATACGGCTGGCCTATTTGTTTGGCCGGCATGAACTGGAAATCCAGCGCAATCCGTTCCGGCCACACACGTTCTTGTCCGCTATCCATGATGCCTGGTGCGAGTTTCAGCCGGATGCGGAGTCCCACCACCTTGTCTTCCCGCAGCTGCAGCCGGATGTCTTCCTCGACATGGCGTCGATTCTTCATGCGCTGAATGGCACGCTGGTGCGGCGCGGGATCCTTCCCCGGCTGGCCGATCCTTATCGTTCCGAGGCCGCTAGTCCGGGCCAGATGACGGCTAGCGAAGAAGGCGGCGGAAATACCCTGGCGCGGCAATTGCGACGCCTGTTTCCAAACGAGGCCGCGCGCACCGGCACCGATCGGCCTTTGGCGGGGGCTTTCCCCACGCTGCTTGCCGATGATGTGCTGCAGGCAGCTTCCAGCCGCAAGGGCTTGCTCGGCTTCCTGGCCGGCCTGCGCCACTGCAGGGCCGATGCTGCGCTGCTGCTCCAGATCAGGCAGCAGGCGCCGCAAGGGCTGCTGACGCCAGCGGATGAACATGTTTTCGATTTGCTGATAAAGATTTTTGCCGCGGTTTTCCGGAACGAAAATATTCCGGGAGAAATCCGCGCATTGATCGGCTCGCTGCAATTGCCGGTACTCGAAGCGGCAGTCGCTGACCGGGAATTTTTCTTCAGCAGCGAACACCCGGCACGGCGAATGATCGAACTGCTGGCGCATATCGGCCTCGGCTGGGATCCGGAGAAGCGTGCAGGTGATCCCTTGCACCAGGCTATCCTGCGCAATATCAAGCGGGTGCAATCCGATCGGCGCATTCCGGTATTTTCGGATGCAGTCGCAGATCTCGAAGCCTTCATCGTCAAGGAAGAAAGCCTATCCCTCGACGCGTTGTCGGGACCGATTGCACAAGCGCTGCGGCAGGAAAAACAGCAGCAGGCAAGCAAGTCAGCGCAACAGGATGTGGCGTTGCGCGTGGGCACCGGCGAAGTGGTTGCATTCGTCGAAGCGTTCCTCGAAGACAAATGGGTGGCGGTACTGACGCTCGCGTATAGCGTGCAGGAGAAAAAGCCGCAGGCCATACAGAGCGCGCTCAAGACCATGGACGACCTGATCTGGAGCGTCAAGCCGAAGATCACGATGGACGAGCGCAAGGAACTGCTTGCCAGGCTGCCGGCAATACTGGAAAAGCTGAATCAATGGCTCGACCTGATCAAATGGGACGATGCTGGTCGCGCGAAGTTCTTTACCGAACTTTCCGAGTGCCATGCTTCGATCGTGCGCGCGCCGCTGGAGCTGTCGCCGCAACGCCAGGTCGAACTCGCCGTAGCCGCCGCACAGCAGGCGGCCGAGCGCAGGATGAAAAAACAGGCCAGCGCCAAGCCGGAACCGGCGCCCGATGCATTTTCAGAACAGGTGCAAAAGCTGGAGCGCGGCACATGGATGACGTTCGTGCGCAAGGATGGCAGCAGCTTTAAAGCCCAGTTGGCGTGGACCAGCCCGATGCGCAGTTTCTATGTGTTCGCGACGCGCGAGCGGCAGGAAACGCTGTCCCTGTCCGCCGATGCACTTGCCCATGCGCTTCGCAGCAATCGTGCACAAGTCATGCTCGCCGCGGGGCTGGTCGAGCGCGCGCTGAGCGAAGCACTCGGCACGGACAGTGCCAATGCCGATATGGCCTCCATCAAACCGGCTGCATAAAACCGTAAGGACGGCGTTGCCGCCGACCGCAGTGCAGCTTCCATCGTCCCCGGTGACGCGCAGTTCATGCGCAGTTTATGCTTAAATAGCACGTTTCCGACACTGGCGGCGTCGCTTTCCCGGTCACAGCTTTCCTGTCGGCCTTGCGACGCCGCAGCAGCCCCGGACACAAAGCACGACGTCCGATTTCACTCTCCTACTTCCCGAGGAATCCCAACATGGCAGGATCCAGCCTTTTTGCACTCATCGATGACATCGCCACCATCCTGGACGACGTTTCGGTTATGACGAAAGTGGCGGCAAAGAAAACCGCGGGTGTCCTCGGCGACGATCTGGCCTTGAATGCGCAACAGGTGAGCGGAGTAAGTGCCGACCGCGAATTGCCGGTGGTGTGGGCGGTTGCCAAGGGATCGATTCGGAACAAGGTCATCCTGGTGCCGGCTGCTCTCGCGATCAGTGCGCTGGCGCCATGGGCCGTAACGCCGCTGCTGATGATAGGCGGCGCGTTTCTCTGCTATGAAGGATTCGAGAAACTGGCGCACAAGCTGCTGCACAAAAAGGCGGAAGACGACGCGCATCATGCGGAGCTGGTCGAAGCGCTGGTCAATCCGACGGTCGACATCGTCGCCTTCGAAAAAGAAAAAGTGCAGGGTGCGGTGCGCACCGATTTCATCCTGTCCGCCGAAATCATCGCGATCACGCTGGGCACGGTTGCGGCCGCGCCCTTCCTGGAGCAGCTTGCAGTCATGTCCGGCATTGCCTTGATCATGACCATCGGCGTATATGGATTTGTCGCGGGCATCGTGAAACTCGACGATGGCGGCTTGTATCTCAGTCGCAAAAGCGGCAGCCTGCAACGCGCGCTCGGTGGTGCAATCCTGCGGGCCGCACCTTACATGATGAAGACGCTTTCAGTGGTCGGCACAGCGGCGATGTTCATGGTGGGCGGCGGCATTCTGATGCACGGTATTCCGGGCGCTCAGGATTTCACGCATGGCGTAGCGCATGCTGCCGGCGCTGTTCCGGTCATCGGCGGCGTGCTGGAAACAGTGGGGCCGACGCTGCTGGACGCGATCGGCGGCATCATTGCCGGGGCGCTGGTGCTCGCGGGCATCACCATCGGCTCGCGCCTGTATCGAGGTATGCGGCCTCAGTCTTAGGTCAGTTTTAGTATGGCGATTTGAAAGCCGTACCCTCATCAAACCGGCTTTGCCAATGCCGGCGGTAGGATGCGGCCAATTCCGGGTTGTGCCAGATGATGATCACGTTTTCACTGTTGGATTTCGCGGCTGCCTGCGAATAGTTGAACGATCCTGTCTGCACATGCAAGTCATCAGCGATGATGTATTTGTCGTGATGGATCGCATAGGTTCCATTCAAGCGCACCGGAATGCCGGCACCGGCGATCAGGTTGAGCGCAGCAGTGCCCGACTTGGACTGGTTGGCCTCGTCGTCCGCCACCACGCGCACATCGACGCCACGCCGTTTTGCGTCGCGCAATGCACGTACCACCGTTGGAGAAGTAAACGAATAGGCGGCGAGCCGGATGCTTTTTTGCGAAGCGTTTATGATTTTCAGGACCAGGCGCTCGGCACCGCCGTCCGGGGAAAAGCCCGCTTCGATCTGTGCGCTGGCAGGCGCCTTGTCAATATGCGTCTGCAGCGCCCACGACAGTTCGTCGAGCAGCGTCGGCTGTTTGGCCTGAACGCTGCTGGCGCAAAATACGGCGAATACCAGGAATAGCTTCTTTATCAGATCGAGATGCATGCGACAGGAGGAATAAATACAGAGGAAAACACGAGTTCGGGTTTTTTGCGCGTGCCGGAATAGCGAAAAGAGGCTCGGGAAGAGACGCAACATTTTATACGCGGCAACTTAATCTCCACTGTAACAACTCCTGAATGAAACAGCTTGCCGAACTTGCAGCAGTAATGGTTTACAGGCCGGTTTTCCGGGAGGTAGCATTAGCGAATTAGCAAAATTTATCGACATCGTGCCTGGAGAAAAATGTGCGTCCGCTGCTGGCTTTTCCCAAATCTATTGCCGCAATGGTCACGCTTGTCGGTGGCCTGACTGCCAGCGCCCTTTTTGCAGAACGGCTCAGCAGCGAGGAACACGCCGATGAGACACACTTTCTTGAACAGAGTGCGGACGCCCGCCTGAATGCATTTCAAAACGGCCTGAACGAAGCGCTGGAGGCACTCTCCACCGTCAATCAGTTGTTTGTCACTGTTGACTCAGTCAGTCGGAAACAGTTTCGTGTCTTTACCCAACCGCTGCTCAAACGTCACCCTTACGTACATGCATTCGCCTTCCAGCGCGTGATCTCGCCTGCAGCAAAACCAGGTTACGAAACGGATATTCGCCAGCACTACCCGAGCTTTGCCTTCACCGAATTCTCGGACGGCAAACTGATGCCGACGGACGCGCAGCGCGACTATCATGGAGCCGACTACATTGAGCCGGTATGGAGTAACGAAGCGACGCTTGGGTTCGACACGGCATCCGCATCCAATGTGAAGCAGGCGATCGATGTGGCAACCGCAACGGGCAACGCCACCAGCACCGGCTTGTTCCACCTGATGCAGGAAACCGGTTCCCTGCGTGGCTTCGCGGTGATCATGCCAGTCTATCGCAATGGCGTGTCGCCGCTCGACCCGACTGCGCGACGCGATGCGGTTCTTGGCCATACAACAGCGGTATTCCGCGCCGACAAGCTGGTGGAGAAAACACTGGCCCGCGCCGGCTTGCTGGATACGGACGGAATCAACATCAGGATGTATGCGGGCGGCCCGCCGGTTGGAGAAAATCTGGCATTCCGCAGCGAGCCGGTGAATACCGCAGCGAAGCCAGCTGCGTGGTTGCCGCACTGGATTTTTGAGCATCAGGATCATCTGGTGGTCTCGCGCTCGTTCCAGGTTGCGGACGTACCCTGGCATATGGTGGTTTCAACCTCGCCCGGCATCATTGGCGGATCGCATGTCGCCTCATGGATCGTGCTGATTGGAGGCAGCCTGATCACATTGTTCGCCAGCGCTTACCTGCAGTCGCTGGCCCGGCGCACAGCGGAACTGGGGCAGGCCAACGCCTTGCTGAGCGAAGATATCGCCGCACGCCAGCGCATCGAACAAGCGTTGCGGGAAAGCGAGGACCGCTTCCAGCGCCTGGCCGCGATGTCGTCCGACTGGTACTGGGAGCAGGATGCGGACCTGCGCATCACAAAAATAACCGGCGACCATATCCTCGACCTGGCGACCGACAGGCTGATCGGCAAAACGCTCTGGGAGCTACCGTTCGAGGCAACAGAAATCGATTGGGCCGCGCATCAGGCGCTGGTGATGGAGCGGCAGCCATTCAGCGATATCGAATACAAGGTACAAAGAAGCAACGGCGAAGTGCATTGGATCGTCATCAACGGCGAGCCGCTTTTTGATGCAAGCGGCGGCTTCCTCGGCTATCGCGGCACCGCAAAAGACCTGACCGCCCGCAAGGAAGCGGAACTGGCGCTGCGCCAGTCGCAACAGGAATTGCGCGAGCTGTCCGCCCACCAGGAATGGGTGAAGGAAGACGAGCGCAAGCGCATTGCACGGGAGATCCATGACGATCTCGGCCAGAATCTGCTGGCTTTGCGCATCGATGTCTCGATGCTCGATGCCGCTACCGCAGGCAAATATCCGGACCTGAATGCGAACATCAAGACCGTGCTGGCGCAAATCGACAATACGATGAAGTCCGTCAGAGCAATCATCAACGACCTGCGCCCCTCCGTGCTGGACCTCGGTTTGCAGGCGGCCATCGAATGGCAGGTGCAGCAATTCAGGAACCGCGCTGCCATACCGTGCAGCCTGATCATCGAACAGCATGACTTCGACGGCATGCTGGACGAGGAAAGTGCGACATCGGTGTTCCGTATCGTGCAGGAGTCCCTCACGAACATCAGTCGGCATGCATATGCGAGCCATGCGGAGATCACGATGCGCCACGAAAGCGGCATGCTCATTATCACGATCGCCGACAACGGCGTCGGCGCCTTTCCCGGCAACCAGCGCAAGCCGCGCTCATTCGGCCTGATCGGGATTCGGGAGCGCATCCACCGGCTGGGCGGCGAACTGGAAGTCGAAAGCCGGCCCGGCCACGGCACGCTGCTGACTTTTTCAATCCCCGTTTCCGAAGCGCAGGCCGTTGCGGCGTGACACCCGCCTATTTATACAAGGTTTCCGGCAGCCATAAACCAATCGCCGGGAACAGGTACAGCAAGATAATCGCCACGATCTGGATCGCCATGAACGGCATCATGCCGGCGAAGATCTGGTTCAGCGTCACATGCGGCGGCGAAACGCCTTTCAGGTAGAACGCCGACATCGCCACTGGCGGCGACAGGAATGCCGTCTGCAGATTAAGCGCGACCAGCAGGCCGAAGAATAGCGGGTCGATGTTGTAGTGGGCCAGCAGCGGCACGAATATCGGCATGAAGATCACGATGATCTCGGTCCATTCCAGCGGCCAGCCCAGCAGGAAAATGATGACCTGCGCAAGGATCATGAATTGCAGGGGCGTCAGGTCCATCGACAGCACCCAGCCGTTGACGATTTCCTGTCCGCCCAAAAGTGCGAACGCCGCCGAGAAGATGCTCGAACCGACGAACAGCCAGCACACCATCGCGCTGGTCTTCGCGGTCAGGTAGACCGATTCCCTGAGCATGCCGTAATTGAAGCGCCGGTAGGCCATCGCCAGCAGGATGCCGCCGAACGCGCCCATGGCTGCGGCTTCAGTCGGTGTCGCCAAGCCAAACACGATACTGCCCAACACCGCAAGAATCAGGAGCGCCAGCGGGAACAGCGAGCTGAGCAGCATCTTGAAGATTTCGAGCCGCGCAAAGGTGAAGATCGCATAGAAGATCGCCAGAGCCGCCAAGCCAACGCCTAATACGATCCAGTAACTCAGCGGGGCTGCCTTTGCCTCGAGCGGCGATGCCGGCTCGGCCGACTCGGTCGTCGGGGCAGGCGTGGCTTCTGTTGCCGGCTTCTCCTGCGGTGCAGTATTCTTTTGCGCGCCGTCGGCCGGGGGTTCTGCCAAGCCGCTTTCGCCGGCAGGCTCTTCAAGCCCGCCGGCACCGGCTGCCGGTTCGGATGATTCCATAGACCCGATGCCCATTTCCTGCAGTTCGGTCACCGGCTCGGCGGGCGCGGTCACAATGCGATAGCTCAGTCCCATTACCAACGCAAACGCCAGTGCCGGCAACAGCGCAATGCACAGTTGCGCAAGCAGAGTGGACACTGGAACACCGGCATTACTTTTGCCCTTGATCGCGCCAAGCAATCCGGGAACAGCTTTGTTGCTGACGGCGGAAGAGATCGCTTGTGCAAAAGCGGGAAGATCCACGCGCCTGCCTTCAGCAGACAGCGGCGGTGCAACGCTCGGCTTGAGTTTTGCGACCACAATCACATAAACGACATACAACAGCGCCAGCATGATGCCTGGGAAGAATGCGCCTGCGTACAGCTTCACCACCGAGACGCCGGCGGTGGCGCCGTACACGATCAGCAATACCGATGGCGGAATGATGATGCCCAAGGCGCCACCGGCGGTGATGGCGCCGGCCGACAGCCGGGTGCTGTATCCGGCCTTGAGCATGGCGGGAAAAGCCAGCAGGCCCATCAGCGTGACCACCGCACCGACGATGCCGGTGGCGGTTGCAAACACCGCGCAGGTGATCACCGTGGCGACCGCGAGCGAGCCCGGCACGCGTGCCATCGCGATATGCAGGCTCTTGAACAGCCGTTCGATCAGATTGGCGCGCTCAACCAGATAACCCATGAAGATGAAGAGCGGAATCGAGATCAGCACGTCGTTCGCCATCACGGAATAGGTGCGTTGCACCATCAGGTCGAGCGTGAGGGTCACTGCCTGCGATGGGTCGCGGCTGTGGAATGCATACCAGGCGAAGAACACGCCCATGCCCATCAGCGTGAATGCGGTTGGAAAACCGAGCATGATGGTGACTACCACCAGCGCCAGCATCAGCAGGCCGACATGACCATTGGTCATGTCGGACGGTGCGGGCATCAGCACGAATACGGCAATCAAGATCGCCGCCAGAATCACCAGGCCAAACCAGACTTCTTTCCTCATTGCTCTCTCCCCGGTTTGTCTGTGACGAATTTATCCAGCCTGGCGATATCCTCATCCTTGACGTGCACCATTTCCTTCAGCTTATCGACATCCACTTCCTCCACATCCTTCTGGCGCGGCGGCCATTCACCCTGCCGCAGGCAGATCACGCAGCGGATGATTTCGACGATGCCCTGTATCAGCAGCAGCAAGCCGGCGATCGGTATGACGGTCTTGAACGGATACAGCGGCGGGCCGTTCGCAGTAAGGGTGGAATGTTCATTGATTGCCCATGACTCAGCGGCGTAGGTATAGCCGGCCCACACCAGTGCGACGATGCCGGGGATGAAAAAGACGATATACAGGGTCAAGTCGATTGACGCCTGCAATCGCGGCGGGAAGAAGCCGTACAGGACATCACCCCGCACATGGCCGTTCTTGGCAAGCGTGTAGGCACCGGCCATCATGATGAGGGTGCCGTACATCATGATCATCAGATCGAATGACCAGGGATTGGGCTTGTTCAGCACATAACGGGAGAAGACTTCCCAGGAAATGAGCAGGGTAAGCGCCAGTGCGAGCCAGGCAAATGCCTGCCCGACCCAGCTGCTTATCTTGTCGACGAATAACAGGAGCTTCTGCATGTCAGGTCATCCTCGTTTGCATTCGGCTGGACGCGGTGCGCGCTCCAAAAAAAACACCATCCGGCGTGCCTGGATGGTGTTTCTGCGGAGCGCGTCGCCTGGCGTTACCCCTTCTTGGGTGCGGCTTTCTTCTGGAAGTAATGGTTGTAGGCCATGCGCCGCGGATTGTTGGTGTCCATGTCCCACTTCATCGCCCGTTGCGCAAATGCGCGCTGCGAAGCCTCGACTTCCTTGAACAAAGGATTGTCCGCACCCTTTTTGGCAACGACCTCGTCCCAGATCGTCAGCTGCGACTGCAGCAGCGAATCTGGCGTCTTGTAGAACTTGACGTTGTCCTTGGTCTGCAGCTCAATGTAGTCCTTTGAATAACGGTCGATCGCTTTCCATGACATGTCGGCGGATGCTGCCTCCACCGCATTGCTGATGATGGCCTTCAGCTTTACCGGCAGGGCGTTGAACTTGGTCTTGTTGAATGTGATTTCGAACTGCTCCGCGCTCTGGTGAAAGCTCTGCAGCATGCACACCTTGGAGACATCAGGGAAGCCGAGTATGCGGTCGGAGGTGGCATTATTGAACTCGGCGCCATCCAGCAGGCCGCGGTCCATGGCCGGCACGATCTCGCCGCCGGGCAGCGCATTGACCGCCGCACCCATCGCGGTAAACAGGTCGATTGCCAGTCCGTTCGTGCGGAACTTGAGTCCCTTGAAATCCTCCGGCTTGGTGATCGGTTTCTTGAACCAGCCAAGCGGCTGTGTCGGCATCGGTCCGGTGAGGAAAGACACAACATTGGCGCCGATGGATGTGTACAGTTTTTCCAGCAGCTCCTTGCCGCCGCCGTACTTGTGCCAGGCGAGCACCATGTTGGCATCCATGCCGAACACCGGGCCGGAAGTCCACAACGCAATTGCGCTCTGCTTGCCGTAGTTGTAGCCCATCACGCCGTGGCCGCCATCCAGCGTCCCCTTCGAGACCGCATCCAGCAGGCCGAAGGCTGGCACCACGGCGCCGGCCGGCAGCACTTCAATCTTCAGTTCGCCGCCGGTCATGTCGTTGATCTTCTTCGCGAAATCAAGCGCGTATTCGTGGAAGATGTCCTTCGCCGGCCAGGTGCTCTGGAAGCGGAACTGGGTGGGTGTTTGCGCAGTAGCGATCATCGGTATCGTCAGTGCGCCTGCAGTGCCGGCGGCGGCCTTGCCAAGGAAGCGGCGCCGCGACGGCTTAGCCTGTTCGGATGCTTTTCCATGCTTTTTCATGCTCTGTCTCCAATGTTGGTTTTTGGTATTACCTGTTTATTCTGGTCCTGAGGAAAGGAGGGTTATTGACATAAAGCCAAACTTCACTCGCTTGATTCTGCGCACGCGCAGCAAG
>DATFAZ010000170.1:0-4220 GCA_035254105.1 Noviherbaspirillum sp. | reverse complement strand
ACGCCGTTTGGCGACGAGTCTGGGCAAGAACAGCACATGATCGTGCTGGGAATGGGCAAGCTGGGCGGGTACGAGCTGAATGTATCTTCCGACATCGACCTGATCTTCATTTACCCGGAAGATGGAGAAACGCGCACCACTTCGCCGGAACAGCGTCCGCTGTCAAACCATGAATTCTTTATCCGTCTCGGCAAAAAGTTAATCGCGGCGTTATCCGAAATCACGGAGGATGGCTTTACCTTCCGCGTTGACATGGCGCTTCGGCCAAACGGTTCCTCCGGCCCTCTGGCCGCCACCCTCAATATGGTTGAGGAATACCTGATCGTGCAAGGTCGCGAGTGGGAACGTTATGCCTGGGTCAAAGCTCGTGCAATCACCGGTCAGGCAGCCGATATCGAGACGCTGGAAAAAATCGTCAGGCCGTTTGTCTATCGGCGCTACCTCGATTTTGGCGCGATCGAGGCCATGCGCAACATGCACGCACAGATCCGTGCCGAAGTCACCCGCCAGGAACTGCGCCATCCCGGCCGCACCAATAACGTCAAGCTGGGCCGCGGCGGCATCCGTGAAGTCGAATTTCTTGCCCAGGTATTCCAGCTTATCCGCGGTGGACGTGACACCACATTGCGTGACAGATCGACCCGCACTACGCTAAATACGCTGGCAGAGAAGAACCTGCTGTCCGCCGTAGAGGTGGAGCAATTGCAGACGGCTTATACCTTTTTGCGCAATCTCGAACACCGCCTGCAGTATCTCGACGATGCGCAAACGCACACCTTGCCGGCCAATCCGGAGGATCGCCTGACAATCGCGAAAATGATGGGTTTTGCCGATGTTGACGCCTTGCTCGCGGAGCTGGATGCACACCGGGCCGTGGTTGCAGCACAATTCGATGCCATGTTCAGCGAAAAGAGCAATGACCAGGCTGCGCAGGCCGAAGCGGAAAATTCCGCTTCCGTGCATACGGCGCTGTCGGATACCGACAACCTTGAAGCAATCGAAGCACGCTTGTCTGCGCTTGGATTCGACGATGCGCCATCTGCAGCACAGCGGCTGCTGCTCACATCGCATTCACCCAAGCTGCAATCGCTGCCGGAATCCAGCCGCAGCAAGCTGATGGCATTGATCAATGCTGCGCTGCCCATCATCGCAAACGCCAGTGATGTGCGCTCGGCCACGCTCGGTCGCCTGCTCGATTTCTTCGAAGCCATCGCACGTCGTGCAGCCTATCTCGCTCTGCTGACCGAATATCCGCATACGCTCGAGCGGGTCATCCGGATGATGAGCGCCAGCGACTGGGCGGCGAAATACCTGACGCGCCATCCGATCCTGCTGGACGAGCTGCTCGACGACCGCACGCTGCATGCAGCACCCGATTGGCCGGCTTTTGCGCTGGAGGTGCAGCGCCAGCTCGATGCAACCGAGGGCGACACCGAACAGCAGATGAATGTGCTGCGCGATTTGCATCATGCCCAACTGTTCCGCCTGCTGGCGCAAGACCTGGAAGGCGCGCTGACTGTCGAAAAGCTGGCCGACCATCTGTCCGCACTGGCCGACATCCTGGTGGATGCAACCATCAAGGCTGTCTGGAAGACGATCAGCAATCGTCATCTTGACATACCGAAATTTGCAGTCATCGCCTATGGCAAGCTTGGCGGGAAAGAGCTCGGTTATGTGTCCGACCTGGATGTGATTTTCCTGTTCGATGACGATGACCAGGAAGCACCGGCACTCTATGCAAAACTGGCGCAGCGCTTCATCACCTGGATGACCAGCCATACGCCGGCCGGCATCCTGTTCGATATCGATATTGCCTTGCGCCCGGACGGCGCCAGCGGCCTGCTGGTATCCCGGCTGTCTGCTTTCGAAAAGTATCAGGCCGAATCGGCATGGTTATGGGAACACCAGGCATTGACGCGCGCGCGCTTTTGCGCTGGCGACGCCAGCATCGGCGCACGTTTTGAAGCGATCCGCGAAGCGGTGCTGCGCCAGCCGCGTGAAGAAGGCAAGCTGCGGCAGGAAGTGACTGCAATGCGCAAAAAAATGCATGAAGCGCATCCGAACCACTCAACGCTGTTTGATCTGAAGCACGATGACGGCGGCATGATCGACATCGAGTTCATCGTCCAGTTCCTGGTGCTGCTGCATGCGCAGCACTATCCTCAGTTGACCGGCGACATCGGAAACATTGCGTTGTTAAAACTATGCGGTGAATTGGGTTTGATCGATGCTACGCTGGCGGGCGATGTGGCTGATGCCTATCGCACTTTCCGCAAACTGCAGCACCAGATCAGGTTGCAAGGCAAGGAGCGTGCGCGCGTCGAGATGGAACGCGTCGTCCGGCAGAAAGAATGCGTAAGACGCTTGTGGGTGGCAACACTTGGCGAATAGTCCGATACCTGAAAATCCCTGATTATTGTGTGATTTCCATGGCTGCTGAATGCTAGCCATTGCAATTGCCTCAATAGCCACTATCTTAAAAGATGGACATGCAGATGGTGCTGCTTAGATGGTGCTGCAATTGGCTGGAAATCAATAGGAAGGGAGCCATCAGATGAAAAAGCAAAACGTCAAAGGACAGCGCCTCGTCGCATTGTTCCTTTTAGGAAACCTTCTCTTTAACTACCCCTTGCTCGCGCTGTTTAACCGCCCAGATATCTTACTTGGCATTCCTGTCCTGTACCTGTATGTATTCGGAGCATGGGTCGTGCTTATCGCATTATTGGCCTATGTCGCTGAAAAACGGTAAGCGCATGATTGCAACCGTCCGTCATCCTATCGGAGCCTGAATGATTCCGGGCTGGCTGATCGCGCTGGTCGCGTTCACCTATCTCGGTCTGCTGTTCGCCATTGCCTGGCATGGTGACAAGGCGGCCGCCCGCGGGCGCAGCCTTATTGCCAATCCCTATGTGTATTCGCTTTCACTGGCCGTCTACGCGACCGGCTGGACCTTTTACGGCAACGTGGGGCGAGCCGCAGTCAGCGGCATAGGCTTTTTGCCAGTCTATCTTGGGTCGACCGTCATGATCACCTTGTGGTGGTTGGTCCTGCGCAAGATCATTCGCATTGCGAAGGACAATCACCTCACGTCGCTGGCCGATTTTATTTCCTCGCGCTATGGCAAGAACTGGCTGCTGGCCGCGCTGGTGACCGTGATCGCCGTTGTGGGCGTGATGCCTTACATCTCACTGCAACTCAAGGCCATCTCAGTCAGTTTCAACGTTCTGCTCAACTACCCCGACCTCCTCACTGTCTCGATTGACGAGCCAGGCCCTGTGTGGACCGACACTGCTTTTTATGTAGCTCTACTGTTGGCTGTATTCACGATCGCGTTCGGCACTCGCCATATTGACGCCGCCGAACGGCATGAAGGTATGGTGGCTGCCATCGCATTCGAATCTCTGGTGAAGCTAGTCGCATTCCTGGCGGTCGGGATATTCATTATTTACGGCATGTATGGCGGCTTTGGCGACATATTCGAAAAAGCCTCTCAAATACCGCAAGCAAAGGCCGCATTCACCATCGGAAATAACACTCTCGAGATATTCCAAAACTGGGCATCGCTGTTTTCGGTCGCATTCATTGCGATGTTGGCGGTCCAGTTCCTGCCGCGGCAATTCCAGGTGGCGGTAGTGGAAAACGTGGACGAATCCCACCTGAACAAGGCTATCTGGCTTTTTCCGCTTTATCTGCTGCTGTTCAATATTTTTGTTTTACCCATTGCATTTGGCGGGTTGATACATTTTTCAGGCCTGGGCATCAATCCTGACACCTTCGTGCTTGCCCTGCCCTTATCCGAAAAACAGCAGGCACTCGCACTATTCGTTTTCCTCGGCGGTTTTTCAGCTGCTACCGGCATGATCATTGTCGAAACCATCGCTCTGTCGACCATGGTTTGCAACGACCTGATAATGCCAGTCCTGCTGCGCATCAAGCGTCTGAAGCTAGCGGAGTCTAAAGACATGTCCGGAGTGTTACTTGGCATCCGGCGCGCTTCCATTCTGCTTGGCCTGCTGCTGGGCTATCTTTATTTCCGGCTGACGGGAGAAACAAGCACCCTGGTTGCCACCGGCCTCATTTCCTTCGCTGCAGTAGCCCAGTTCGCTCCGGTAATACTAGGCGGAATCTACTGGAAAGGCGCTACCCGCGCCGGCGCACTATGTGCATTGAGCGCAGGGTTTCTGGTATGGATATATACGTTGATGCTGCCGTCGTTCGCC
>DATFAZ010000169.1:0-18761 GCA_035254105.1 Noviherbaspirillum sp. | reverse complement strand
TGGCCACTATATGCTTTCGTCAGCGACATGGTACGACTATCGCGGCTACAAAACGCCGGCACCATCGTCGGAAATTCCCATATAGCCGATCCGTTTCAACGCCGCATAGCCGCAGCTACAGTCATGTATTCGCTAGAATTTTCGCTCTTGTTCGTGACCATATTTTTAGCCTATTCAGTGTGTAAGAAAATCATTAGTCATAACTCGTCGCTGGACTCGGTCGCTATGCGCCGTTCAGCTTAATCGTTAAACATCACTTTCTATGGCGACCAAGAAACCGAAAAAAGTAAATCGGCCGGGCGTCGATGGTTTGGGCCGAACACCGCTGCACTATGCCTCGGCAGACGGAAAGGATCACGAGGTTTCACGACTGTTGAGTGAAGGAGCTGATCCGAACGCGAGAGACGATAACGGTTGGTCACCCTTACACTTTGCAGCGCAGGCGAGCGCAGAACCAGTCGTGGCATTGCTTGTCGCCGCCGGCGCCGAAATTGACGCGCTTGACTCTAACGGGAATACGCCTCTTTCCAATGCAGTATTTAGTTCAACGGGTGACGGGACAGTTATCAACGTTCTCCGTAACGCTGGCGCAGACCCTACCAAAGAAAATGAGTATGGCGTGTCGCCGTTGAGTTTGGCGCGTGAGATCGCAAACTATGATGTCGCCCAGTTTTTTGCCGATATACCATGATCATTCGCTGTTTAACTCGTCGCTGGACGCCCACGCTGCGCGTGGGTCAGCTTAGTCGTTATAAGGCTATGAGACAGTTTCTGCGCATTGCAATGCTTTTGACAATGGTGAGTTCCACTTCTGCGTTTGCAGCAAACTTTACTGGAGAGTGGACGACTGACATCTGCACTGAGGGTAAAGGAAAGCCATGCGGAAGTACTGGCTTTTCTCTAATTCAGAATGGGAACCGCATTTGCGGAGACCATACGTTTATGACCGCAAATGCGGGTCGTATGAATGAGGGATTTCCTGGCTCTGTTCGTGGAACCGTCGTTGGAGGAACCGCTGTGCTTGTTGTGACAAGCGGCCGGAACCACGGCATTGTGCTCGGAAAGGCATCGATTGTTAAAAATAGACTGCGATGGGAAACGCTTGAAGAAATATCGTCAGGTGAGTCTGAAGGGGACTCTCCACTTATTTATGGCAAAGGAGTGCTCAAGTATGTTGGAGCTAAAGTCGGCGATGAGCTACGGAAAGCTTGCCAGTAGCCTTATAACTCGTCACTCAACCCAAACCCGCGCCAAAGAACTTGCCGCTTCGCGGCACATGGCGCGAGCTGGTTAGTTCGGCGTTAAATTGCTTCCATGTTTTCCATTACCCGCTCAGTCAGATTCGATGATGTTGATGAAGATGCCGGCTACGAATATCACGGCTGGAGCTATGACGTCGAAAGTGCCGGTGCATTATTCAAAGTACGTCGGTACGAGGGGGATTCGGAGAGTCTGACTGTAATATCGCCAACCGATGCTCGTTCCAAGCCGGAAGCACGTGCCTTGGTTGCATATTTGCTGGAGGCGATTGGCGGCAATACTGTCTCGTTTTACGACTCATTGGCCGGAAAGTTTCGAGCGGTCGATGTCCGCACAATGGAGTTCGTGTGAGTTACACAGCGCAAATTAACTCGTCGGTGAACACCGACTCTTCGAGCCGGTTACCTCGGCGTTGAGGCTGTAGAATAAAGGTCTGTTTTCGACCGACGATGGTCGGCCGCGTTGTTCACCATCAAGACTTCAAAGGAAGTCGAGGAGGTCACAATGGCGCGTTACAAACCGGTTCGTTACGACAAGACGCACACGGTCAGCGTCGCGTTCTCCGAGCAAATCTTCCCCGGCTCCTTTGAGCACACGCTCAATCAAATCGTGGACCATGAGCTGGACCTGTCGATCTTCGACAGTCACTACCACAACGACACGCGTGGTGCACCAGCCTGGCATCCAGCGGTCATGCTCAAGATCATCTTCTATGCGTACTCGCGCGGCATTACCTCCAGCCGCGAGATCGAGCGTTGCTGCCGAGAGAACATCATATTCATGGCCTTGTCGGCCAACAGCCAGCCGCATTTCACCACCATCGCCGACTTTATTTCTTCTATGGGCGAAGAGATCACGCCGTTGTTCCTGGAGGTGCTGCTGATTTGCGATGAGATGCACCTGATCGGCAAGGAAATGTTTGCCATTGACGGCTGCAAGATGCCGGCCAATGCGTCGCGCGAATGGAGCGGTACGACGCAAGAACTGGCGAAGAAGGCACAGAAGATGGAGCGGGCATTGCGCTGCATGATTGCACGGCACCAGTATGAAGATGTGCGCGGCAAGCCGGCCTTGGCCGGGCGCAAAGAGGCGCAGCGTCAGCAGACGCTGCAGCAGAAGATCGACAAGATCAAGCGCTGGCTGGACGATCATGACGACAAGCCAGGCAAGGGTAAAAAGCCGAGGAAGAGCAACGTCACCGACAACGACAGTGCCAAGATGAAGACCAGCCACGGCACATTGCAAGGCTATGATGGCGTGGCGACGGTCGACGCGAAGCATCAGGTGGTGGTGCACGCTTGTGCCTATGGCGAACCGCAGGAGCACGATTTGCTGCTGCCCATGGTGGTCGGGACGCGCGAGAACTTCCAGGCCATCGACCGCCACGCCGATGTATTTCGACGCGCGGCCTTAACAGCGGATAGCGGCTTCCATACCGATGCCAACGTGGATGCGCTGGACCAGCTAGGCATTGACGCTTATCTTGCCGACAAGCTGTTCCGTAAGCGTGACGCCCGGTTTGCCCAGGCAGAGCGTTACCGCGCCCGGCACAAGGCCGAGCAACGCAAGAGCCGGCACAGTGTGTATCGGCCATCCGACTTTCAGTACGATCCACTGCGCCGCACCTGCATTTGCCCGGCTGGTAAGGCGCTGTACCAGAGCGGAAACAACTGTCACATCAAAGGCCGCGAGTATGTGAAGTTCACCGGGCCGAAGAAGTACTGCGTGCCATGCGAGCAGCGCCAACAATGCCTGCGCCATCCGGATAGAACACCTGTGCGCGCAGTCGTGTTTGCCAAGCCGGTTCAAGCAGAGCGAGCATTATCCTGCCCCGAGCGGATGAAGCAGAAGATCGATTCTGAATGGGGGCGCCAGCAATATGGCCGGCGCCTGGCAACGGTAGAACCGGTGTTTGGTAATATCACCCACAACATTGGTTTAGGGCGATTCAGTTTGCGCGGTTGGGTGAAGGTCAACGTGCAGTGGAAACTGTACTGCATCGTTCATAATCTATTCAAGATTCATAGATATGGGATAGGCATGCATTAGGCGGCAAAGTATGCTCGAAAGCCGAGCCGCAAATGACATATAGATAGAGAACTAGGCAACAGGGAGGCGTCGTTGAACAAGCAAGCCAGTCATCGCAAACATCCGGCGCAACTATGTTGCTACCAATTTATTCTACAGCCTCGTTATGTGTAAAGGTGGCCGCTTTCAACGTTTCGATGCTCTACCCTGAAATACCTCGGCAAATTGTGCAGATTAGAATGCCAAGCCCTATATTCATCTTGATGCTGCCGATAGCGTTGATACTCAGCGCTTGTAGCATGAACCGCGTAGAAAAATACCCGAATAGCTGGCCGGCGCTTAGCCAAACAACTTGCCCAAATCTTTCTGGCACATATTCCTACGTTGGTAAATATTCCCCGCTAGCTTACGGCGCTCTTCGGACGACCCCGAAGTTTGATGGATGGATTTTCTCAAATATGGTTGACCGAAATCTTGGGCCGGAAGACTTCGTGGTGGTGTCTCATGATGTGAGAAACAATGAAATTTCAGCCAGATTCTTCACTGCATCAGGACGAATGGCGGGCGAGCTGTCCGAACAATTGCGCTGCGAAAAAAACGGATACACCAAGAAAATGATTTCCGAAGTCGGCGGAGAAGGCACCTATGGTGAGGCCGAAATTACTCGTCGCTTACTTGTTAACGACAGAGGTTCGTTGGTCGTGTTCACACACGTAGTGACCGACCAGCGAGATTTCGGGATATTTCCTTTTTCTCGCAATGAGGAAACCTGGGCAGAGTTTGAAAGGAAAGAAGTGGGTGGAAGATGAACATAACTCTATATTGGACTCGGACACCTGATGGTGCATGTCAATAAACCGTTAAACATCAATATGGCAGAGCTGATTTGGAAGGCGCCAATGCAGTACTACTCCCAAGCGGATGAAGCTGCATTTTTTGGATGGCTACAGTCGATTCCCGGCGTGACCAGTGTCGAGGGGCGCAGCCGCGAGCTTGTCATTCGTCTTCGGTCGAAGCGTATAGCGGCATCAAGCCTTCGTGAGCTAATTGCTTTGTACAAGCGGTACGAGGGAGATATGTCGGAGTTGGCGGCATTCGCAAATGAATCGAACTCTGCCTGGTTCAAGGCACCGTCAGCATATTGGCATAAAGCAGTATTCGGAGGGCGGAAGTGATGTTTAACATGACAATCGACACCGACCCGCACGCGGGCCGGTCACCTCAGCGTTGAATTTACAAGAAAGTGAGAGAAAATGACGGAAAGAAAAGGACGTTGTCTTTGTGGTTCGGTGAACTTTAGACTGACGTCAGAGCCATTAGCAACTAGGGTGTGCTGGTGCCGCGACTGCCAGCATCTTGCCGCCAACGGAACTGTGAATGCGCTTGTTCCGGCCGAAGCACTCGAAATTTCGGGGGCGCTAGCCGACTACACGAAAACAGCTGACAGCGGCAATCAAATTACGCGCCAATTCTGCCCGACCTGTGGCACGCATCTTTTTGGCATCTCATCAGCACGTCCGCAGTTTAGAGTTGTGCGTTTGGGCACCCTCGACGACCCTTCATCCATTAAGCCAAGCATGAACATATGGTCGTCAAGTGCGCCTAGCTGGGCATGCCTTGATCCCGCACTTGACCGAGTCGAACATCAGCCTTTGCCGTCTCAACAACAACCGAGTGGCAAAGCAGCGTAACTTGCGGACGAACGCGGGGAGCTTCGCAGCTGGCTATCCAACACGTTGAGCGGCTGCTTTCTGGAAATGACTACTTCCGGTATGGGTCGATTTACACCATTCAATCAACGCATGTTAATGACTGCTTATCGGCGAACTGCCGCCGGTTGACCGTTTAAAGATCGGCTCAAGACGCCCCCCAAATCACCAAGAACAATGGAGTCTTCGCCGTAACAGTGATCATGATCAGTGAACATGATGAACGTGTCGCTGAACAGCGTGGGCACGAACAGTGAAATACGCAACCGCCTACCTCGTAGTCTTCAAACAGGCTAGATCATCAAGATCGAAGCGAGATACTCACCGCGCCGAAATCGCTAAGTACGACTTTCTGAACAAGTGATTACGAGCGACCGTAATATGCCGGCAAACAAGCCATGCCTCTCTTTTAAAGAGGCGCATTACGCGTGTGTGAGCCACCATGAATCTGCAAAGTTCTGGCTAACAGACCGCACTTCAAATATTTATGGGATTAACTAGAGCAATTCACCATGCCACAATGAAACTTTTCTGTTGGTAGGCGACGCACCGTAATATACAAGCGACAAAGAATGCCAAATGGATGCCCAATCTCTCCAAGAGATGCGCGTCGCGCGAAACTCTATCGGTCCATTTTTCAGGCATGACGCATCGGCGTAGCACTCCGCATTTATTTCATCCGTTTAGGAAAGCACGATATGCCCTTCTTCAAACGCTCAGACATACGCCAGTATGCGATGCAACACTCCGCACGGCGCAACTTTAAAGCTGCTAACCAAATTTTACGTGAGTCCGAAACGGCGCATTACACGGGAAAGACATATGACGTCTTCCTTTCGCATTCTGTAAAAGATGCCGAAATTGTCTTGGGCGTAAAGGAATTTCTTGAGCAGCAGAAGTTTACGGTTTACGTTGACTGGCTTGAGGATACCCAGCTTGATCGTTCAAACGTTACACCCGCTACTGCCGATATTCTTCGCAAGCGTATGAAATCTTGTTCATCGCTTATCTTTATCGCGACAGAGAACGCTTCCACGTCAAAGTGGATGCCGTGGGAATTGGGATACTTTGACGGATATCGGGAAAATGCGGTCGCCATTTTTCCGGTGATCGAGGATTGGCAGCATTCTTTTGATGGACAAGAATATCTTGGCTTGTACCCTGTCATTGAAAAGTCAAATTCAGGATATGGAACCTCGTACACCGTGCGAAGAAAAAATTCCTCATACAGCCAGGATCTGGCGCGCTTTACGCGTGGTCAGGCGACGGCGTTTGCTTGAGCCGTTCGCAGGGGGATAGATAGTGCGAAAAGCATTTTTTTATGCTTTCATTACAAGCGGAACGTTTTACGGGTTGCACATGTACGTAACTCTTGGGCCGTGCGCGTGAAAGGCGAGGCACAGCCATTTATGAGAAAGGCCGAGTAGGAAAAACTTAAGCGCTCGGAACCGAACGCCATTTCGAAATGGATCGACAGGCAGCTTGAGGGCACATCAGTGACCATTGTCCTCATTAGCGCTGAAACGTATCGCAGGCCTTGTGCCTACTACGAGGTTAAGCGTTCATACGAAATGGGCAAGGGAATGCTAAGCATTCATATCCGCAATATCAATGCACCAAAAATCGGGACCGATATTCGAGGTCAAAGCCCGTATGAACAGCTTGCCGGAGGCGGCAGGAAGTTGTCGACCATCGTTCCAACATATGATTGGGTGCTGGGCGATGGCTATGGCAATCTTGCCGCCTGCACTGAGAAAGCCGCGCAGCTAGCAGGCCGTTAATATGCGCGGCTGCCGTTAAAACATCAACCAATCATGGCAATACGCTTTGCCTTGGTTCATTCGGGCTGATATTCAACTTGGAATAGAACAGCTTGGCGTAGTTAATGTCGCGCGCTTCGTCCACAGACATCCCCGTCCTGATCGCAAGTTCTTGTGTTGCGCCACCAGTGGACGCGACATAAATTTGCTGTTTTCCAGGGTGAAAGCGCGTAAATAAATTTGCCTCCACTTCAATCCCGTCCATACCGCCTATAAAGACGGCAGCTTCCAGGTCAGAACGGCTAAGCATTTGCTCTCGCATTTTAGCCAAGCTTTTTTCTCGGTCATTGTCGACTGGGTCAACATAGGTCACATTTTGAAAAAACTTATTCTCATCCGGGAATTCTTCCTTAAAGAACAGAGATAGATATAAGTGCACCGACTTCCCATATTCCAGGCCAAGCTCATTGCAGGCCTCCATCAACATGGGAGTAATCGCCGGATGCCCACCCCAGACAATTCGTCGACGCCCTAGCGCTGTTGTTGCCAACGCGCGTATTGCTGATTGGATCAATAGTGGATCGGCAGTTTTCCAATAGTCGCCCCTGCCGCGCACTGGCACACTTGCAGACAAAAAGATCGAGCCTGGCATGTCATTTCTCCCAGTCGGCAAAGCTCCACGCCGCTTCTGATTCTCGCACCCAGCGCACAGACTGAATATGCTCGCCAAGCCAAGCCATATGATCCAGCCAGTTCTGGCGGACACCCAAATGATTGTAGATGACGGCAACCGCGTTTTCATGTCCTTCCACAATAGCTTCTTGCATCGTCACGGAAGAGGGAATGCCAAGGACTGGGAAAGCAAACGTGTTTTCGCCGTTTGGCAATTGAATTGCCATGCGTCTGCGCTGCCCAATTCCCAGTACGGTCCCACCAATCGTCAGAAGTCCTTGCTCAATTTGCTCAGCCAAACTGAGGTAACGCAATGCAATACTTGTCGTTCGTGTGGACTCAAGTTCCGTACAGATTTCCTTGATGGCATTCTCTGTTAATAAATTCTCTGGCGTGAAGTCTGCCGCAGAAAGCGGCAAATTCCTCGCCAAGGAAGCGCGTCGATCAAGATCGTGTCCCGGCCATCCTACGCGGAGCACGCCTACTTGCTTTGCCAGCGTACGGCCGAGCTCGGCGCGGGTCCAACGGCTCTCAAGGTAACCCGGCGAATCAAGCATCAATACCACATCGCTGTCGCTTAAGCGATGCCAAAGCTCTTCCTGGAAATCCACGCCAACCGCGATTCCATGTGTATCCAAGAACACATCGAACCGCCGGGATGACAGCGCTTCGAAAAGTTGAAGTGCCACGTTACGTGTTTCAGATTGCTTATAGCTTATGAATACGCGACGCTGCCGCGGGAGTAATCCAGCACATTCCAGCAATATCGTGACCAGGCGATCAGCGTTCGCCTGGTCAAGAAAAGCGCCATTGAAGGGTTGAAGACTCGGAGGTATTTCGAGTCCAAATTGCTTCGCCGTCGATGCGACCGGAACTATGGGCACCTTGCTGTGAATGAGCGTCTGCAGGCCAATATGGACGGGCGCTGCTTCGCGTCCGAAATACAGCGCGGCTGTGCTTAACTTGGGAAATGGCTGAAAGGCATCTGGCCCTGTATGCAGCGTGACTTCCTTGCCAAGCGTCATACCCAGGCAAGCAATCGCCTCTTTCAGCTTTTCTTCAACGATCTTTTGGAGACCGGCCTCTGGCTCACCAAGTAATGCTAGTTGATAGAAAGTCATAGCGTCTTGAAGTTGGATAATTTCTTATTGTTAGTTTGCACCTGAACCGCTATCTGAAAAGCTTGTATAGATTTTCGCGTGTCCACGCATATACTCGTCCTGCGTTAGCAACCGCAGTGTATCTTCCATGCCGGTATCCGATGAGCTGCGCAATAGGCACGCCTGCTGCGCGCGCCATCTTAACTTCCTTCAGGACTCCTTGTGCGCGATATGTTCTTTCGCCTAAAAGAACGAGAACCAGGTCTGAACGCCTGATCGATGCATTCGCCTTGGCTTCCCATTTCGGCTCGGGCGCAGCCTCTTTCAATGAGCGGTTGATGATTTTGAAAGGCGCATCAGGATGGCGGGCCTGACCAAGAATCAGGTCCTTTAATCGGCGGTCATGGTCGAAATCAAAGCTAATAAACACTTTTGTCTTCCGGCTCTTGCGATCGAGCATGGTCTGCCGCAGCTTGTTACCGGCGACGCCGCCGGCAATTGTCCCTATTCCGGGAGCGACTGCCGTTCCCACAACAGCGCCAAGCAATGTCGCAATCAGTTCCCCGCCTGAGGCTTGCGATGCATGAACATGGCAAAACTCACTTCCTGTCCGGCATGCGTTCAGGCATGTCCGGCCATTTTTTGTGACTGCACCGCATCGCCGCATTTCTTGTTCTCTTTACGCTAGGCGGCGTATGTCTTTCGAATCGCAATGGCTTCCTCGACTGCTGCCGCCAAATGCGCTGCAATCCATGCGTATCTCGCCTTACTGTCTATACCGACAGGATCGTAACACTTGACGATTGAGGATAGTTTTTTCTGCGTTGCACCGTGAGTAATATAGTCAAAGGGATTCGCGCCACATAGAGCAGTCTGCTGGTCCCAATTCTTCAGTCCATGGATTCGAATGCCAACCACACCCATGCCTCGGTTCCATGCCTGGACAATTTCATGATTGATCCATCTTCTATTGGCAGTATGCTGGCCAACGAGAACAATGGCACAGGTTTTTCCGTCCATTTGGTCTGCAATCCACTTCTCAATTGCCCGGTCGCCCCCGCCTTTGACTTTTTCCCAATCGTTGTCGCTTGCCGGCTGGTTTCCTTCAATTGCTCCGATTTGACGTACTTGCGAAGCACGCATGGCGTCCTGAGCAAAGTGAAAGCTATAAAAGCACTTCCGTTTCATGATCCCTTCCTAGGCTAACCAATGGGGTACGAATCAAATGGAGGTTATGCCTATCTATCAGCATTTTTCCCGTATCCAAAGTGTGATGCCAAAGTGAAGCAGTAATATTAAATGCAATTAAGCAACTATCAAGCGTACTGCAATATTGTCCTACCGGCAACGACGCGAACTCGGAATGGGTCTCTTTGTACAATCAAATGGCTGCTGTACTAACCAATTCACAAAACATTTGACGTTATGGCAGTGCGGTATAAACTGAAATTTTGATTTGCGGACATGTTGCTCGCGCCCACCATACGGCATTTACGGGGAGCAATTAGGTGCGGCATTCTCCTGTTACGTCCAATGACATTCAGCGATGGAAAAGCCAAGGGCTTGGCCAAGGAGAAGGTGCAGCCTACCGGCCATGGATCGATGTTCGCACGTTTTCAACACGAGGTAGAGCCAGTCGCCCCTTCAGCATAACAACCGGTCGAGAACACCATCTCTTGGCAGATGGCGAAGATCATTTTTTCCTGATGGCGGATTATGCAAAAGACGTCATCGATATTCGGGAACAATTTCCTCTTTTTCCTGAAGAGTGCACGCAAGCGATCGCACGCCACCTCGGCATTCGACACCCTCGATACCCCCACAGCAAGATACCGCTCGTCATGACGACGGATTTTCTGCTCACAGTGATCGACGCCACCGGCCATCGCTCATATCGCGCCATCAGTGTCAAGCGAGCTGCTGACCTCAATGGGAAAAGACGAAAACGCATCCTGGAGAAACTGGAAATCGAGCGGCGCTATTGGCAGATGCGTAGCGTACCGTGGCACCTCATTACCAACCATGATTTCGATGAAACCATGGTGACGAATCTGGAGTGGCTGCACTATGTGGCGGTCGAGCACGATTTCGGCGCATCCTCCATAGAGATCTACATTGCGCCATTCATCGCGGCATTACGTGCGGCCTCACAAGAAGGCACGCCGCTCAAGCAGATATTGCACGCGTGTGCTGCATCCCTTGGCGGCATCGATACTGAATTTGTGTACCAACTATTCCGCCATTGCGCATGGCACCATTTTATTGAACTGGACTTGACCACCCTGATCGGTCCTCGATATACGCCGAAGATACTGGCATATGCCAATGACACCGCACTGCATGCTCTGAAAGGGGTGCGTCATGAATACCGACGAGTCAGTTAACACCTTGATTCCCGGCCAAGTATTCGAACCCGTGCCTGGCGTGAGCGATATCAAGTTCTGTTGTCCGCAACGTGTACTATGGGTAGACCGCGAAGCTGATGATCTCGTGGTGATTGCGATCCAAAAAATTCTCAAAAAACCGGAAATCAAATCGCTGTCCGCCACGCTCGCACTATTTGCGGCACGCAAGCTGCATTTGATTGAGGTGAAGCTGCGCCCATACGATCTGACGCAAGAAGAGCATATTTTGAAGCGCAGTCGAGATGCCAGGGACCGCGATTGGAAAATCATTGAGCCACTCGTCAGTGAACTACATATTCCTGCAATCTTCCTTCCTGGAACACGGGGTTTCTTAATTGGCAAACGTATCGCCGAACTGAAGCTCAAGCCAATGCAAGTGTATCGGCCGTTATACCGCTATTGGGCTTACGGCAGCTCAATCGATGCCTTATTGGGCCGGCAAGATTTGTCCGGCCCCACAGGGCAGAAACAGCAACCCGGTACCAAAAAGCGCGGACGGCGTCCGGATCGAGTTGCCTTAAACGGCAACGAAGACGCCCGACTCGGAATTGCGACAGCGACATGTCGTCAACAAATTGTCAATGGAATTGCGGAATTCTACAAGCCGGGCGTCACAATAAAGCGGGCATGGGAAGACACCAAAGAAAAATATTTCAGCCAGGGGAAAGTCATTTTTGGGGACCGCCACTTTCCGATTCCGCCGGAAGATCACCAAGCTCCTTCCTATTTTCAATTCTGGACCGTCTACCATGAAGAGAATGCCGATCTTTCGCTCACCAAGAAAATCATCAGCACCAAGACATGGAACTTGCGACATCGTGGCGTCATGGGTTCGTCGCGTCGTGGCCTGTTCGGCCCGGGTGCACGGTTTGAGATCGACGCCACGATCGTCGATGTCTATCTCGTTTCTGTTTTTAACCGTGCCTGGGTGATCGGCCGCCCGGTGCTGTATGTGGTCGTGGATTCCTTTTCCCGCATGGTGGTGGGCTTCTATCTTGGCCTTGACGGCCCGAGTTGGGAAGGCGCGCGACTTGCACTGTTCAATGCTTTTACAAGCAAAGTCGATTTTTGCCGGCGTTTCGGTATCGCGATCGATGAACATGTCTGGCCCTGCCATCATTTGCCGTATAGCGTAGAAGGTGACAATCTAGAGATGAAATCTAGGGCATCGGATGCTTTGCCAAAGGAGCTTGGGATCAAGGCGCAAAATGCCGCCGTTTGCCGTGGTGACTGGAAGCCCAACGTCGAACAGCAGTTTCGTCTCATCAACGGTCATACGATTCACTTCCTGCCTGGGGCATTGAATACGCGCATGGACGAGGTATATCGCCGCAATTGTCGTCTCGATGCCAGCCTGACGATTCCCGACTTGACCTGCATATTGATCCGCAAACTGATCAAATATAACTGGTCTGCCTATCAGGACGGTGCGCTGCCGAAGGAGATGCTGGGTGAAAATCTGACAGACGCTACACCGATCGCAGTCTGGAAGTGGGGAATGGAAAACTTGACCGGAGGCGGAAAGAGCATCGGACAGCAAAAAATCTGGACCAAGCTACTGCCGGCAGCAACGGCATCTATCCGGCGAGATGGGATTTATTTTTGCGGGCGTCATTATGCATCCGAACGCACAATGCGTGAAGAATGGTTTGCTCGCGTGCGTACGAACGGCCATACCGAACATATCGAAATCCGCCACGTTCCTGATTGGCCAGAGTACATCTGGATTTTCAACGCGAAGACCCGTGAGTGGGAGCCCTGCGTTTTGCTCGACAAGGATGAACAATTCCGTTTATCCCGACTAGAAGAAGTGATGGACCGTGCGAAACTGCTTGCCAAGGCAGCACAGGACAAGGACGCTCAAACACGGCAGGCCTTCGCCGTTTTTGACGCTGAATGCGACGGTATCGTCGACCGCGCGAAAGATAAAGCAGCCAAGGCGAAAGACGGACTGACGAAAACCGCCAAGACCGCGAACATCGAAGGCAACCGTGCCTTCGAAAAGACTGCGCAGATAGTTGACCGCGCCCGGGAAGCGGCGCAATCGTATTGCAACAAGCCGGCCAAGGCCAAGGTAATCGAACTGCATCCCGAAATGCGCGGCCCAGATCCGCTGGACGACATCTGGAAACTATAAGGACACGACGAACGCGTAAGTGGAACAGAAGTCTTGCGGAGAGCGCCATGAGCAACCATCCCTTTGCGCCGGTCTACAAGGGTCAACCCATTCCGGAGTACAGCGGCAACCCCTTGATCGAGGCTTTGCCACCGATATTGAGTGAAAAGCAAGCCGCCGCTAGCATGATGCTCAAGCCTCCGTTCGACTCGGTAGAGCGCGATCTGCCGACGGAGCAGCGCTGGCATCTGCTTGCTCGCTTAAAGCATATCGTTATTCCACGACGGCCAATCTTCTATCAAGTCGAGCGCACCATTTCACGCCTGATTCGCGCAGGCTATGTCGTCAGGAATCCGCTGGAAGCCAGTACATGGCGCATGGTATACACAGCGCAAGACCCGTCCCGCCATGTCAAAGTCGATCCGCAACTCGTTCTAACCGAATCTCAAGCCATCTTGCTTGGGTTAAGTGGATCGGGCAAGACTACTTGTGCGGATGCCGTTTTGCGTACCTATCCACAGCAAGTTATCCAGCATACCTCCTGGCAGGAACGCCACCTGCCAATCACCCAAATCGTCTGGCTCAAGGTTACATGCCCGAAAAACGGATCCATCTCAAGCTTTTGCCGCGAATTCGCCCGGCAAGTCGACTTGGCATTGCATACCGGGGGCAAGTATGAAAAGGAATTTTCCAAGTCAAGAATGCGCGAGGACATGCTCGAAGGCGCCATGCGCCAAATCGCTGCCACCCACTTTCTAGGCCTTCTTCTGATCGACGAGATCCAACGCCTGAACCTATCCAAAACAGGCGGGAGTGCACCCTTGATGCACTTCTTTCAGGATTTACGGACCATCTTACGCGTGCCGGTAGTCGAAATCGGCACTTACAAAGCGGGACGTCTGTTTGGCAAAGAGATGAAAGATGCACGCCGTGCTTCGGAAAGTGGGTTACTCGACTTCCGGCGGCCATTGAGACGGACCAAGGAATGGGATGATTTTGTACGCCGCATCTGGATGTATCAATGGGTGCAGCATCCGGTCACGCCGGACGACGACATGCTGACTGCAATCTTCGATTTAAGTCAAAGCATTCCCGATGTCGTAATGCTGCTGTTCAAATTAGCGCAGCAGCGTGCGATGTCGGACGGCTCGGAAACGATCACCATTTCCTTACTCAATGAGGTGTATGACGAATCATTGACGTTACTGCACGCGGCATTGAACAAGCTCCGCGAAAACACCTTCGAATCGCTCTCCGAATATGAGGACATGCTGCCGCCAGAAGAGCTTCTCGGCAGCTTGATGGAAACACCAGAAGAAGCGCAGATGATCGACGACCACTTGAATGCGCTCTATCCACTGCCGTCAGATGAAACATCTACACCGGACGCCAAGTCCGATACGGTGATCGCTCACAAAGATACGGATGCAGCCACCTCTGCAACGGGCGAGTCACTTGCCGGCGATAGTGATAACGATCTGCGCGATGTTGTCGAGGACGAAGATCCTTATGCGTCGCTCAAGAATCAGGGAGTCATCAATGGGGATCCATTCGGACTGCGGTCTCGACGACCGAAAAAGCCTTGAGCAAGGTAGCGATACTTTCCTGGTCCGCTCCTCGGGAAGGGCGGGAGATGTTGTCGTTCCGGAAGAAACCATCTTCGGTATTCTATCCCGTCGTCATGTGTTGAGTGGCTACTCCTCGTCGGGCACCAGTCTGCTGGAGTTGACTGGGCGCCGCACCATCAGCCCCAGCACATCGTTTCCAGCCGGATTGAAAACCATGCTGTCGCACCTGGCATTACCGGTTGCCGATGTCGATACATTAGTTCGGCAGCACACGATCCTTCCCTATTTCCGCCTGTTCACCAGCCCCATGCAATATAACTCGGCGCTGCACGCGATTGCCGAGGGAACTCCTTCAGCCATCAAACTTACGTTGGGATGGGTTGCCAGCCGCATCAGCGCGGCCGACCGGCTAAGCTATTGCCCGCAATGCATTGTCCAAGACAAGCAAGAGTTGGGCGTGGCGACATGGTACAGAGTGCATCAACTGCCCGGCGTGCTCGTCTGTCCTTATCACGGTGTGCCGCTCATGGAAAGCGATTGCTTGGCCAAGCGGTTGGGCCGATTGCAATTCTTTTTGCCTGATCATGCAGATACACGCTTCCACGTAAGTACCATCATCGATTCCCGAGAACAGCATGCGAAGCTGCTACTAATTGCACGGCTCAGTGCAGAAGCGCTTGTCGTCAATGAGCACTTCCCAGGGAACCGGACGCTGCAGGCACATTACACGCACCATCTCCTGCGAGACGGGTTTGCGACGTCCACGGCAAGAATACGGCAACATGAATTACGTGAAGAGCTCCTCCGATTCTGGGCGCCGCTCCAAACCATGCCAATATTTCAGGACCTGCTCGCTAATCGGCATAGGGATCAATGTTGGCTTGCTGCTCTTGGGCGCAAACCACGTGGAACACAACACCCGTTAAAGCATTTGCTTTTGATTGGATTCCTCAAAAAGAGCCTGACCTCCTTCTTCGAGTCCGATGCTGTCGTCTCAGCGACAGCGCCGTCAATTCCACACACCACCGTATTGGCTAATGGACAACTGGAACAGCAACTGCATGAGCTGATCGTCATCCAAGGGCGTTCTGTCCGTCAAGCGGCTCAGGCGCTGCGCATCTCTGTGAACACTGCACTCGTTCACGCCCAACGTGCCAACCTTCCCGTTAGGCTTCGCCCCAAGATGATGCAGTTCAAGTTATATGGGCGCATTCGTGCCGCATTGGAAAAAGGTACGGATGTCAGGGAGATCGCGCTAAAGCTGAATGTTTCAGCTTCCACTGTCAACCGTGTGTTGGGAGGGGACACGTCACTTCAGCAGGCACGGGCGATGAGCATACACATGGCGCGACTGCATCGTGCGCGCCATGCCTTGTGCACAGTACTACATCAAGCGCCAACTTTGGGGTTCAAGGCGCTTCGTGAGGCGCTCCCCGCAGAAGTGACTTGGCTATACCGGCACGACCGCTGCTGGCTTCAACAAAACCTCCACCCTGCTTCAAGGCATACTGCAACGCGATCGCATGTCGATTGGACAAGCCGTGACCGCGCGTTGGCACGGGAAGTCCGCCGCGCGGCTGCAGAGATCCTCGCTTTTCCGGGCAAGCCACTTCGTGTAACGCGTAATGAACTTGGCCGACGCACAAGCCATCCATCCTGGCTCGATAAGCACATCGCAAAGCTGCCACGCACTCAGCGTGAACTATCCAACTTGGTCGAATCAACGGATGCGTTCCAGCGGCGGAGATTTTTCTGGTGGCGACAACAACTCGCCGCGACAGCGCCGCTCGGGCAGGTTCCGACGTGGCAAATCTACCGTGCTGCCGGCATCCGCACGCATATTGTGCTCCACGAGCACATTTCATGACGAACAGGGACAATACTCCCGAATAGTTCACCACGCGCGCAGTGTCAAGTACGGCCGTAATAGAAAGCTCGACCTGCCTGCGGAAATTCACGCGCCGGGCATGGCCCCTCCCAGTGCCGATCAATGCCACGCTGCTGCAAAAGCGACACCACAGTACCCTTAGCCAAGGGAAGCGAGGTATCGATTTCGCTAAAATGCGCAATTAGCACCTTTCCTCGATAGTATTCAACACCACATAGATCTCTAATTGCGCGAGCCGAATCCTCGCGCAGCGTAAGCAGCGCCCAAACGATGCGCCGCGCATAAAAATACCAGTTGGACTCCATCTGCTCTTCGACGGCGCTCCGGGTCGCCGGAAACCGGTCCTTGTTCAAGGAAACCAAATTCCAGCCAACTGCACGCGAAAGACGATTGGCGCTGACTCGCTCCGGCTTATCGATTGAAGCATAGAGTTTTTCCGCTGCTTCACGTACCTTGCGCGCCCGTGCTTCATCCTCTGGATGCGGCCTGACCGGCCTGTTTGGCGCCGGCCTGTTACCTGGCTTGATTGCCTTTAACTGTTCCGTTAATCGAGCCAAAGCGATGGGTTCCAAAGTGGTGAGCTGCTTCAGCACGCCAAATTTCTTGCGCCACAAGGACTCAATGGTGCATATCCCCATCTCTCTAGCGGCCCTGAGCAGCTTGCGCTGTAGTTCCTGCACACGCTTTGCCTTCGTCTGGGCAGCTGCAGGTACCTTCTTGGCGTTGCCGCGCGATGGCGCAACCTGTTGCGAAGCCGAGCTACTATCATCAGTGACCAGCGGCACCGTCAGCGGATGAAGCACAGCGCGCCAGAATGCACCCGCGTCCCGGAACAGGAAATGCGCAAACAGGAGATGCCGTCCCAACGGCACTTCGCTGGTAAATCGGACGTTAATCAAATTAAACCATCCCGTGAGCCGATTCTTTTGATAGGCGTCATCGACTTTTGAGAGCGATTCCCTGCCGTAGTACTGTTCAATTTCTGCGAAGAGCCGATTACGGTCGATGTTGGTGCCGCGCGTGTACCCGAGATCACGTGCGCGCTGCTTGTATGCCGCAACTAACGCTTCCGGCTGGACAAGCATCGACGGCGCCAACAGCAAATCTCTCGTGAACCTGGCATAAGATAACGCCACGAGATTGCTCGACTTTTGGACCGGTGCATGAGAATCCAATAGATAATGGTGGCAAAGACATGGCCGCCATGGAGTCAGAACCAGTTGTTTTGGGCGATCGAACCAGCAGCTGCAATAGAAACATCTGTCGATGAGTGAAACGCCGTGCTTGGCACACACTTCAACACCCGGAATTTGATGTGACCGATGAATATAGGGCACACCATGGCTTTTCAGGTCTTCATGCATACACTTGACGCATAGCCGGGTTGGCTCCACGGTCAAGCGCTTGGGGTACTGGATTGCATTGTCAGCGGACAGATTACCCGGCGGTCGCGCCTCATCAAGACGTCTATTTGACCGGAGCGTTAAGGGAGACTCGGGAAACGTCAAGCCGGAAAATAACTGAAGCAGCGGAAACAGCGTTTTATGCTGTAGTAACGCCCGTGTATTGGCTGCAACATCTCCCGGCAAATGACTCGCGAGCTTTGCCAGATGTGGCGGTATCCACGCATTTAACGAAAACGGCGAACAGTGGAACAGCTCTTGATACGTTTGGGTGATTGTATGATTGGCACTGAGGATGTGATAGCGCCCGACATCTGAAATCAATGCCTCGTCAGGCAAATCGGGCGGAATAAATGCATGGCGGCAGTCAGCCGGCGTTGCTATCGCTCCGTTGGCAGCACGTCGACGACCGACACCACGCACGAGTGGAGAAGGTTTCCCTGGAGATTCTGGTGTAGATCGCTTTGGCATCGTTGTTGACGGCAACGCGCTCTGGTGGAAAGCACTCACAAAACATGCCGCTCAACCTTAGACCGGAAAAGCGGGCGCGTGTTTTTAACAGATATAATTCAAAACACAAGTTTCCCTAGTGCAATTAAAACAAAAGTTTTCACAAACATTGTTGATATATTAACTTTGGTAAGTAACTGATTTTATTGCCGCAGTTTTCACACATATAATTCAAATTATTCAGCTGATATGAGGCAATATCATCCCTGCTGGCGATGCCGTGAACAATGCAACGCTCGCATCATCTGCGTGCATCGGCAGCGGGAAGCCCGAACAGCGACACGGCTTGGGACAGCCGCACCGCCTGCTCTTCCAGTCCAGCCGCGGCGCCGGCCGCCTCTT
>DATFAZ010000168.1:0-4322 GCA_035254105.1 Noviherbaspirillum sp. | reverse complement strand
AAATGGGCGAGGCCACCATCGACAGCGTTGCGAACGCACCGCCGTTGCGTTTTGAACAGACGTTGCCGCTCCATCGAACTGCGGAGAAGCCGGCGCCGGCAGCTGCGTCAAACGTGGACCGGTCCACCGAACCGCAGCAGTTCGAATTTACCGGGACGGGTGCCGAGTATTTCCGTATCTGGGTGGTAAACCTGCTGCTGACCATTCTGACTTGCGGTATCTATTCCGCCTGGGCGAAAGTACGCCGTTTGCAATACTTCTACCGCAATACGCACGTCGCTGGCGCAATTTTCGATTACCACGGCGAACCGAAGGCCATCCTCAAAGGGCGCATTCTGGCGCTCGTGCTAGTCGCCGCCTATAAAGTGTCCTATGACGCTTCTGCGGTGGCTGCCGTTATCGTCGCCCTTGTCCTTGCCGGCATCATGCCGTGGCTGCTGGCGCGTGCGTTTCGCTTCAAGATGGTGAACTCGAGTTACCGTGGCCTGCGTTTTCATTTTCGCGGAACCGTCGGCGATGCATACCGCATGCTGATCCTGTTTCCGGTCGTCCTCGGCATTATCGGGCTGTTCGTCTGGAGCCTGGTCACTTCGTATTCACGCAGCCCAGGCATAGGCGTGATTCTGCTGGCGGCATTGCTGCCCTTGGTCGCCTTGGGCGCAACGATACCGTTGGCGCACTATTACCTGAAGCGCTACCAACACGACAATGCCGACTTCGGACAGACCCCGTTTTACTTTCACGCGCGCGCCGTTGAATTTTTCAAAACCTATGGCAAAGCAGTCGGCTTCTTCTTTCTCGGGACGATTCCTGCTGCGATCTTCGGCTTTCTTACCGCGGGCCTGTATGAATACTTGCTGGGGACGGTTTTCGGCTGGTTGTTTGCTTTGTTGTATGGCTTGCTGAGCGCCTATGCGTTCTACCTGTTCGTACGGCCGTATCTTGAAAGCCGCCTTCAGAACCTCGTATGGAACAATACGGAGCTCGGCAGGCACCGCTTCGAAAGCAAGGCTAGGGCGCGCTCACTCTTGTGGATTCATGCCACCAACCTGATTCTGATTACGCTTACCTTTGGTTTATACAAACCGTTTGCAGCAGTGCGTCTGGCGAAGTATCGCGTCGAGAGCATGACGCTGATACCGTCCGGCGATCTGGAGGAATTTACTGCCGACCAGCATGCCGATAGCGCCGGAGCGATGGGGCAGGAGGCCGGCGACCTGTTCGATATCGATATCGCACTATGATTACAGCCATTTACTACGACGGCCAGAGCGCACGGGCACATTCCGTCATGCTGCTGATTCACAAGCGCATTGTCGCCATCAACGGGGAAGGTGTGCGGCGCAGTGCCCGGCTATCAAAGCTCAGCGTCTCGGAACGGCTGGAGCATGCGCCGCGCATTCTGCGCTTTCCAGATGGCGGATTTATCCAGAGCAGCGATCCGGGGCTCGATCGCCTTTTGCGAAAGAACGGCTATCGCGAGCCATGGGTCGTCCGCTGGCAGGTCCGGTGGCCCTTATCGCTGCTGGCACTCGTTTCACTGCTGGCGATCCTGATTGCAGGATACCAATGGGGTCTGCCATGGGCGGCCGACACGCTGGCGCAACACCTGCCGGCATCTATCGAAAAGCGCATTGGCGATGAGCAGTTGCGGCTGATCGATAACAGCTACATGGAGCCGTCGCGGCTGGCTTCAACGGAGCAGGCACGTCTGCGGCAGCTGTTTGCACAATTGCGGCAGCCGCGTGATGAAAAAACGGCTTACCGCCTTGAATTCCGGTATAGCAAGCTGGGGCCGAATGCGTTTGCGCTGCCGAATGGCGTGATTGTCATGACCGATCAGCTGGTAACGCTGGCACACAACGACCAGGCGGTACTCGCGGTGCTTGGTCATGAGCTCGGTCATGTGCATCGTCGGCATTCCTTGCGTCGTCTTTTGCAGGCACTGGGTGTCGGTACGGTCGTGAACCTCTTGGTCGGCGATGTATCGAGCGTTCTGGCGGCCGCACCGACTTTTCTGCTGGACCAGAAGTATTCACGCGATTTTGAGCGCGAGGCCGACCAGTATGCGATCGACATGATGCGGGCGAATCACGTGCCGCTATCGCCGATGGCGGATTTGTTTGAGAAGATGGCGGTCGTGCACGAACATGAGGGTGCTCGTCCCTCTGAGGAACCGAATGAGAATGAGGAAGGAGCGGGACAGCGCAGGCCGCAGTCACAGGGCAAGGCGCGCCGTAATAACCCGCTGGAATACCTCAGCTCGCATCCGAGCGATGATGAGCGCATCGAGCGCTTGCGTGCTGCGGACTCGGCACGCTAGAGCGCTTTCAGCTGGGCTGTAACACCGATGCCATTCCGCCGCGCCGGTTACAACATTACCGGCTGGTTGGAAAGCTGGTTGAGCGTGGAGCCATCGTCCGGATAATGTTTTTGCAAAAGGGCGGTTAATTCGTCCAGTGCGGTGATCGCGCTATCGTGATAATTGCCGGCTGCAAAACCCTGCGTCATCCGCCGACAGATGGCTTCCCAATCGCGGGCAGGAACAAGCCGGCCGACGCCCCGATCCGCGACAATCTCCACCTGATGGTCAGCAAGATTCACATATACCAGGACGCCGCAATTTTCTTCCGTATCCCACACACGATATTGGGTAAAAAGGTCCCGGGCGCGCTCGCGCGGAGAAACGCCATTCAATACCGCCTGTGCCGTGAGGGAAGGCTCGACGATCATGCGGACTTCAGCGCGATGGCGGGTTTCGCCTTGGGCGATGACCTTTTCTATGGCCTTCAGCGTCGATTCCGGGAAAGCACGCCGTCCGGCGGCTGTTGTGGTGCATAGATGCCTGATCAGGCGCGAGAGTGTCTTCATTACCAGTTCCCCGATGCACCGCCGCCATCGCCGCTGCCGCCGCCACCGCCGAATCCTCCACCGCCGCCACCAAAGCCGCCGCCTCCGAATCCTCCATCGCCCCTACCGAAGCCGCCGCTACCCAGACCTCCGCCGAGGATCACACCGGGTATGGAGCGGCCCCAGCCATGGCGATGGCGTGCGAACTGGCGCGAGCGGGCACGCGACATCAGCATGAACAGGATCATGAAAAAGAAGAACAGGCCGAGCGAAATATCCGGTTCGTTTTCCTGCTGCGCATCCGGCTTGCCGGCCGGTGCCGGAAACTGCTCCTTGTCGAGCAGGCTGGTGATGGCAGATACACCCGCCGCCAGTCCGCCGTAAAAGTCATTCTGGCGGAAATGCGGCGCAATCACGTCCTGAAGAATCCGCTTGGATTGGGCGTCGGTCAGTGTGCCTTGCACGCCGCGACCGGCCTCGATGCGCAATCGGCGCAATGCCGGCGGATTGTTTTTTGCGACAACCAGCAACACGCCATCATCGACACCTTTGCGCCCCAGCTTCCAGGCATCGAACACACGGATGCTGTACTGCTCGATTGCTTCCGGTTCGGTCTTGCTGACGAGCAGGATTGCAATTTGACTTCCCGTACGCGCTTCATATTCCTTCAGCACGTTCTCCAGCGTGGCTTGCTGATTTTCGCTCAGCATGCCAGCCTTGTCGGTCACGCGCGTCTGCAGCGGCGGCACAGGCACGAAGTCCTGCGCGTTTGCCGCCACCAGCAGTAGTGCCAGTATCAGCCCGAGAAGTGGACGGTAGAAGCTCATGAGCGTATTCAGCTTATTTGCCGACTTACTTGCCAAAATTGACGGGTGGCGCGGTCGAAATTGCCTTTTCATTCTCTACCGTAAATGACGGTTTGACTTCATAGTTGAACATCATTGCCGTCAGGTTCGTTGGGAAACTGCGCGCCAGTACGTTGTATTCACGGACTGCCTGAATGTAGCGCTGGCGGGCGACAGTGATGCGATTCTCCGTACCTTCGAGCTGCGATTGCAAATCGCGGAAGCTGGTGTCCGCCTTCAGTTGCGGATAGTTCTCGGCCACCGCCATCAGGCGCGACAAGGCGCCGGACAGCTCGCCTTGCACCTGCTGGAATTTATTGAATGCTTCCGGATTGTTCAGCACTTCCGGCGTGATCTGGAAGCTGGTGGCGGCAGCGCGTGCGCGGGTTACCGCTTCCAGCGTTTCCTTTTCATGCGACGCATAACCCTTGACGGTATTGACCAGATTCGGGATCAGGTCGGCGCGGCGCTGGTACTGGTTCACCACTTCGCCCCAAGCCGCCTTCACGTGTTCATCCTTGTCCTGGAATTCGTTGTATCCGCAGGCGCTCAGCATTGAAGCGAGGGTGGCGGCCATCAGCCATTTCATCAGCCATGTCATCCATGTTTTCATCGGATTTTCCTATT